>DASXSR010000124.1:0-39524 GCA_036505875.1 Blastocatellia bacterium | reverse complement strand
TCGGTGATCGGCTACAATATCGCTCCCGCCGAGCGAGTTCTTCAGGGCGAGGTCCCCTATCGAGATTTCCTGTTCAATTACACTCCCGGCATTCTGTGGGTGAACGCGCTGTTGATGAAGGCGTTCGGCGCAACGCTGATGGCTACGCGGATAGGCCTCTTCGGCTTCAAGCTGATCACTCTGCTGGTTTTGTT
Organism: Blastocatellia bacterium; assembly: GCA_036505875.1. GTDB lineage: Bacteria > Acidobacteriota > Blastocatellia > UBA7656 > UBA7656 > Onstottus_A. The sequence continues at coordinate 39,330 of DASXSR010000124.1, read as the reverse complement.
CCACATCGGTCAGCGCTTGACCAATAGATGGGCCGCGCTCGTTCCGGTGGCGCTCTCCCTCGCCTGGATCGGGCATCAGCAGATCTTCAATGTCTACCCCGACCAGTACCTAATGCTGTTTGCGCTCGCAGCTTTGATCTGTATGCTGAACTACAACGAAAGGAGTGGCGCGCGTTGGCTCATGCTGTGCGGATTGGCGACCGGCGCGGTGTTCGTCCTCAAGTACAACGTTGGAGTTCTGCTGGTTGCCGCAGTCGGGCTGTTAATCGCAGCGAGAGAACTGATGACGACTCGCCAGTTCGGCGCGGCGATCAAGTCGATAGCGATCTATTTGATTGGATTTGGCGTTATCGTCGGAGCGCTTGTCGCTTATCTGGTTCGCGTTCACGCTCTTGGCGCGATGGTCAATCACTTCTTACATCACGCGGCTGAATATAGCGAAACGCGCTCGGTGACGCTTCCGCCTGCAAGCCTCGTTCTGCCGGCTGTGTTAGCCTTGCTCGGCGTGGTGATTGTGGGAACGGTCGTGAATCGAAAAGCTTCGCGCTTCTTCGGGGCTTTCGTTGCAACAATGATTATCGTCGGCTCGGTCGTACTGCTGACGCCCGCGAGAGCAACCTTCCTCAGAGACTCTGCGATTGCTTCGGTTGCTTACTTTCCACCTCTCGTTTTTACGGCCGCCCTGGTTCTTGGATTGCGGCGGTTCAAGAACGAGCGAGACATTCAGCGCTGGTGGCAAGACAACGGAGCGCTAACGATAACCGGCTTGTTTGCGATAGCCGTATACCTCGAAGTATTTCCAAGAGCTGATTATTATCACCTTGTTCGGGTGCTTCCGCCGGTGTTCTTGTTTTTCTGTGTGTTCCTGGCGCAGTGCTTGCCGGCGTTGAAGCAGTATTTCAAGGATCAATCCTCGCCTTGTCGGGTAGCTTTGCTAGTCGCGTCAGCGCCGCTTGTTTTCTTGGTGCTCGCCGGGATTCGAGACACCTGGGTGCCGCAGTTTGATTCGAGCTTCCATTTCAAGGACAACCGCGAGCTAACAATCGAACGCGGGCGCGGGATCCTGGTCGAGGAGAAACAGGCTGATCTGACGGAAGGACTCGTGCGACTCATTCAAGATAATAGCGCGCCCGACGACTACATCTTTTCGTTCGCGCAGCGAGGGAGCGCTCTCTACTTTCTTGCCGCTCGCCGGAACCCAACTCGATTCCTGTGGTGGAGGTCGGTGGGGATCAGCAGCGAAGAGAGAGACGCGGTGATGAAGATGATCGCCGATCGCCGCGCCAAGCTCATCATCGTTCAAGACGTGGCCGCGAACCGCGAGATTCAGGATTTCATCGCCACGGGCTACGATCACATCGGAACTGTATCCGACATTGCGGTCTACGGTCTGAGGAAGCCGTTTAGCGATGCAGCAAGCGATAAGCTCACCTTTAATTGACAGCGCGGCGTCGAGCAGAGAGCGAGCTTTTGAAATTCTGTCACTCGCCGCTGTAGCTGTCGCTGCAGTTGGAGTCTACGGCTTTCTTTTCAACCGCGCGAATGTTCTCTCGTATTCGATCGGCTACAACCTCTGCGCCGCGGAGCGCGTGCTGGAAGGCTCAGTGCCTTACCGTGATTTTCATACGCTTTACCCGCCGGCGACTTTCTGGCTGAACGCCGCGCTGTTCAAGTGGCTTGGTGTTTCGTTGTACGCCGCGCTGCTCGGAGTTCTGGTGTTCAAAGCCGCGACGGTTGTGATGATTTATCTCGCAGGCCGCCAATTGATGCCGAGAGCGTGGGCGTTGGTGGCGGCGCTGTCATCGCTCGTGTGGCTGAGACCGAATGGACCCTTCAAATCGGTGCCGATGCATTACGGCGCATTTTTCTTGGCGCTGGCAATGTACTTGTTATTGCGGAATGTGAATCGGCAAAACCTTGTGTCGATCTTTCTCGCCGGTGCGTCGCTCGGCTTGGTTGCGTTATTCAAACACAACATTGGCGCTTATGCGCTTGCAGGCTCGTTGATCCTGCTCTTGTATGGGCGGCCCTCCGTGGCCGCCCCTCCTTCCGATGGGGCAGCGTTTAAGCGAGGAGGGGCGGCCACGGAGGGCCACCCATACAGGGTGTTGGTGTTGTTGCTCGGTTTCGCAGCGGCCGTAGCGCCGACGGTCGTTTACATGGCGATCAATCGAGCGCTCAGGCCAATGATAAAGACTCTGCTTTTTGGTCCGGGCGAGTTTCTTCTTAACCGCCTGGCGATTCCTCTTTCGCCGGTCACGCCGGCGCTGTTAATGGTGTTGCTGGCCGTGACCGCGTATGCATCTTACAAGCTGAAAGCGCATCGCCTGACGGCCGTTTCGCTTTGGGTGCTCTCGATCGCCACGACTTCTGCTTTCCTGTTGCGTGGAAATCAGGCCGACGTGAATCAGATAATCTTCTATCTGCCGATGCTTGTGCTCGGTTGCGGTTTACTTGTTGGGCTGTTCAGCAAAGAGGTCTCGGCGACTAGTCGCCGCCATCTAGTGATCGTGGTTGTTTTCGCCGCGGCCTCTTTCATGGAACTGTTCCCGCGCTTCGCTCGCGAGCAGTCCATCGCTGCAATGCCTTTCGTTATGCTCGCGCTCTTTTATTTGCTCTACGTGTTGCGGCCCGCGGTAAGAAGTCTCTCGGCTGGCGCTACAGGATTCCGGCTTGCTATCGCAGTGCTGCCGATAGTATTCGTGCTGATGGAAGCGCGTCTGTTCCTTGGCACTTACTTCGAGAGCGGTCTTAAATTCAAGGCACGGAAAGAGCTCAATATCGAGCGCGGCCGCCGAGTGTTGTTTCCTGAGGCGACAGCAAGATTGATCGACGACGTGGTGAGTTACGTCCAACAACAGGTTGCCCCCGGAGGCTACGCCTTCGCGCAATCCGACGCCGGATCCTCGTTTCTTTTTCTGGCGGATCGTCGAAATATTTCCAACGCACAGTTTTGGATTGGTGTCGGCGTAACCGAGCAGGAACGCGCCGCGACGCTCGAGCGAATTGACAAGAGCCAAACTAAACTGATAATCACCAGCGACGATGTGCTTGCGGCTGAGAGGTACGAGCCGATGCGCGAGTACATCAACAAGAACTTCAGGGTTGTCGTGCGATTTGAAGACGTGCTGATGCTGGAAAGGCAGGAATAAACAAACTTGGTTGCAACTACCGAAGAAGAACGAGAAGCCTACGACGATGAAGTCCGGCTCGATGGTTTTTTTCGTTGGGTGTGGCGGGGGAAATGGCTGATCATCATCCTCGTTGTAGTTGCGAGTGGGCTGTCGGCCGTGATGGCGCTGCGACAACCGGTGCTCCATACTGCCGCCGCGCTGATCGAGGTTGGTCGCGTGTGGAGTAAGCCGCTCAAGGATATTTATGTTACGGTTGAGATCGCAAATAGTCCGGGCTTCATACAGGATGTTGCTGCGAAAGCCGGCGTGAAACCCGGTCTGCTCGCGCGGAGCGTTCAGGTGAGCGCAGTTGAATCCGGCGTGCCGCACTCGATCTACGCGATATTGATCCGAGTAACCGCGAAATCTGAATCTGACGACGAGTCGGTGAGGCTCGCGCAGGTTGTCGCGGATGAAATTGTGGCGCGCCATGAAAAGCTGTTCGATGAAGCGATCGCGCCGCATCTCGAACGCCAGCAACAACTCGAACAACGCCTGAGAGAGATCGCCTCGTCGCCCGCCGATCGCGCGTTTGCAGTCAAACTCGAGAGCGATCTGGAAGAGGTCAAAGCGAACAACACGTCGCCCACCACGACTCAAAAGACTCACCTGGTCGAAAAAATTTTGCCGGGACGGGTTGAACGGCCCGATATCTGGCGAGGCACGGCGACCGCCGCATTGATAGCTGCGATTATCGGAGTGGTGATGGCTTGCATGTTGGGTTACTTCAAATCAACGCGGCGATGAACGCGATGATAGCATGTAAGGGCGGCCCTCCGTGGCCGCCCCTCATTCAATGGCTCGTCTCGTGACGGGAGAGGGGCGGCTACGGAGGGCCGCCCGTACATGTGTTTATGAAGGCTCTACTCAGAGAACTGTTATTCCCGCTGATTGCTGTCGTCGCCGCGTTTCTGGTCGGTGGAGTCATCGTCTGGATGGTGGGCGACAGCCCGCTGCTGGTCTACGAGTTATTCCTGACCAGCGCGTTCGGATCTGTTGACGGCATAGGTTACACGCTTTTTTATGCGACGCCGTTGATTTTCACCGGACTGGCGGTGGCGGTCGCATTCAAGTGCGGGTTGCTGAACATCGGCGCTGAAGGTCAGCTCATCGCCGCAGCTTTCGCGACGGCGTGGGTTGGATTGGTGTTACCTGGCTGGCCGGCACTGCTCGTGATGCTGCTCGCGATGCTGGCGGCCGTCATCACCGGCGGCGTCTGGGCGGGCATACCCGGCTTGCTCAAGGCCAGGTTCGGCGCGCACGAGGTCATCACTACAATCATGATGAACTTCATCGCGGCAGGGCTGGTGAGTTATTTCACTCAATATCATTATCGCAAGCAGGGCGATCCTATACTCGAAACATTGCCGATAGCCGAGAAGGTGGGTGGCAAAGTTGTTGGTCCGCACATCCCGCGAATGAGCGCGCTGCTGGCTCCCTTGGGCATCAACTTTCCGGATCGCTTGCCATTGAACCTGGCGTTCCTGCTGGCGCTGGCGGCGTGTCTGATTGTTTACGTGTTTCTGTGGAAGACCAAATGGGGCTACGAGCTTCGAGCGGTGGGGATTAGCCCGTCGGCCGCGGAGTACGGCGGCATTTCAATCGCGCGAAATATCGTGATCGCGATGTTCATCTCCGGGATGCTGGCGGGGATGGTCGGCATCAACGACGTGTTGGGTTATCGCTATCGGTACTATCACAACTTCTCGGCGAACTACGGATTCACCGGGATCGCGGTGGCGTTGCTGGGGCGAAATCATCCCGTGGGCGTGCTGCTTGCTGCGATTCTATTCGGAGCGTTGATAAGATCCGGCTTGTTCATCGATATCTTCACCGACAACGTGTCGAAGGATTGGGTGGTGATCTTGCAGGCGATAATCATATTGTTTGTCGCTTGCGAAGCGATGTTTCGAGGCGGCGCGCGACGAATCTTGGGAAGGGTTTGACCTGTATGGGCGGCCCTCCGTGGCCGCCCCTCATTGGCAGGCGGGCGGTCCTTGGAGAAAGGGGCGGCCACGGCGGGCCGCCCGTACAAGACTTAATGCTTCGGACGATAATCAGCCTATCGCTGCTCGCGTCGATGGTGAGGTATGCCACGCCCCTTACGCTGGCCTCGCTCGGCGGGATGTACTCGGAGCGTGGAGGGGTTATCAACATCGCCCTTGAAGGCATAATGTTGGCAGGCGCGTTCACGGCATCGGCTGTGACGGTGAAGATAGGCAATCCGTGGATTGGGCTCATGGCAGCGGCGACCGCGGGGTTATTGGTTGCGCTCATTCACGCGCTGGCGTCAATTCAGTTCAAAGCCGATCAAGTGGTCGTCGGCACCGCGATCAATATTTTGTTTCTCGGCGTGCCCCCGCTGGTGTCGGGCGCATTGTTTGAATCGACTGGCTCGACGCCTCAGCTCCCGCGCGAGCAAACGCTTCCGGAATGGCACATCCCGTTGATCGATCAAGTTCCAGTGCTGAAGCAACTGCTGTCGGGACACACGCCGATTTCCTACCTGGCTTTCGCGCTCGTTCCTGTCAGCTATTATATTCTGTTTCGCACGCGGTTTGGGCTGAGATTGCGTGCCGTGGGCGAGAATCCGGAGGCCGCAGACACGGCGGGAGTGAGCGTCTCTCGGCTGCGTTATTCCGGCGTGTTGTTGAGCGGATTGCTTGCCGGGATCGGCGGGGCTTACTTGTCGATCGCGCAGAATTCTCTGTTCACGCGAAACATGACTGGAGGTCGCGGCTTCATCGCGCTGGCAGCCTTGATCTTCGGCAAGTGGCATCCAGTCGGCGCGTTCCTCGCGTGCCTGTTGTTTGGTTTCGCCGAGGCGATGTCGGATCAGATGCAAGGCGTCGTCCCGATTCCAGTGCAGTTCATTCAAATTATTCCCTACGTGCTGACGATGGTAGTGCTGGCCGGATTCATAGGCAGAGCTAAGCCGCCGGGTGCTATCGGCACGCCGTACATCAAGGAGAAGTAGTGGCGATCACGCTCTACGACAGAGCTTCTGAAGCTGCGCGCTACGTCCAGGCGCAAGCACATTCGAGCGCGCCGCGCGTAGCGGTCGTGCTCGGATCGGGACTAGGCGGCGTGGCTGATGCGGTCGAGGATGCGATCGATATCCCGTTTGGAGAGATACCTCACTTCGTCACATCGACCGTTGAGGGTCACGACGGAAAGCTGATTATGGGTTCTTGCGGCGGCATCGATGTTGTGTTGATGAAGGGGCGACTTCATTTTTACGAAGGCTACTCGATGGAAGACGTAACGCTGCCGGTGCGGGTGTTCAGCATCATGGGAATCCGGTCGTTGATCCTAACCAACGCCGCGGGCGGCACGGCTCCTCATCTATCGCCCGGTTCGCTGATGGTTATCACCGACCACATAAACATGATGGGCGAGAACCCCTTGCGAGGTCCCAACGACGAGCGCTTCGGCCCTCGGTTCCAGGACCTGACCGAGGTGTACACGCCGGCTTACGTGGAAGTCGCGCACGAAGCAGCTCGGGAGGTAGGCGTTGTGTTGCACGAAGGAGTCTACATGGCGCTTCGCGGCCCGTCTTACGAGACGCCCGCCGAGATTCGTATGGTTCGCAAGCTGGGGGCCGACGCGGTCGGAATGTCCACAGTGCCAGAAGCGACCGTAGCCCGTCACTGTGGGATGAAGGTGCTTGCGATTTCGTGCATCACGAACATCGCGGCCGGGCTCTCAACCGGAGAGATAAACCACAACGAAGTGATCGAGGTTGGCGCACGGGCAGGAAAGCAGCTTGCTGAGTTGATCGTGCGGGTCATTCCGCGACTGCTGAGCGACAATTGAATCGGACAAAAGTATGAGTGCGAATAAACGACTGGTTCGCGTCCTGGTCACTCTTGGTTTTATTTCTGGTGTTGCGATACCGAGCTCGTTTAACTGGGGCGGCGCACACGCGTTACTGCAGAGCGGCGCCGGGAAAGACTGGCCCATATATCTCGGCGGTCCAGAGAACTTGCACTATTCGAGTCTGACGCAAGTCAATCGGAAGAACGTGAAGGACCTCAAGATCGCCTGGACCTTCGAGACTGGCGATGCTTTCCCGCGCTCAGAAATGCAATGCAATCCCCTTGTTGTAAACGGCGTGCTCTACGCGACGACGCCAATGGTAAACGTCATTGCTCTCAACGCGGCGAGCGGCAAGCTGCTGTGGCGGTTCGATCCTAATCAGGGCCGGAAGGTTCTCGGGACGATGCGCAATCGCGGGATCACTTACTGGTCGGATGGAAAACAGGAACGAATTTTCGCCACCGTGCGCCAGTATCTTTACTCACTGGATGCGAAGACCGGCAAACCCGTGGTCAGCTTCGGCGCTGAGGGACGGATTGATCTTCGCGAAAACTTGCGACCCGGCGAGAAGGAGATGATTTCGATGACGACGCCGGGGATCATCTACAAGGATCTGTTGATTGTGGGAAGCATCACAAGCGAGACTCTGCCCACGCCGCCTGGAGATATACGCGCGTATGAAGTTACTACCGGCAAATTGCGGTGGGCCTTTCACACGATTCCTCGCCCGGGCGAATTCGGTTACGAGACGTGGCCACAGGGCGCCTGGAAGTACACGGGCAGCGCGAACAACTGGGCGGGGATGGCTTTGGATAAGAAGCGTGGTCTCGTGTTCGTTCCGACGGGCTCAGCCGCATACGATTTCTACGGGGCGAACAGGGTCGGCGATAATCTGTTCGCCAATTGCCTGATCGCGCTGAAAGCGGATACCGGCGAGCGAGTCTGGCACTTTCAAGCGGTGCGTCACGACATCTGGGATCGCGACTTTCCTTCGCCGCCGACCCTGGTAACGATCAACCACGATGGCCGTCTTGTGGACGCTGTAGCCCAGACTACGAAGTCGGGACACGTCTACATGTTCGAGCGCGAGACGGGCAAACCTCTCTTCCCGATTGAATACCGAAAGTATCCGCCCTCTGACATCGAGGGAGAGGTTGCCGCGGAGATGCAGCCCTTGCCGGTCAAGCCTAAACCGTTTGCGCGTCAGCAGCTCACGGTGGATCTGCTCACCCAGCGCACGCCCGAAGCGCACACGGCTGTGCTGGAGCGTTTCAAGAAACTGCGGAGCGCAGGGCAGTTCATTCCGGGAAGCCACGAGGGCACGGTCATCTTCCCGGGCTACGACGGGGCCGCCGAATGGGGCGGATCGGCCTTCGACCCGGAGACCGGGCTTCTGTACGTAAACTCGAATGAGATGGCCTGGATTCTCACGATGGTGGAAGCCCGGCCTGTTTCCAGGAGAGTGAACGGCAAGGAACTCTACACCAAGGAATGCGCGAGCTGTCACGGCGCTGACTTGAGTGGAGCGCCACCGGAATTCCCCTCGCTTCGCAGAACAACTGATCGCTACACTGAATCGGAGCTCACGACGCTACTCTTTCAAGGCAGCGGACGGATGCCATCCTTCGCTCGACTCGGACGCGACGGGATAAGGGCCGTCCTGAATTATGTAATCAAAGGTGAGGAGCAGGAACTTGTTGCCGTGGGACCCTCGCCTATGGACATGAAGTACCTGAGCGACGGGTACAAAAAATTCCTCGATCCCGATGGTTATCCCGCAGTCCAGCCCCCCTGGGGCACGCTTAACGCTATCGATCTCAAGACCGGAGAATACGCGTGGAAGATCCCGCTCGGCGAGTACCCGGAGCTGGCGGCGAAAGGAATGTCCAATACGGGAAGCGAAAATTACGGCGGCCCGCTAGTCACTGCCGGAGGGCTCATATTCATTGGCGCGACCTGTTATGACAAGAAGTTTCGCGCCTTCGACAAGAAAACCGGAAATCTGCTTTGGGAGGCGACTCTGCCCGCGGCGGGCAACGCAACGCCTGCGACCTATGAGGTGGACGGAAGGCAATTCGTGGTCATCGCGGCAGGTGGTGGCAAGTCGAAGGACCCATCGGGCGGGAGTTACGTTGCTTTCGCTCTACCACGCTAGCTCGGACAGGCGGCGTCTTCTAGATCACCTGTTGCTCGCGCTGAGCTGCTGCCTTCGGCGTTTCGATGGGAGTTAGCCAGCCGTACTCGTCTTCGGTCTCCCCGGAGATGATGTCAAAGAATTGCCTTTGAATCTCGGCCGTTATTGAGCCTCGATGACCGACGCCGACCTGGACCTTATCCACTGAGCGAATTGGCGTGATCTCAGCCGCGGTCCCGGTGAAGAATACCTCATCCGCAATGTAAAGCATCTCGCGCGGTATCGCTCGCTCGAGCACCGGAATGCCCGCGCGCTCACAAAGCTTGATCACCGTGTCTCGGGTGATGCCGGGCAGGATGGTTGAATAAAGCGGCGGCGTCATCACCGTTCCATTCTTCACCAGAAAAACATTCTCACCCGAACCCTCGCTGATGTAACCCTCGGGGTCCAGCGCGATCCCTTCAACGTAACCGTTGACCTTGGCTTCCATCTTTATGAGTTGGGAGTTCATATAGTTGGCGCCGGCCTTGGCCATCGACGGCAACGTGTTTGGCGCGATTCGAGTCCAGCTCGATACGCACACGTCGACGCCCTGTTCGAGCGCTTCCGGGCCGAGGTATTTACCCCACTGCCACGCGCAGATGTAGCTCTCGATGGGGCAGGGAAAGGGATCCACTCCGAATGTGCCGTAGCCGCGAATGATGATAGGACGCAGGTAGCATTCCTTGTATTCGTTGGCCGAGACGAGCGACTTACAAGCCTCGACTATTTCATCGTAGCTGAAAGGGATCTGAATTCGGTAGATGTGCGCCGAATTGAACAGTCGCTCGATGTGCGAGTCGAGTCTGAAGATCGCCGAGCCTCGCCGCGTGTCGTAGCAACGTATACCCTCGAAGACCGACGACCCATAGTTCACGACGTGAGACATCACGTGAACGGTAGCTTCCTGCCAGGGGATCAGCTTGCCGTTGTGCCACACAATCGCGCCGTGTTCCTGTTGTGTCATCGTCGACTCTCCTGTTGTTCGGTGAGATGCTGTTCTGACGCCGTGAAGAGCACGGAACATAATACGAACCGTCGAAGTGTTGGTCAAGTAAAACGAAGGAACCTGATTGATTTCGATTGCGACTGGACCATGGTTGACAGTCCATCCCAATAGGCCGGCCAGTGCCGCGAATCGCCGGGCGGCAACTTCTTTTCATTTAATAATTTCAAGCTTGACACTGATTCCCATCTGACGTACGATACGGCGACGGAGTGGAATAAAGTGGAACGAAGTGGATCAATTGGGATTGGAGTAGCGCGGACTTGAGACTGTAAGATGTTGAGAGGACATTACACGGTCAGGATGGACGACAAGGGACGCATCAAGCTTCCCGCGCCGTATCGACGCTTTGTTGATGAACACTACGACTCCGAGTTCTATGTAACCAGTCTCACGGGAGAATGCGCGCGGTTGTACCCAATGGAAGAGTGGATGAAGATCGAAGAGAAGCTTCAATCGAGGGGCACGAGCGACGCTTCAGTCAGAAAATTCTTGGATCGAACAAACTACTATGGGCAGCTCGCGGAGGTGGACTCGCAAGGAAGGATATTGATTCATCCTCTGCTTCGGTCGAGCGCCGCGCTGCTGGGAAACGTGGCAGTGCTAGGTTATCTGCAATACCTTGAGGTATGGGAGCTGGAGAAGTTCAAGGCGCGAATCGACAGCCAGCAGTTCACCGATGAAGACAACGCCAGCCTAGCGGCATTAGGGATTTGATGGATGATCTGCACGAACCGGTCTTACTCGAAGAGGTCATCCGGTGGCTGCAACCGCAGCAAGGCGGGCTGTTTGTCGACTGCACCGTCGGCGTTGGCGGTCACGCGCGAGCGATGCTGGCCGCGTCCGATCAGGCGCGGGTCATTGGAATAGACCTGGATTCAGAAGCGCTCGCTGTTTCGCACGAGCGATTATCGCTGTTTGAAGAAAGAATAAAACTCGTCCATGCGAACTTCGAGGATATCGCGACGATTCTTGAGGAGGCGGGAGTCAACCAAGCTCGTGGCATTCTGGCTGATTTGGGAGTTTCGTCGTTTCAGCTCGAGCGCAGCGAGCGCGGGTTCAGCTTTGCCTCCGACACGCAGCTGGACATGCGGATGGATCAGACCTCCGGCCAGACGGCGGCCGATTTGGTGAACCAGCGAACCGAGCAGGAGATTGCAAGTCTGATATTTGAATACGGAGAGGAGCGCGGAGCGCGGAAGATCGCTCGCCGGGTTGTTCAGGAACGCGATCGCCGACCGATAACCACGACAAAGCAGCTCGCTGACATAGTAGTGCGGGCGCTCAACGTTCCGGGCCGTTGGCGCATTCACCCGGCCACGCGTACGTTTCAGGCACTCCGAATTGCGGTAAACGATGAGCTTCGGTCGTTGGAGCGATTCATCCCGGATGCGATTTCAGCGCTCACTCACGGAGGGCGGCTGGCGATCATCTCGTTCCATTCGCTGGAGGATCGAATCGTCAAACGCTCCTTCTTGCGAGAGTCTGGCCGATGCCTCTGCGAGCCGCAAAGATCGCGAAGCGGACGGGAACAAGGGACAGACGGCATCATATGCGAGCATTGTGGCGCGAGGCATCGCGTCAGCGTATTGACTCGCAAACCGGTGCGCCCTACGGCAGAAGAAATCGCGCGCAATCCTCGCTCGCGCAGCGCTCTTCTGCGAGTTTGTGAGAGGCTCTAGAAGCAAAACACTCCCAGGCCCCGAAGTGCCGCAGGTTGTTCTTAAATCAAGAGGTATGCTGATGACAGACCGTTTCTTTCCAGACAAAGTGATTCAGAATCGACCCGTTGCGCGACCGGTAAGCTCACGCGTCATAGGCTGGCTCGCAGCGATCGGAGTAGCGGGGGCGCTTCTATCGTTCGGGTTCGTGCTCAGCGCGCGCCAGCATTTCGAGGCGGTCTCAACCGGATACAAGACCGAAGGGCTGAGACAGCAGTCGATGGAGCTTGAAGAACGGATACGTCAGCTCGAACTTGAGTACGCACGCGCTTCTTCTCCTGTCGAGATTGAAAAGCGCGCCCAGAAAATGGGTCTCGAGCGTCCTGATAAGAAAACTCAGGATAACGCTAACAGGAAAGAGAAACGATAGCGACGAACGCGATGTCAACAAATCACAGGGCTTCTGACCGGCTCACGATTATCAAACTTGCAGTCGTCTTCTGGATGATGGCGATTGGCGCGAAGCTTGTCTGGTTGCAGGTGAAGCAGCACGACTGGCTGCTCGGTCGCGCCAGCCGTCAACAACAAGCGGCAATCGAGCTCCTCCCGCTGCGAGGCGTAATATGCGACCGAAACGGCAGCGAGCTTGCGCGCTCCGTGGCGGTCAAGTCGCTATACGCATCGCCAGCCGCGATCACAGACCCGAATGCAGCGGCTGATACACTCTCCGACCTCCTCGATATCGATCGTGACGATCTATATGAACGCTTAACCTCTCCGCGGGCACTGGTCGCCGTCAAGCGCAAGCTGACCGAGGAGGAGGTTGTGGAAATCGAAAAGCTCGGGATGCAAGGACTCCGCTTCATAAATGAAATGAAACGCTTCTACGTGGCCGGCGCTACAGCTTCTCACGTTTTGGGCTTCGTTGACATCGACGAGCGGGGCGTTGGCGGTATCGAGCTTTCCTACGATAAACTGATTCGTGGACAAGGCGGGCGCTTGTTGTTGGACGTCGATGCCTTGAACAAATCCTACGATCATTCATTCGAAGATCCGATACCGGGCGCCAACGTTTCTCTCACGGTCGACCTGATGATTCAGAGCCACGTTGAAAGAGCGTTGGCCGAAGCCGTTCGCGCGAGCCACGCGCGAGGCGGCACTATCGTTGTGCTGCGGCCATCTACTGGCGAGATTCTGGCGCTCGCCAACTATCCAACCTTTGATCCGAACGAAGTCTCGGACTCAACGGAGATCCAGCGGCGCAACCGCGCGGTTGAAGTCGCCTTCGAGCCGGGTTCGGTATTCAAGCTGGTCACCTATTCAGCGGCGCTCGAGGAGCGCCTCATCCGGCCGAACACCTTAATCGATTGCGGCGGCGGTCAGATTCGAATCGCCGATCGTATTGTGCACGACCATCCATACGGTGTGCTCACCGCCGCGCAAGCCTTGGCAAAATCATCTAACGTCGCCGCGATCAAGATCGGAATGCAGTTAGGAAATGAAAGACTCGCCAGGTACATCGAGAAGTTTGGGTTCGGACGGCGCACGGGCGTCGAGCTGCCAGCAGAGTCGCGAGGTCTGTTCCAGCCTGCCAGCGAGTGGGGACCGACCACAATTGGGTCGATTCCGATGGGTCACGAGATTGGAGTGACTGCCGTGCAAGCGGTGGCGGCTTATGCCTGCATCGCAAACGGCGGAGAATGGGTCAAACCGCATTTGATCAGTCGCATCAGTTCGCCTTCCGGCGAAGCCCTTGAAGGTGCACAGATCGAAAGACGCCAGGTTGTGAGCGAGGCTACAGCAGCCACGTTGAAGGCGATGCTCGAGGGTGTTGTGGTTCAGGGTACCGGCAAGGCTGCGCGGTTGGGCGGCTACCGCGCCGCGGGTAAGACCGGCACGGCTCAGAAGATTGACGAGACAACCGGGAGGTATTCGCAGACCCGCTACGTAGCGTCATTTGCGGGATTCGCGCCGGTCGACAATCCGGAGGTTGCCTGCGTGGTTTCTATAGACGAACCCGCTGGTGTGCACCTTGGCGGGGCGGTTGCGGCGCCGGTCTTCGCGCGTGTGGTCGCGGACGCGCTCCACGCCCTGGGCGTCCCGCCCGAAAACGATCCGCAATCGCTGGTCGCTGGTGATTTCCAGGTGTATGACACGGCGGATTTCATCGCCGAAAATCTACCGCCGACGGCGGACAATCAGGTTGACTCGCGGCCCGCGCTTGACGTCGCCGAAGCCGCGAACCGAGATGCTGCATCTAAGCGGTACGGCACGGTCGTTATGCCTGATTTGATAGGCAAGGGAATTCGCGAAGCAGTTGCGCTATGCGCTGCGCAGGGGTTGAAGCTGAAAGCCTCGGGTGATGGCCTTGTTAGTATGCAGAGCCCGCCGCCGGGCGCGCTCGTTTCGCAAGAGACTTTGTGTCGCGTCAAGCTTTCTAAGGAATCAGTCAGAAAGTTCGCGGCCAACGATCGGCCTGATGCGGAGCGAGGCAGAGCAGCAGGGGCAAATTGAATCTCGCAGAATTGGCAACAGAGATAAAAGCTAGTGTCGCGACCGGGCAGCTTGGCTGCGATGCGCTTGACGTCACGCACGATTCGCGCGCCTGTCGACCTGGTTCAATCTTTGTGGCGATTCGCGGCGAGAAAATCGATGCAAATAGGTTCGTCGGTCAGGCGGTCGCCAACGGCGCCGTCGCCATAATCTCCGAGTCGCCTCGCGCGAGCATTGGCGCTCCTGCCTGCCGGACTCTACCTGTGTGGCTTCGAGTAGAGAATTCCCGAATTGCGTTGGCTCGCGCGGCGGCTGCGGTTTACAGGCACCCATCCGAGCGATTGAAGCTGGTTGGGATAACGGGCACCAACGGCAAGACTACGACCGCTCACTTGATTGATTCGATAATTCGAGCGAGCGAAGGCACATCAGCGATGTTCGGAACGATCAATCATCGAGTCGGCGATGAAGCTACCGTCGCGATGAACACGACACCCGAAGCATCCGACATTCAGCGAATGCTTGCGCGCGCGGTCACGGCCGGATGTCGTTCGGCGGTGATGGAAGTTTCATCGCACGCGATCGAGCTACATCGGGCGGACGCTTTGAAGTTCGAGATCGCCGTGTTCACCAATCTGACGCGCGATCATCTGGATTACCACGGAACAATGGAGAACTACTTTGAGGCGAAGGCGAAGCTGTTTACCGGAGCTCTCGGCTCGGAGCCGAAAGTCTCGATCATCAACACCGACGACGAGTATGGCCGAAGATTGTTCGGGTCCGCGAAAGGTGATCGGATCAGCTACGGTTTTGGCAACCGTACCGACGTCGGCACGAATGATTTCAAGTTGAGTCCGCGAGGGCTGGAGTTCACAGCCGGCACTCCGCTTGGCGAAGTCGAGATATTCTCCCCGCTTGTCGGGCGGTTTCACGTTTACAACATTCTCGGTGCTATTGCCACAGGATTGGCTCTGGGAGCCAGTTTGGAGAACATCGCCCGCGGGGTCGCCGAATGCCGAACCGTTTCGGGGCGATTCGAGCAAGTGACGTTGAGCGGTTCGAAAGCGATGCCTTTCACCGTGATTGTGGACTACGCTCACACTGATGACGCTCTGAAGAATGTGTTGCAAACCGCACGCGAAGTCGCCGGTGACTCGGGACGGGTGATAACGGTCTTCGGCTGCGGTGGCGATCGCGATCGCACCAAGCGCGGGCCGATGGGCGAAATCGCCGCCAGCTTGAGCGATCTCGCGGTAGTTACATCTGACAATCCGCGAACGGAGGACCCCGAGGCGATCATCGCAGACATTGAAGTTGGCTTGAGGAGAACGGCGCGACCCTATGTGAAGCTGACTGACCGTCGAGAGGCTATCCGGGGTGCAATAGAGCAGGCCCGAGAGGGCGACGTTGTGGTGATAGCCGGCAAAGGACACGAGACATATCAGGTCATCGGCGAGCAACGGATTCATTTCGACGATCACGAAGTGGCGAGCGAAGCGATGATTAGCAGGCAACATGAAGTTAGGTGAAGTCGCAAACATTCTCGGTTCGAACATCCGAGCGGCGCGGGGAGCGACCGAGCTGGCCGAGCGCGAGCCGACCGGCTATTCGATTGACTCACGCACGATCGGCGCGGGTGAGTTGTTCTTTGCCATCCGAGGCGAGAAGCACGATGGGCATCGCTTCGTTTCAGACGCCATCGCGAGCCGCGCGTTGGCTGCGGTCGTATCGCGCGGATTCCTGAACTCGGAGTATGGGCGCGAGATCGATCCGCAACAAGCGGCGCTCATCATAGTTGACGATACGTTGTCAGCGCTTCAGTCACTGGCCGCCTCAGTTCTTAAAGACTGGCACGGTCGTGTAATCGGCATAACTGGCAGCCTGGGAAAGACAACCACCAAGGAAATGGCTGCGTCGATGCTCGCTCGCGCGGGGCGCGTGGTTAAGAGCACGGGCAACCTGAACAACGATTATGGCCTGCCGCTGTCGGTGCTCGAAATGGAATCCAGCGGGCGGCACTCGTCTGATTTCGATTACGCAGTTTTCGAGATGGGAATGAATCACAAAGGCGAGATCGCGCGGTTGACTCGTATTGCCCCGCCTGCTGTTGGAGTTGTCACCATCGTAGCGCCGGCGCATCTGGAATTCTTTCGCTCGGTCGATGAGATCGCTGAGGCGAAGGCTGAAATGGTCGCCGGCATAGTGCCGGGAGGGGTGGCGGTCCTGAATGCGGATGATGACCGGGTCGCAGCAATGGCGCGAAGGCGAGATGACATCCTCAGTTTGACGTTCGGAATTGAGCGCAACGCGAACGTGATGGCGCGTGAGATTCGGGCAAACGGCCTTAGCGGCAGCGGCTTCTTGCTCGCGACGCCGCGCGGTGAAATTCCTGTGAAATTACCGATCGCAGGACGACATAATATCTACAACGCAATTGCGGCTGCGGCGGTTGCCGATCACTACAAGACGCCGCTCGAAGAAATCGCGGCGGCACTGGAAGGGACCCGCGCGCCGAAGATGCGCGGCGAAGTATTGCACTTTCGAGAAGGGTTGACGCTCATCGACGATTCCTATAACTCAAACCCGCAAGCGTTGCTGGGAATGGTTCGCACGATGCTCGACAACCGCGAGTGTAAGCGAAGGATCGTTGTCGCGGGAGAGATGCTCGAGCTTGGCGCCTCGGGGGCGGAGATTCATCGCGAAGCTGGGAGACGGATATCTTTGCTGGGCATCGACAAATTGATTGGCGTTCGCGGGCTTGCGAGACACATCGTCGAGGCCGCGCGGAATGCAGGGATGAGAGACGCTGTCTTCGTCGAGACGCCGGAGCAAGCGGCAGAGATATTGACCGGCGAAGCGCGAGCGGGAGACTTAATTCTAGTGAAGGGATCGCGTGGAGTGAAAACGGAGATTGTGGTCGAACGAATGAAGCGGACGTTTGAGAGGACGCAGGACTCACATATGCCCAAGACAGGTGATGCCGCGAAAGGAAGTTGCTGAGGCGGGCAGAGGCTGAATGTTCTACTATCTGAGATTATTTCAGAACGTTCACGACAGCCTGTCTTTTCTTCGACTGTTCCGGGAGGTCACTTTTCGCTCGGCCTGTGCAGCGATGACCGCGCTGCTGATAAGCCTGTTGTTCGGGCCCCGAATGATTCGGCTGCTCAGGAAGTTTCAGATCGAGCAATATGTCCGTGAAGAAGGCCCAAAATGGCATCAGACTAAACGCGGAACGCCAACGATGGGCGGCGTGCTCATTTTGCTGGCAGTCGCGATCTCGACTCTGTTGTGGGCCGATCTTGCGGTTACGTTTGTATGGATAGCAGTCATAACGACACTGGCATATGGCGCGATAGGGTTTGCGGACGATTACTTGAAGGTAATGCGGCGCCACAATTTGGGGCTTACCGGAAAGCAGAAGCTTGGGTTGCAGTTTTCGGTCGCGATTGCGTTCGGGCTGGCGCTCAAGTTCTTGACGACCTACAGCACCAGGTTGAGCGTGCCGTTCATCAAGACGTTTAACCCAGAGATTTGGTGGCCGATTTATTTGCTGGTTTTTCTGCCGCTGGTAGTAGTCGGCTTTTCCAACGCGGTGAATCTGACGGACGGTCTAGACGGGCTTGCAATTTCAGTGACCGTAGTCACATCGGCCGCGCTCACTGGATTCACCTACGTCAGCGGCCATGTGCAGTTCGCGGAGTACCTGGGATTGCAGCACAATCCGGACATCCACGAGCTGACGATCTTCTGCGCGGCTCTGACCGGTGCGAGTTTGGGGTTCTTGTGGTTCAACGCGCCTCCGGCGGAAGTAATCATGGGTGACGTGGGCGCGCTTGGAATCGGGGGCGCAATCGGCGCGATTGCGGTGATGATCAAGCAGGAATTCCTGTTGGTGATGATTGGCGGGGTTTTTGTGATCGAAGCGGTGTCGGTGATTCTGCAAGTGACTTCGTTCAAGGTGTTTCACCGACGGATATTCAAGATGACCCCGATACATCATCACTTCGAGCTGATGTATCCACCGGAGATCTCCCGGCGCATGGAGCCGAAGCTAGTCTTCCGGTTTTTGATTATCGCTATATTGTTCGCGCTACTGAGCCTCACGACGCTGAAATTGAGATAGTCATTTGTCATTTGTCACTTGTCATTTGTCAGCTTGCTCGGGGGGATGATCGATGACCAATGACGAATGACCAATGACGAATGACCAATGACAGATGACAGTTGAAGGCAAGAAAGTATTGGTGGTCGGGCTTGCCCGCAGCGGAGTTGCTGCTGCGCGGTTGCTCGTTTCGCGAGGCGCGGTCGTGATCGCCAGCGACCTCAAATCCGAATCAGAGCTTCGAGAAGCAGCGAGCGAGTTGCGCAAGCTTGACGTTATGTTGTCGCTGGGCGGTCATCCCGAAAGCTTGTTTGAAAACGCCGATTTGATCGTGCTGAGCCCCGGCGTTCCTGCTGATCTTCCTCAGCTCGAAGCTGCGCGTCGAGCGAGGATTGAAATCATCAGCGAGGCCGAGCTAGCCGGGCGGTTCCTTCGCGGGCGCATGATCGGTGTCACCGGGTCGAACGGAAAAACGACGGTGACGACGCTAATCGGCGAGCTGATGCGAACTGCAGGCGCCTCGGTGATCGTCGGCGGAAATATTGGAACGCCGCTTACAAGCTTGATCGAGAAATCTGCTGACGAGACCTGGACAGTAGCCGAGCTTTCAAGCTTTCAGCTGGAGATGATCGACACATTGCAGGTCAACGTCGCCGTCGTTACTAACATCACGCCGGATCATCTTGATCGGCACGGCTCATTTGAAAGCTACGTGAAGGCCAAACACAGAATATTCTTGAACCAGACCGAGGGCGACTGGTCCGTGCTAAACGGCCAGGATAAAGGGGTTTCGGAGATGACGTCAAAGCTAGGAGTGACGTCCAGAAAAATCTTCTTCAGCTCGCGGGGGCGCGAAACGCTAGAGGGTAATCGCGCGGATGTTTGGTTCGAAGGCGGGCGCATTCACACAAACATGCTGACCGACTACGCGGGCGACGTGGAAGTGATTGGGGTTAATGAAATACCTCTGCCCGGAATGCACAACGTTGAAAACGTGATGACCGCGCTGGGCGCAACGTTCTGCGCGATGGGAACGCAAGAGCGCGATCTACCTCCTCTTCGCGAGGCAATCAAACGATTCACTGGAGTCGAGCACCGACTCGAATATGTCGCCGAGATTGACGGAATAAAGTTCTACAACGATTCAAAGGCGACTAACGTTGATTCTACGATTAAGGCGCTTGAAGCGTTTGAGCGAAACATCATTGTGATTCTCGGAGGCAAAGACAAGGGTAGCGACTACACAGTGCTTGCGCCATTGGTACGGGAGCGAGTGAAACACATTATTCTGCTTGGCGCGGCGAGCAAGAAGATTGCGGAGCAACTCGAGGGGACTAGACCCATGACTCGTGCTCGATCCATGGAAGCCACCGTGCTGCAGGCGATGGAGGTTGCTCGCGCGGGCGACGTCGTGCTGCTGGCGCCTGCGTGTGCTAGCTTCGATATGTTCGACAACTACGAGCACCGCGGACGAGTGTTCAAGGAGGCTGTGTATCAACTTGCGAGCCGGATTCACAGCGGCTGGACGGGACGGCTTACGACTTGAGGGAAATTTCAAATTTTAAAATAATTTCAAATTACGAATTGGCGATGCACAATTTCGCAATTTGAAATTTGAAGCATTTGAAATTTGAGATTATTTGAGATTTGAAATCTGAAGGGATGACTACCAACGACAGAGTTGCGGCGCCGCGATGGAAGCGCGAAGGCGACATGGTCTTCGGGCGAGACGGAGCTTCCCGCACGCATCCAGGACGCGAGCTGCCAGTTGACAAGCTGATGCTCGCAATTGTCCTGGGCATTACTCTGTTTGGGGCCGTGATGGTTTACAGCGCGTCAGCCATGATCGCCGAGAAGAATTACGGTACTCAGTACTACTTTCTCGCACGTCAGGGCTTGTGGGTGCTTGTAGGGCTCGCGGCGATGGCGGCGGCGATCTCGATCGACTACCGCCGCTACAAACGGCCCTCAGTGCTCATACTTTTGCTGCTGGTCACGATTGCATTGCTGGTCGTGGTGTTGTTCTTGCCCAAGCTGAACGAGACACACCGTTGGATCAGGTACGGGCGCTACGTCTCCCTTCAACCATCGGAAATGGCGAAGCTGGCTCTGGTGGCGTTTTTGGCATTCTTCCTGGAAAAGCACGCAGGCGAGATCGAAAACTCGAAGCTTTGTTTTGTCCAAGCCGGTATTGTTGGCGCCGCCCTGATCGGGCTGGTAGCCGTTGAGCCGGACCTGGGTACGGCGTTGGCGCTGGGATTAGTCTTCGTCACGATGATGTTCCAGGCGGGCACGCCCGTTCGCTACCTCGCCGGCCTTGCGGTGCTGGTGGTGCCGGCGATCACGTACATGCTTTTAGTGCCCTGGCGGTTTCAAAGGCTTCTGGCCTTTCTCGATCCTTGGAAGTATCAGACGACTTACGGATTCCAACCAGTCCAGTCGATGATCGCTATCGGGAGCGGCGGACCGAGCGGCATGGGTTTCGCGCAAGGAAGACAAAAGCTCTTTTATCTGCCAGCTCCGCATACTGATTTTATTTTCGCGGTGATCGGCGAGGAGCTGGGTTTAATCGGCGCAGCAACGCTGGTGCTGTTATTTGCCTTACTGGCGTGGAGGGGATTCCGCGCGGCTCGATTTGCGCCCGACCTGTTCGGCCAGTTGCTGGCCATTGGGCTGACGACGATGATCGTAGCGCAAGCCTTCTTCAACATCAGCGTTACGCTGTCGCTGGTGCCGACGAAAGGGATACCGCTGCCGTTCGTGAGCGCAGGAGGTTCGTCTCTCGCGATCAGTTTGTTTGCTGCGGGCGTGCTGCTGAACGTTTCGAAGCACAGCAAGGCCTGACGATTTTGGATTTTAGATTTTGGATTTTAGATTCCCGAATCCAAAATCGGAAATCCAAAATCCAAAATCGCTATGAGGTTGATCATTGCTGCGGGTGGAACAGGAGGTCACATCTTTCCGGGGGTTGCGATCGCGCGCGAATTCAAGCGGCGCGACCCTTCGGCCGAGATTCTGTTTGTCGGCACGGGCCGCGGGCTTGAGTCGAAGATCATTCCTCGCGAGGGGTTCGATCTCGAGTTGATAAAGGTTGGCGCGCTAAAAGGCGTCTCGCTGTTTGAAAGAATCAAATCGCTGGTTGGGCTTCCGCTGAGTTTGGTCGCTGCATTTCGGATCCTGCGACGATTCAGACCGGATGTCACGATCGGAGTGGGCGGCTACTCAGCTGGGCCGACGCTATTAATGGCCGCGCTGATGCGAATACCGACGATGGTTGTCGAGCCGAACGCGATGCCGGGGTTCACGAACCGCGTGTTGGCTCGCTTTGTCGATGCTGCCGCGTTGAGCTTCGAAGACGCGCGACAGTATTTCGGTCGTCGGAGCGTTGTGACCGGCAACCCTGTTCGATTAGACTTCGCCCGGCTCGGGAAGAAGACGCGAAGCGATAAATTGCACGTGTTGATTTTCGGAGGCAGCCAGGGTGCACACGCGATCAACAACGCGATTGCTGCGGCGCTGCCGTTGCTGGCTGCGAGAAAGGATCGACTTGCGATCGTTCACCAGACCGGCGAGCGAGATTTTGAGATGGTCCAGCGCGCGTACAAAGAAGCGGGATTAGACGCTGAGGTGAAACCATTCATTCACGATATGGCGAATCAATTCGAACGCGCGGACGTGCTCATTTGCCGGTCCGGAGCCACGACAGCGGCTGAGGTTGCAGCGGCTGCCAAAGCGGCGATCTTTGTTCCATTTCCGTTCGCGACCGACGATCATCAGCGCAAGAATGCTGAGGCTTTCGAGCGGGTCGGCGCGGGAATAAAGATCCCGCAGAAGGACTTAACGCCTGAGCGGCTCGCCGAAGAATTGAATAGGTTGATCGATCACCCGGAAGAGATCGATCGAATGGAAGAAGCAAGTCGCCGGCTGGGACGGGCAGACTCAACCGAGCGAGCGGTGGAGTTGGCGATGTTGTTGGTAAACGAACAAAAAGGACGAAAGGGACAAAGGGGACAATAAAGAGTTTTCAGGTCCCTTATGTCCTTTCTGTCCTTTTCGTGCCTTTGATTAATAATGCTTTTTCGAGGGCTCAGACACATACACTTCGTCGGGATCGGTGGCATCGGCATGAGCGGCATAGCCGAAGTGCTGTTGTCGCTCGGCGAGAGTTTCCGCGTCACCGGCAGCGACCTGAAACGCACGCAGATCACCGAGCACCTGGAGTCGATGGGTGCTACGGTCTACGAAGGTCACAAAGCCGAGCACATGGTCGACGCCAATGTTGTCGTGACGTCGTCTGCGATACGCGATGATAATCTCGAAGTCGTCGCCGCGCGGCAAAAGCAGATTCCCGTGATTTCGCGCGCCGAGATGCTTGCCGAGCTCATGCGGCTCTATCGCCACGGGATTGCCGTGGCGGGCACTCACGGTAAGACTACGACGACCTCGATGATCGCGCACTTGATGACCGGAACCGGGTTCGATCCGTCGGTGGTGGTCGGCGGGCGGGTTGCGTCTCTCGGCTCGAACGCCAGACACGGTCGCGGAGAATACATCGTCGTCGAAGCCGATGAATCTGACGGCTCGCTCTTGCTCCTTACCCCGACGATTGCGGTACTGACCAACATCGACGGCGATCATCTCGATCATTTCACCGGAGGCATCGAGCAGATCAAGCAGTGTTTCATCGAATTCGCCAACAGCGTGCCGTTTTACGGGACGATGGTGCTGTGCCTTGACGATCAGAACGTGCAAGCGATCATACCTCAGCTCACGCGTCGTACGATCAGCTACGGATCGGCGGCTCAAGCGGACGTGTGGGCGTCGCGCGTTCATTTGGATGCGAGCTTCGGGTCGGAGTTTACGGTTCGTGCGTTTAGTGAGGAGATGGGCAGTATCAAGCTCGCAGTCCCTGGGGCTCACAACATTCAGAACGCTCTGGCGGCGGTGGCAGTCGGGCTCGATCTGGGAATCAATTTCGAACAGATCGCCGGCGTGCTCGCCGAGTTTCGCGGGGCCGAGCGAAGATTCCAGGTTAAGGGCGAGCGAGATGGCGTGCTGGTCGTCGATGATTACGGCCATCATCCAACTGAGATCAAGGCCACGCTGGCGGCGGCGCGGACGGCGGGACGGCGAGTGTTGACGTTGTTTCAACCTCATCGCTACACTCGCACGCGCGACCTGAGGGACGAATTCGCTCGCTCATTTTACGGCGCGGACATCTTGCTTGTGACGGACATCTACGCCGCAAGCGAAGATCCTATTGAAGGAATAACCGGACGCGCGTTAGCCGAACAGGTCGAGCGGTTCGGCCACCGGCATGTCGAGTACATCGGCGGTCTGAAAGATGCCGCTGCGAGACTCAAACAGATCGCTCGCCCCGGCGATCTAGTGCTGACGCTCGGCGCCGGCAACGTCTATCAAGCAGGAGATGAATTGCTGAGAATACTTGAATCGAGGATAGAGGCTCTAGGATAGAGGCTCGAGGGTCCATCCTCAATTCTCCATCCTCTATCGTCGAATGTGAGGAGATACTTTATGCCGTTAACTCCAAGGGATGACTCGAAAATGCGCAATCAGGTTGTAACGCCCCGCTCTTCAAGGCGACTCCACGGGGCCCGATCGCGCCGACGCAGCGCTATTGATCTGCGAAGGGTTTTCATGATCGCGACGTCGTTCGTTGGACCCGTCGCAATCGTCGCCGCGGTGATTCTCGTGATTGTAGGTTATAATACTCTAGCGAGCTCAAGGCTTTTCCTGCTGCGCCGTGTGACTATCAGCGACGGGTCGCCGCAGTTGCGAGCAGAAATAGAGCAAGCGGTGCGAAAGGCAGTGGGACAAGCCAGATTGATGGAGGTTGATCTTTCAAGCGTGAGGCAGAAGATTGAGGCGATGCCACGCGTGCGGACCGCCTCGCTTGCGCGCGTGCTCCCGGACGGCCTCTTCGTCCGCGTGGTCGAGCGGCAACCGGCCGTTCTGGTCCGGCGTGAATCCGAAGCACTTGTTTGGCTTGATGAGGATGCGGTGGAAATGGGCGAGTTCTCCGAAGTGAAGAACTCAGGTTCAAAGAAAGCTGAAGCGTCGGAGATTCCACCGATCGCGAAAGGGTTTGCAGAAGGCAATCGCTCGCAAGCGGCGCTTGCAGAGGATCGAGAGCGTATTGCGCTTTACAAACAGATCGAGCGCGAATTCAACGATGGCCCCAGCTCGCTTTGGGGCCTCATAGATCAAATCGATCTGACTTTCACCAAAGACGTGAACATAAGACTGGCTCATCCGCCGGTGCTGATTCACGTTGGCAGCACTGACTTCCGCAAAAGATTCGAGCGGGCGATTCAAGTGCTGCAGGCCATCAAGCAGGGAGACTCTGAATTGCCCGGTCGCTTCCGCGTTCAAGACATCGACAGACTGATTCAGAATGCAAGCAACATCAATTTCATCGACGCCGCTCGCAGCGAGCGCATAGTTGTAAACTTCGCCACCCCCGGCGCGCAGAAGGCAGGAAGAAAGTAGCTATCAGCCGGAGGATTAGAAATGCCAAAAGGGAACAGACACATTGCTGCGCTTGATATCGGCACGACCGAAGTCAGAGCGCTTGTAGGAGAGATCACCGATAGCGATAGTCTCGAGATCATCGGCATTGGGCGAGCGCCCTCGCGTGGCGTGCGCAAGTCGGTGGTGGTGAACATCGAGGCCACGGTCGACGCAATCAAGCAGGCTGTCGAAGAGGCCGAGATGATGTCGGGGCTTCCGATCGACTCCGCGTACGTTGGGTTGGGAGGCGCGCAAGTGCGAGGCATCAACTCGCGCGGAGTCATTGCCATAAGCCGTCGCAATCGCGACATCACCGAGGACGACGTCTATCGTGTAATCGATCAGGCGCGCGCGGTAAGCGTGCCGACCGATCGCGAGATCATTGACGTGTTGCCGCAGGAATTCACCGTCGATGGACAGGACGGCATCGGCAACCCGATAGGCTTTCTGGGGATGCGGCTGGAAGCCGCCGTGCACGTTGTGACTTCGCCGATCACCGCGCGACAGAACGTCATCACTTCGGTCAATCGGGCCGGCATGATGGTCACCGACACGGTGGTCAATCAGGTCGCCGGCGGCGAGTCGACGCTTTCGCAGGACGAAAAAGAGTACGGCGCGGCGGTGATAGATATTGGCGCCGACATCACCAATCTCACGATCTTTTATCGCGAGGCGATCCGGCACACGGTTGTGTTTCCGATGGGCGGGAACCATTTCACGAACGACATCGCGGTTGGGCTGCGCACGCCGGTGCCCGAAGCCGAGCGGATGAAGCGAAGCGAGGGCTGCGCGCTGGCCGCGTTGATGGCCGACGGGGAGCGTTCGCGCATGGTCGAGGTGCCGTCAGTTGCCGGCCGTCAGCCACGGATGCTCAGCCGTCAAATCCTGTGCGAGATTCTGCAGCCTCGAGCCGAGGAGATTTTCTCGCACGCAGCGGAGGAAATTCAGCGAGCGGGGTTTGACAAGCAGATACTTTCAAGCGTGGTGCTGATCGGCGGCGGGGCCCTAATGGATGGCGTGGTCGAGATGGCCGAACAAGTGTTGGACCTTCCGGCGCGTCATGGTCTGCCGAATTTCGTTGGCGGGCTTACTGGCGAGATCGACAGTCCAGCTTTTGCGACGGTGGTGGGCACGCTGCTGTATGGCTTCCACAAGCAGATGAATCACCGAAAGATCCACTCACTGAAGGACGGCGCTCCGAAGCAGCCGAGCATCTGGAAGCGGTGGTTTCGGTAAAGAAACTTTTTTTCGAAAAATGTCTCGCTTTCGTGAAAAAAAGGTTGTGCGGCTTGGGCGACTGTGCTACCATTTGGAGCGTCCTCAGAAACTGGGGCTACCATATGTTGTAGCTACCGGTCGCCAGCCTCAAAGGCACTGTTAGGAGAACCCCCGGCACGGTCGCGTGGCGAGGCGCCCATGAGGGAGCCCTGACTCCTGACGGTGTATTAGAACCGATTGAAATGTGAACTCAGGTTTTTGTGCGAGCGTTGCGTGTGGCTTAGCGCGCGCTTGCCCGGTCGCTCACCAGTTGCTTGATTGCTCGCAGGAGGCACGAACAAATGGCAGTGGATCGACGGATGGAGAAGCGAAGCGGAGCTATATTGTTTGACGAATCCGAACAACCCATCAGCGGTGCAAACATAAAAGTCATCGGGATCGGCGGCGGAGGCGGCAACGCGATCAACCGAATGATTGAAGCGGGGATTCAGGGCGTGCAGTTCCTGGTCGCGAACACGGATCTCCAGTCTCTCAAGGCCTCGCAAGCTTCCGTCAAGTTGCAGCTTGGCGAAAGGCTCACTCGAGGACTGGGCGTTGGCGGGGATCCGGAGAAGGGCCGGCAGTCGGCCCTCGAAGACACAGAGAAAATCATCGAGGCGATAGAAAGCTCGGACATGGTTTTTATCACCGCCGGATTGGGCGGGGGAACCGGAACAGGCGCCGCGCCCATCATCGCGAGCCTCGCGACCGAGCTCGGGGCCCTTACTGTAGCGGTTGTCACCAAGCCTTTTCGATTTGAGGGACGCCGCCGACAGCGACAAGCCGAGCAGGGGTTGAACGAGCTGCGAGAATGCGTCGATACGGTTATTACGATTCCAAACGAGCGGCTGCTCAACGCGGTTCCCAAAGGAACCCGGTTCTATGACTCATTTAGGCTTGTCGACGACGTGCTGCTTCAAGCCGTGCAAGGGATATCAGACATTATCACAGTACCTGGTCTGATAAATGTCGACTTCGCAGACGTAAAGGCGATCATGGAAGGAATGGGCATGGCGTTGATGGGCACCGGCATGGCGACGGGTGAAAACCGTGCGCTCGAAGCAACCCAGCGTGCGATATCCAGTCCGTTGCTCGAAGAAGCTTCCATCGAGGGCGCGAAAGGACTGCTGGTGAACATCAGCGGCGGCGTTGACCTCACTTTGTTTGAAGTCAACGAAGCGATGTCAGTGATTCACGACTCGGCGGATCAAGACGCGAATATCATATTCGGCGCGGTGCTCGACGATCGACTGACAAACGAAATGAAAATTACCGTCATAGCGACGGGGTTTGACAAGGTTGCAGCGGTCGCCGAGCCATCTCGACCATTTGCAGTGCCGCAGCCCGCGGTTTCTGAGACTCGTGTCACGGGACCCCTGGCGGCGCAACCGGCGCCCGAGCCGCTGCGCCGTGAAGATGTGAATGTTCCCGCGTTCATGCGCAAGAAAGCTGACTAATCTCTGGCGTCGACTATCCTCCAACTACAAGGCCGCTGCCCGCCGGCAGCGGCCTTTTTGTCGCGTTTGAGTTTTCTGTATCGACTATCTAGAATGATTGGGTTCGCCCGCGTTTCGTCGGAGGATTCGTGCAACTGAGCGTCTTTGCAGAGGTGACCGAGCGCGTCTAGTCACAATCCTGAAACACACCTCTTTCGCGTCTTCGCAACTGTGGACAGAATAATCGAGCTAGCTGGGGACAAGAGATGCGAACCGTTGATGAGCTGGGAGCAAGCCAGGCTCAACCCAAGCCTGGTCTGTTGAGCAACCTCGAGCGTCACAAGCTCCTTGTCATAGCGTTGATGGTCGCGCTCGCGTTCTGTGCGCGCGTATACCGTTTAAATGCCGCCGGTTTCGCCGAGGACGAGACGAACAAGATTTTCGCCATCCGGGCCTACGAGCAAGGTGATTTCACAGCGAACGCCGAACACCCTATGGTGATGAAGCTGCTATGCGCCGGTTCAGTTCACATAGCCACGGCGTGGAACGAGGCTGTGGGGCAAAACCCCCAGCTTTTGATAAGCGAGGAAGCGGCGTTGAGGCTCCCCAACGTTCTGTTTGGCGCGCTGACGATCATTCCTCTTTTCCTTTTCGCTAGTTCTCTCCTCGGGCGGAGAATCGGGTTGCTGGCTGCGGCACTCTGGGCGGTGGGCGTGGACGCCATTTCAATCAACCGAATAGCAAAGGAAGACACCCTGCTCGTTTTCTTCATGCTGACCGGCTTCTGTTTATACAACCGCGCGAAGGAACGGGCCGGGTCTGATTTGAAAGGGCAAGAGCGGCTGTACATTCTGGCAGGGGTGGCTTTCGGATTGATGATTGCGTCGAAGTATATGCCGCACCATTTCGGTCTCTACGCGCTGTTTTACAATCTTGCAAGTTACGACAGCCGAAACAACCGTCCGGTCTGGGGCTTGATTAACGGGAAGATCCTCGCGGCTATGTTTCTGACGTTCGTCGCTGTGAATCCTGCGGTAATCCTGCCGCAAACCTGGCGCTACCTTTGGAGGTATGTGAACGAAGAGTTGGTGACGCATCACGGCTACTTAGTAGCCGATAGGCTGTATATCAACGACTTGTCTCAAACGCCGGGCGGGACGCCCTGGTATTTCTATCTCCTTTTTCTGGCGGTGAAGGTTCCCATTCCGATACTCGCGGCATTCGTTGTTGGATTGGTCGAAATCTTCCGGCATCGCGGCGAGTATCCCGCAACTCGCGGTTACCTGTTCTTGAGACTGATGTTGATCTTTTGGCTGTTGCCGATGTCTGTAGTCGGGGCAAAATTCCTGCGATATACGCTGACACTGCTGCCTCTGGTTTATATGACCGCAGCAATTGGGATAGTAATGATTTTACGCGGGCTTAATTATTTAACCCGGGCCGTGGCGCGTGAAAGTCATTTTGCTCAACAGGCTGCAGCCGTCGCGGTAGCGGTCGCGGTCGCCGTTGGCTTCGTGATCGCTCCAACAATCACCGCCGCGCGAACGCTGCTGCACTCGCATCCGAGTCTGTATGTGAATGCATTCGGCGGCGGGCGCGTCGGTTACTTTTTCCCGCACGATGAGTTTTACGATCTCGGCGCGCGAGAGAGCATCAAGTACATTGCCGATAGCGCTCCGGCGGGCTCGTCTCTCGCTAGTGAGATACCCGGTGTGGTTCAGTATTATCTCGAGCGGTACGGCCGCGCGGACATTCATCCCGAGATAATGTCGAAGCCGGGATTCAAATTCCACGCGAGCGCCCCGGAATTTGTGCTCTTGCAACGAGGGCGGCTTTACTTTGAGAACCAAGAAAAGTTCAGCTTTATCGAGCAAGGCTATCCGCAGGTGCAAACGAGCAGCTTTGAGGGCGCGGCTGCAGTACGGGTCTACGTTTTTGGGGATGAGAAATGATCGAATAGCTCGCGCGACTGAGCGAATTTGGCGAGAGGCGCAGCAGGTCGGCAGCTTGTCTGCGCTATGTTAGACTAACCTGCGTCGAAAAGAAGCAGACAAGCAAAGCCAGGTTGGTCATAGCAGTGGCAACAGAACCTGAGCCCAAGATAGCGTATCACGATTGGGTCTGAAGAATGTTTGGCGGCGAGATCGGAAATCCCAAATACTCTGTCGTCGTGCCGTTTCATAACGAGCAGGAGAGCGCGCGCGAGCTGTATCAGCAGTTGTCTGACACAATGACCGGAGCGTACGAGCCGGTCGAGTTCATCTTCATCGACGACCACAGCACGGACTCGACCCAACAAATATTGAACGACCTGGCGAAGGCCGACCCTCGCGTTGTGGTTATTCGATTGAAGCGAAACTATGGCCAAACGGTCGCGTTAGCCGCGGGCTTCGATTACGCGGAAGGCGACGTGATCATCTCGATGGATGGCGATCTGCAGCATGATCCGGCGGACATTCCGAAGTTGCTCACGGCTTTTGAAGAAAGCGGATGCGACATTGTCAGTGGCTGGCGCAAGAACCGGGTCGATAACTTTCTGCTCCGCCGGGCGCCCTCTCGAATCGCAAACTGGTTGATGGCATGCGTGTCGGGCGTGAAGATCCACGACTTCGGAACGACGTTCAAGATTTATCGCAAAGACACCATCAAGCAGATCAAGCTTTATGGTGAGATGCATCGCTTCATCCCGGCGCTGGCATCGTGGAACGGCGCGACGATTGTCGAGGTGCCTATCAAGAATGTCGAGCGACCCGGCGGGCGTTCGCACTACGGGCTGTCACGCACTGTCCGAGTTCTCTTCGATCTTCTGACGATCCGCTTTCTGCTGAGATACCTCACTCGGCCCTTGCACTTTTTTGGAGGAATTGGTCTTGCGAGCACGACGGTCGGGGTGTTGATCGGCGCGTGGCTTATTATCGACAAGGTTTTTCGCGGAACTGACGTTTTTGATAAGCACGGCCCGCTGATGCTTCTGGGAGCAGTGCTGATATTGGCGGGCATGCAGTTGGTGTCGTCGGGGTTGATCGGTGAGATGCTGAGCCGGACTTATTTCGAATCTCAGGGGAAGCCGATTTATTCAATCGAGCGGATAATTAAGGTCCAGAGGGCAGAGGCCGGAGGTCCGAAGGCAGACGTGTGAAGCCGTCCCTTTTCCAATCATACTGAATCATTGAGAAGGCGCCTGGCCTTTGCTGAGTCGCTTGGCGATCTTGTTGATCGCGTTGCTGAGTTTGATAATGCCATCAAGATCGCGTCCGGCCCGTGAGCGCAGCTCGGCGTCGTTTGGCGAGCTGACATGGAATACTGGGTTGCCAAGAAAGCTTTCGATTATTCGGCTCAGCTCCGGAAGCATTGGCGCGACCTGACTTGCGTCCGTGTCGTATTGAACCTTTTCGCCCGTTTTGTCCTTTAATCCGATCGGGATGTTATATTTGATTCGTGAGGCCCGGTTCTTGATCTCTGACATTGCGCGTGAAAGCTCTTTATAGTCGACCGATGTGGCGCGCAACAGTGGAGCTACCTTTTCGCTATTGATCTGTTGCAGCCTATTGAAGTCTTCGTTCAGCTGTGCAAGCCGCTTACTGCGGTCTTCCGACTCGCCTGTGACAACTTTCCCACTCACGAGTAATTCGAGTTCCATGAACGCCTCGTTGGCCGCGCTCATGTTTGTTGAAGACGAGCCGGCGGGCGCCGTGGGTGCGGAAGGTTTGGTAGCGGGAGGCGTCGGATCTGGTTTGTTTTTTTGCGCCACGACCAATTCCGGTTTCGTCAGGATCACCGTCGCAGCAAGGAAGAGCGTTGCAACAATAGCCGAGTTTCGTGACATCGTCATGCCTCCTTTAGCCTATTATGTGCCAGCCTTGCTCAACTGCTTCGCTAGTCTGTTGATCGACTTGCTGAGCTTAATGATCCCGTCCAGGTCCCGTCCGGCTTGCGCGCGGAGTTCGGCGTCGTTCGGTGACTCCATGCGCAGCGCGGGGTTGCTAAGAAAGCTCTCAATCACGCGGCTTAGTTGCGGCAGCATAGAACCGAGCTGCATGGCATCTTCTTCGTAGCGGATCTGCTCGCGATGCTTGATGGAAAACGGGATGTTGTACTTGATTCGAGCCGCCCGGTCTCTTAACTCTCCTGTGGCCCGTGACAACCTTTTGTAATCGGAGGGACTAATCCCGGCGAACGGAGAAATCGTCTCGGCATTGATCTGCCTCAATCGACGGAAGTCCTGGTACAACTGCGCCGCCGCCCTCCTGCGATTGCGTTCGGCTTCCGTGTAAGGCGTCCTTCTAAGGAGCAGATATTCGACATCGTAGAAAGTCTGACCAGTTGTGGCGGAGTCCGGCCCGCTGATCGACGAGCCCCTTGCGGAAGGTGGAGCAGTCGAGGGCTGCGCAGGCGGAGCTTCGGATTTCGACTTTTGAGCGGCGAGCGGTACGGAGAAGAGGAGAATCAACAACGACGCGGCAAAAGCGAACGCAAGCCCAGATGTGAGCTTATTCATTGACGCCTCCCATTGCGAAGGTCTGCTGGGGACAGTATAAACCAAAACCCCGCTCAAAAGGTAAGCAGTTTGCAAATTTTTCTTGCTCTTACTGTAGGCATTGAATCTTCGCGCCTGCGGCTGACGCAAACTGACAGTTTTGCGCTACTATTCCTGAATTGTGGAACAAACACTTACTCCTGCTGAAGTACGCGTGCTCGGGTCGTTGATCGAAAAAGAGATCACAACTCCCGAGTATTATCCGCTGTCACTCAACGCACTGGCGAGCGCGTGCAACCAGATTTCCAATCGCGATCCGGTTGTGTCGTTCGACGAGAAGACAGTCGCGCGCGCGTTGGAGAGTCTGCGGGAAAAACAGCTTATCTGGATGGTTACTGGCGTGGGCCGAGTGCCCAAGTACGAGCACAGGTTCACCGAACAATTGAAGCTGGCGGCGCAAGAGGTGGCGGTGCTGTGCGTGCTGATGTTGCGCGGGCCGCAGACTGCCGGGGAGATTCGCGGTCGAACGGGAAGGCTGTATGAGTTCAAGCAGCTTGAGGAAGTTGAATTGACGCTTCAAGTAATGATGTCTGCCGAGCCGCCCCTAGTAACGAGATTGCCGCGCCAGCCTGGGACCAAGGAATCACGCTACGCGCACTTGCTTTCGGGCGAAGTTCAAGTCGAGGAGCGAGAAGTCGCGACGCGGGTTGAGCCGGCGACGCTCGAGGTTCGTGACGAAAACGAACGTATTGCCAGACTTGAACAAGAACTCACGCTCGTCCGTGGAGAGTTGACGGATCTCAAGCGAGAGTTTCTTGAGTTCAAAAGGCAGTTTGAATGAACAGAAACTGTGTGATTGCGATTCTTCTGAAGCTTGTTAAGCAACCTACTCCATTTCGCGAGAATCTATGGTCACTCGCAGCGGCATCACGGAGGCCAATTGAGATTCCATCGCAAGCACAGCGAATCGGAACGTTCTCTTGAACAGCCGCTGGAAACTTCTGACGTTGTTATTGCCGGAACATCTCGCGCGCACCAGCGTCTAATGCACTCTGCGTAGCTTCCCGTCCGTCACTGCTGGCGGCGGAAATCAGGATCAGATCAGAGCATCGCCGGAGGTTCTGAAATGGCTTTAAAACTCACAGCGTTGTTGTTGGTTCTACTCCTAGTGACCCCGATAGTCGGAGCTCAATCGGCATCCGTTGGCGAGTCGACAAAGAGCGAGAAAGAAAAAGCCCGAGCTGAGCGTGAGAAAAAAGCGCTGGCCCTTGCCGAAGAGATCATCAAAGAAACGCAATCGCTAAAACTGCCGGAAAACCGAATTCGCGTCGACATTTCGCTCGCCGATTCGCTCTGGAGTCGTGATGAACCGCGCGCTCGTTTGCTGCTCAAGGACGCGATCGCAAGCCTCTCCGAGATCGCTGCTGCCATCGACAGCGGAGACCGGGCATACTCGAATCTCACTCATTTGCCGTCGCAATTGCGGCAAGAAATCATACAGGTTGCGGCCAATCACGACGCGAAATTGGCGCTTGATTTCCTGCGAGCTTCGCGTCCGACTTCTTCAGAGCAACAGCCGTATGCGCAGCCGGATTTCGAAGCTCAGCTTGAGCTGAGGTTGGCTATCCAACTGGCAGCCAAGAATCCGGCAGACGCGCTCTCGATTGCCGAGGACTCGTTGAAACAGGGGATCGACTCTCAGGCGACCAACTTCCTTTACACTTTGCAATCCAAGGACAAGACAGCGGCCGAGAAATTCCTCGGAGACCTCTTGAATCGGATTCAAACCGATGATCTCAGTAGGACTCCAGCGTCGTTGAATGCGGCGATTAACCTATTGCGAGCCTGGACCGAGAGCAACCGCACGGCATCCGGCCAACCCACTCTCAGAACCACGGTCAATGTTTCAATGACCGGCTTGAACGAACAGGTCGCGCGAGAACTGAGCTCGCTCATCGTCAACGCGGTGGTGAACACCGCGATGGGGTCTGTTCCCGTTATCGGCAAGGTTGGTGATTACCCAATCTCCGGGCGCAGCTTTCCCGGGCAGATGTATGGATTGCTTCAACAGTTGAGGCCGATGCTCTCTGATATCGAGCGACTTTCACCAGATCAGATTCCTGCGCTGCGCGCGAGGCTCGCAGAATTTGACAAGCTCAACGAAATGCAGCAAGGACCGTGGGTCAGATACCAGCAACTTGTTCAGACCGGCACCGCCTACGATCTTTTGGAAGCGTCCAAAAATGCCCCTCCGGAGGTTGTGAATAATTTGATCCAACAAGCTGTTTGGAAGGCCCTTAATCAAGGGGATGCAAGTCACGCTCGAGAGATCGTTGAGAAGATCACTAACCCGCAACAACGCCGAGATATGATGTTGAACCTGGATCGTCAGATGTTTTATCGCGCAAGTGACCAACAGAAGCTCGCCGAAATGCGATCGCCTGCCTCTCGTTTTTCGTTGGAGGAACGGGTTGGAATTCTGTGTCAGATGGCCGGTAGCGCCTCTTCGAAGGGTGACAAGTCGACCGCGCTCCAGCTCCTGGGCGAGGCTCAAGCACTTTTGGGCAATAGAGCGCTGAGCTATCCGCAGCTAGCGGCCCAGCTACAAATCGCCCGGTTGTATCAACAGCTTGATTCACCTAACGGTGCGGTGATTGTCGGGACTGCGATAGAACAACTCAACGAACTTGTCGCTGCGGCAGTTGTGTTGAATGGATTTGATCTTCAACAGTACTTTCGCGACGGAGAGTTCATCGTCAGCGGCGGCAATCAGCTCAGCCAAATATTCATGGAGTTTGCGCGCGGGGTAGGATGGGTGGCTCGCACTGATTTTGACCACGCGAGGTTGATGGCCGAACAGTTTCAGCGTCCCGAAATGCGCGTGATGGCATCGGTGCAGGCTGTTCAGGGAGGTTTAGCAAGCGACGAGCGGTAAGATTATCGGCCGGGGCGGGCAGCGAATTTCACGTGCCCATTGTCGACTCCTACCACAAAATCTACGGCCTCTGCTGCCAGGCGCTCTTTTATGTCTTGGGCGCGACACACCAGGAACTGGGTGAATAGTTGAAGACTCAGTGGGCCGAGCCTCTCACCGCACTGCCGTTTGGCGGCCACAAGCTGATCGTAAAGCTGGCTGACCTTGTCCGGTTCAAGCTGTGGATCCTGACAGCGAATAACCGTCACAGATTCTCGCGCAGCCGCATGCGCTTCGGCGGTCGGTGGTCTCCCGCTTTCTTCTCGCTCCTGATTTTGCCGCCTCCACAGCTCGCGCATCACGTTGTAACGCGCAACCAGACTGTTGTAACGGAAACGGTGTCCAAATGACATGCCGCGCGCGTCGTAAATGCGCTTTATTGCCGTCTCGACCCGGCCTTTCGTATCCAGCGGCGGTCGAACGGTCCCACCATTGAAATAAATGTCATACTCGACCTTCAGCCGACGAATCTCGTGCTCGAGCCGGTCGAGCTCTTGGTCAAACACATTTTCGCTTTGAGCTTCCATTGCATAACTCTCGAAGGGCTTGAGTGTAAGTCGTAGGGGTTATGCTAGAATGTACGACAGGCGCCGCGCGGTGTCAACGGAAAACATGACGAACGAACTGTTGAGATCATTGCCTTCCATCGAGACACTCTTGGAGAGGCCAATTGCGTATCGACTGTTTGCCGAGCTGGGTCGCGATCGAGTGCGGGATCTCCTACGCGACATTACCGAAGAGATACGTGGAGAAGTGGCAAGTGGCCATTTGCCGGTGACGAACGGGAGCGAACACCTGAGCCAAGAGATCGAACGCAGGCTCGAAGCGCGTGCTGTCGAAAGCGCTCGGCCCTCGCTACGCCGAGTAATCAATGCGACTGGAGTGATCATCCACACGAATCTCGGTCGAGCGCCATTGGCTCGTCAGTCAGCTGAAGCAGTCGCAGAAGCCGCATCGCACTACTCGAATCTCGAATATGATCTGGCGCGGGGCGAACGCGGTCGAAGAGAGATTCATTGCCAAGAGCTACTCGGGCGGCTCACGGGAAGCGAGGCGACGGTCCTCGCGAACAACAACGCCGCCGCAGTGCTGCTGGTGCTGAACACTCTTGCGGAAGGCGGAGAAGTCATCGTTTCGCGCGGCGAGTTGATCGAAATCGGCGGCAGCTTTCGAATCCCCGACGTGATGCAAAAGAGCGGGGCCATCCTGCGCGAAGTCGGCACTACCAATCGCACTCGGATCGCCGACTACCAGAATGCTATCAACGAGCGCACCAAGTTGATATTGCGCGTGCATCCCTCGAACTATCGCATCGTCGGCTTCACCGAGCGACCGAGTGTAAACGAGATTGCAGACCTGGCTCGGAACGCAGGCGTCCCGGCATATGAAGACCTCGGCTCTGGGTGTTTGATCGATCTTGCGCCGTATGGCGTGACGGACGAGCCCGTGGTTGCTGAGTCGCTGAAGGCTGGAATCCCGGTGGTTTCTTTCAGCGGCGACAAGATGCTTGGCGGCCCGCAAGCAGGCGTGATCGCAGGTTCTCGTGAGGTCGTTGATCGTGTACGCAGAAACCCGCTGATGAGAGCGCTTCGAGTCGACAAGATGACTTACGCCGCGATCGAGGCGACACTTAGGCTTTACGAGCGCGGCGTGGCGGTTAAAGAGGTTCCTGTTGTCCGAGCCATAGCCGCAGGTCGCGACGAAATAGCCGAGCGCGCGGCGCGCTTCCGGGCTTCGATCGGCAGAGTGACGAACGGCAGATTGAAAACCAGCATCGAAGATGGGACTTCGGTCATCGGAGGAGGATCGGCGCCGGAAGTTGAGCTTCAAACTGTGCTCGTTACGTTGGAGCACGCCGAGATGTCGGCGGCTTCACTCGAGCAGAAGTTGCGCGGATACACGATTCCTGTGATTGCGCGCACGGAGCACGATCGCGTTGTGATTGACCTGCGTACGGTTGCTGTACACGAAGAGTCGATCGTACTGGATGCGATTGCGGCTCTGGAAGATGGCGCGACAGTTTCGACAGTAGGACAAGGAAGTGGCTCGAGACTACAGTCGGCGACAGATTTTCATAGTTAGGAACAGAACAGGATGATCTCTTTGCTTTTGAACTTGCTTCAGCCACAACAGGGGAGAATCTCCCGAGTGGTAATCATCGGCGCGGTGGTTGTGTTTGTCGCGGGCGTGTCGTTGCTTGTCTATTTCTACCGAAAATACAGGCACATAGAGAAAGAACCCGAAGAAGATTGGGACCTGTCGCGCCGAAGCCTCTTCGTGAACGTGGCCCCTCCCACCCGGAAGTCCGAGGAGGGAGCCGGCGCAGCTCACGGCGAAGTCAGCGGGCCGGCTCCTCAAGAAGCTTCGGTCGAGGCTGGAGGCACGAGCCAATTAGCGAGTGAAACAGAGTTGCCCCCCGCTGCCGCTCCCGAACCGATTGTAGAGCCAACACCGGTTCGCTCGTTGAACCTTGAGGACCGATCAACACAGGTACTATCTAGCCCTTCTCCCCAACAGACCACGCCGAAGCCCACGGAGCATGTTGTCACGCCCTTCGATGATGATGTGTGGGCCGGGCTCGAAGCAAGCGAGGAACCGCCGGTTATCAGTGAGCAAAGCCCAATACGTGCTGAACCGACGCAATCCGCGCCAGCCGTCGAGGAATCGCGTCGCGAGTCTTACGAGACGCCGAGAATTGAACGCATACCGCACCGCGAGCCTTACGAGACGCCGAGGATAGAGCCGCTCACACCACGGGAGCAGGAAGCGGTTACGCGAGAGTTGGACTCGGCTGCGCGCGTTTCTCGAGACACTTCGAAGGCGACGATGATGTTTGGAACCCCTCAACGACGCGAAACGCGGGAATTAGCAACCGAGCCTGCGCAAACGCCGCCAGTTCCGATCCACGAGCCGGCGATCGCGACAAGCCATGCCGGAAGTCCGCGAAAAGCACCAGCGGGATCGGTGCTCGGTTTACCCGCCGAAGCCTCACCCGGACCGTTGATTCTGGGCGAGCGTGTGAGACCGGAGAGCGAGGAGGGAATCGCCGCGTTGTCACATTACGGCGAGGAGCTGGATCAAAGAGGCGGTCGGGCTGGAACGATCATCCTTCTCGTGGTGCTGGCCATATTCTGCGGAGTGCTGGCGCTGTACCTCTTCGTTCCGTCGTTTCACTCACGGGTTAGCGCGTTCGTCGACCACGTGCGTGGCATCGACACGCAGCGCGCAATACAGGATTCGATGACGCCGAAGGCCGTCGTTTACCCGTCATACCGACCCGAAGTTAACAAGAACGTAGTCAAAGCACGAGGCGCCGTCGACAACATCTCGGATCAGCCGCTCGAGAATCTCACGATAGAAGTGTCCCTCCAGCGCGGAGGTGACTTGCCGCCGGAGACTCGAATAGTTTCAGTCACGCCAAATCCACTGCCACCCAACCAGAGGGGAACCTTCGAATTTGAGTATGATGGGAAGCGCGACACGGGCTTCGCGGGTTACAAGATTACGAAGCTGTTCAGCAACGACAAAGAAGTAAAATTCCGCGCACCGAATCAAAAGTAGCGTGACCCGAGATCTTGCTGCCGGCTTGTCCTTTGTCAGTTGGTAGCCCTGGTAAATATGAATTCATTCGACAGCGAGCCGTCCGAGTCTTGCACTTGCAGCGTCACACTCTGACCCGCGCCTATATTCTTGCCTGCTTTCTTACTCACCAGCGTCGCCCCAGGATGCTGATCATCGTTCGCAGTCTTCTGCGGCTGGCTGTTTACGAGTATCTTCGCCCCGTTGTCAAAACCGCTGCCCGTGACTATCAGCTGCTTGCCGCTTAGTGAAGCGCCGGTGATCTTGAGATCGGGTCTTATCTTGGCGACAAAGACGTCAGAACTACCGCCACCGTAAACCGCCTGAAGCGGACTCGCAGTTTGGAGGTTGGTGGAATTGGTCTGGCCCATCACATAAGCATTACCAAACAAGTCCGCTGCTATGCCAAAGCCTGAATCGATACCACTGCCGCCGAGATAAGTCGAATATTCGAGCGCCGAGCCCGACGCGTTTAACTTCGCCGCAAAAGACTCGAAAGAGCCGCCGCCGAAAGTCGACTGCAACGAATTCGCTGTCGGGAAGTCGGCGGAACCGGTGAAGCCGGTCACGTAGACGCTGCCTCCAGGGTCCACTGCGATCCCCGTTCCGCCGTCGATGCCGCTTCCACCAAGGTAGGTCAAATAGACAA
>DASXSR010000123.1:0-3502 GCA_036505875.1 Blastocatellia bacterium | reverse complement strand
CAATCGTGGCCAGTCCGCCTTTCGCCTCGGCGTGGACGGAAGCGTGCCCATTCCGGCCTTCACGGGGGCCACCTCGCCCATCGTGCCTGCAGTCCTCTCCGGCGGGACGACCTTCGCGACCGACCCCAAGCGGAAACTCGGACGCAACTACTTGATTGACTTCACCATCCAGCGCGAGCTCCCGCGCAACCTGCTGATGGAGGTAGGTTATATCGGCAGGCTGGGGCGCGACTTGCCGACGGGAGTTGATCTCGACTCTTCGCCGTATTTCTTTACGGATTCTGCAAGCGGGCAGACCTTTGCTCAGGCTTACGATAAGGTAGCCTGCGTGCTCCGGGGAGATGCCGGGAAGACTTTCGGAGGATTCACCTGCCCAGCTAGCGTGCAACCGCAGCCCTGGTTTGAAAACCAGTTACCCGGTCGTGGAACAGCATTTCTGACTACGAACTTCAGCAGTCTTTTTCAAACCAACAACGTGTCCACCTTGTTTCTACAGATGGGCGCCCTCCGGCAATCCCTCGGTCTGCCGGCCTACAACAATCTGCAGTTGCTGGCGATTCTGATGGCCACCAACGGCGGGCGATCCAACTACCACGCCATGTTTGCCACGCTTCGGAACCGGCCGTGGCACGGTCTGCAATTCGATTTAAACTACACGTTGTCGAAGTCCCTCGACCAGGTCGGAGATATTCAGAACAATCTCTCGCTGATCACCTCGGGCTTCGATCGCGATCTTGACTATGGTCCAGCACAGTCGGACCGGCGGCACATTCTCAATGCCGTTTTCACTTATGACTTGCCGTTTGGAGCGGGTAAGCGCTGGTCCAGCCACGGGGCGCTCGAGCGGATCATCGGTGGATGGTATACGTCCGGAATTTACCGCGCGTACAGCAGTTTGCCCTACTTTGTCACCGACAACACCGGTGTGTGGGGCGGTTCGTTGGCAGGTGTCCCCAACGAAGGGGCCATCCCGCTGGTGGACCCATCCACCCTCCGCTCTGGTATCTATGGGAATATCGCCGGCTCTGGCGGTGTCGGTACCGCGGGCAATCCCGTCGTTGGCGGATCCGGCCGGAACTTATTTGCGGACCCGGAAGCTGCCTTCAAGTCATTTCGCCGCATCCTGCTCAGCCAGGACGGTCGTCAGGGACGAGCGCTCTATTTCCGAGGCCCGGGCTTCTGGAACCTGGACTTCCGGGTGGGCAAGCAAACTCGGATTACAGAGCGAGTGAGGTTCGAGTTCTCATTCGACTTCTTCAATGTGTTTAACCATGTCAACCTGAATGCTCCGTCTTTGAGTCTGAATAGTCCGGCAAACTTTGGCGTTCTCACGAGCCAATTCACGCCGCCGAACCGGACCGACGGCGCCCGGTGGATTCAGTTTGGTTCGCGAATCAGCTTCTGACCATCTGCCCGCGATTCCCGATTGGGCAACTTGGTCGCAGGTGAAAATGCCAGCGCCGCCGACATTAAGAGAACGAGCAAGAGCACAACAATGAGGAAACTTGTTCGCCTTGCTGTCGTCGTTCTCTTTCAAGCTGCGCTTTGCACGGCGGCGCGAGCCGATGCGCGGTTCGAAATCTCGTATGACAAGGGCGTTCACTCAGGGCCGATTACCGGGCGGCTAATACTTGTCATTGCTCGAACCGAGAGACCGGAACCGCGCCTTCAAATCGCGCCGAACACAACTCCGATTTTTGGAGTTGATGTTGATAGCCTTCAGCCTGGTCAAAGGAGCTTCGTTGACGAAACCACATTCGGGCATCCAGTCCAGAGCCTCTCGCAACTGCCAGCCGGCGATTACTTCGTGCAAGCGATCCTGAATGTTTATTCCAAATGTCAGCGCAGCGACGGACGAACTCTTTGGGTGCATTGGGATATGGGCGGGCGATTTTTCAACGTCTCGCCCGGCAACCTCTACAGCGACGTTCAGAAAGTCCATTTCGATTCGGCATCCAGCCCCAGGGCCAGTCTGTTGCTCAATCACTTGATACCGCCGGTCGATCCGCCGAAAGACACCAAGTGGATAAAGCACGTTCAGATCAAGAGCGAGCTGTTGAGCGAGTTCTGGGGCGTGCCGGTCTATCTCGGCGCAACTGTCGTCCTGCCGAGAGGCTTCGACGAGCACTCGAGCGAGCGTTATCCGGTGGTGTACGCCCAAGGCTACGTCGGCAGCCCCGCCTTCTACTTCACCGACGACCCTAACAGCGCAAAGCAGCAGGAAGGTTTGAGAGCGTCGGGACTCCAGCCCGGGTACGAGTTTTTTCAAGAATGGAATTCGGAAAAGTTTCCGCGCTTTCTGCTGGTCACTTTCGTCGAGCCTTGTCCGTTTTTCCCGGATGGCTACGGTGTGAACTCGGCCAATAATGGACCCTACGGCGATGCCGTGACTCAAGAATTGATTCCGTATGTAGAAAAACAATTCCGCGGAATTGGTAAGCCATATTCCAGATTGCTGGAAGGCGCATCGACGGGCGGGTGGGAATCGCTGGCTCTTCAATTGAAATACGCGGACTTCTTCGGCGGCGCATGGGTATATAATCCTGATCCGATCGATTTTCGCCGCTATCAACTCGTGAACATCTACGAAGACGACAACGCATTTACTGCCCCTGCCCGATCCTGGATTCCCGCGGACAGACCGATGAGACGCGCAGTAGACGGCCAGGTTAATTTGACGGTTCGTCAAGTTAGCGAGTTCGAGGCTGTGCTCGGCAGCAAGCTGCGCTCCGGTTATCAGTTCGACGCATGGGAAGCTATCTATGGCCCGGTGGGCAATGATGGCTATCCTCGACCGCTTTGGGACAAGCGCACCGGTAAGATAGATCATGAAGTCGCTATGTACATGCGGGACCACGGCTTTGACCTGCGCTACTACGCTGAGAAGAATTGGGCGACGCTTGGGCCGAAGCTTGCGGGCAAGCTGCACTTCATCGCCGGAGACATGGACAACTTCTATCTGAACCTCGCGGTCTATCTGTTTGAAGACTTCACCAAACAGACAACGAACCCGAAGAGCGACGCGACGTTCGAATACGGGCGTCCGATGAAGGGTCACTCGTGGCACTCAAAGAACTTTGCCGACTTGCTGCGCGAAATGGCCCAGCAGGTTAAGAGAAACACTCCCCGAGCCGATAATCTCGGCTGGTTGAAGAACTAAAGGCAGGAGATACAAATGACAAAGCTACCGATTCGACTGCTCGGCCTCCTGCTGGCAGTCTGTTTGCTCACACCGGCGCAGTTGCAAGCGCAGAACGGTCCCGCGCCGGCGCCTCTCAACGGCCTCGACGGATTCGTCGAGCAGGTGATGAAGGAATGGAAGGTTCCCGGCCTCGCCGTAGCCATCGTCAAAGATGGCAAGGTGGTTTATGCGAAAGGGTTCGGTTACCGCGATGTCAAAAGGGAGATGAAAGTCACGCCCGATACGCTCTTCGCCATAGGGTCGTGCTCGAAGGCATTCACCGCCACCGCTCTGGCGATGCTCGTCGACGAAGGCAAGCTC
>DASXSR010000122.1:0-3787 GCA_036505875.1 Blastocatellia bacterium | reverse complement strand
CTGCGTTGTAACCGCGATCAGTCGGCCCTGCTCATTCGTTATCCTCGTTTGCCATGCCATCGTTCGCTTGCCCCGATGAAGCGCCTGGCATTCTCCAGTCACCTTAGCGCCGACTTGCGCTGGAGCAAAGAAGTTTGTCTTAAAATGACCGTCGACCCCGGGTGTGCTACAGTTCAAGTGAATGAAGCTTCCCGATCCGCTGAATCGAAAAAATATTGTTATCGCGGCGGTGGTCTTAGCCGCAGGCTTTGTTGTCCTCGGCTTCTTCGCTCTTCAACGCCCGACGCGCGTCGCGATGGAACGCTACGCGCCTGCCGATGCGCTGGCCTTCATTGAAGTCGACAGCCTCGCCGATCTAGTCGACTTCTTCACGAGGACCAAAGCATGGCGCGAGCTTGCGCCGGTACTCGGTCTTTCAAGTCAACTGAAGCAGGTTGGCCTCGTTGCTGATCTCATTGGCCGCACCGGACTGGGCCCCGATGAAGCTGTCGTCGCGGGGCGCGCTCAGCTGGCGATCGCCATCACCGGCCTCGATTCCGAAGTGGGCCAGACCGACGAAGGCCCGTATCTTCACCTCAAGCCGCGCTTCGCCGTGATAATCGAAACTCACCTGAAACCTGCCAGCGCTACGCGCCTCGTGCAGCAGCGAACTCCAATCATCGCACAACGGATTTACGGCGAGTCGGTTACCGAGGACTCAGAAGACTATCAAGACTCCAAGGTGTTGATCTTCAGCGGACCAGCGCCTCGCCGACAATTAGTGGCGTCAACTGTCGGAAGCGTGATCGCGATGGGTAATAACATCGAATCAATTAAAGCATGTTTGGATTCGATTGCCGGACGAACAAC
Source organism: Blastocatellia bacterium (assembly GCA_036505875.1). Taxonomy (GTDB): domain Bacteria; phylum Acidobacteriota; class Blastocatellia; order UBA7656; family UBA7656; genus Onstottus_A. Next base: position 2,938 of record DASXSR010000122.1, on the reverse strand, counting down.
CTCACTAGCCAAAGATCCGACCATCGAGCAAATGAAATCGGAAATAGGAAGCGAGCCGTCAATTTTCGGCTACTTATCTCCAAGAGGAATTCAGAAGCTCCTGGAGTTGTCGCCCGCGCTGATTTCAGGCCGCGCTTCTGACTCGGACGCAGCCGCTCTGATTGCGGATCTGGTCGAGCACTTGTCCAAACAAGCGGTGTCAGGACTGCTTTATTCAATGTCGTTTGAAGCGGGCGGCGTAAACGAAAAGTACTTGACTGTTCTGAAGCCGCAGGTTGCCGAAGCGCTGGCCGAACCGCTGAAGCCGGCTCCAGGAGCCAGTTTCGAGTCATTGAGCATGATTCCGCGAGAGATTGAAAGCCTGAGTGTGCTGGACGTCGAGCGAGCTGGAGACTTACCGGAACGCGTTCTGAAACGCGTTTCGCCGACGCTTGACGTCGTGGCCGGCGTTGCGCTTCGAGAGTTCGTGATCAGCCTTCGGAAGCAATACGGACTCGAGTCAACGGATTCGATCGGGGATGCGATCGGGACCGAAATCGCCTGGGTGAACTTTGGAGACAATCAACCACGTGCGATGCTGGTTCGTGTGCAAGACAAGTCACGCCTGTTGCCCGCCGTCACAAAGTATCTTGTCCGCAAGGGCAGCTCGGTTGGCAGGGACCAGTACAACGGCACGGAGATTCTCCTTTCGTCGGATGACGATCGACGCGCCGCTTCGTTTGTCGGCAATTTCCTGGTTCTGGGAACGCGCGATCAAATAATAAGGTGCATCGACACAAGCATGGCAAACGACGGGATGGATCGGGATGAGCGATTCAAACACATTCTGGAAACTCGTCCGGCGAACGCTTCGCTGATTTCCTATCGCCCGCGAGTCGAGAGCGCAGGCAAGCTCTTGCTTGCTATCTCAGAATTGACGCGCGTAACCGACGGATCGCCGGATCTGCTTGAGGGAGAAAAGGCACGCAAAGCCCTGGATCGCTTGCCTCGATCTATTGTCACTACAGAGTTCAGGAATTATGGTGCATACACCGAAAGTCATTCGGCGGTGGGAAGCCTCAGCTTCATTTCGGAAATTGAAAAATGAAAATTGAAAGTTTGCAATTTTAGTTTTTCAATTTTCAATTCGATCCTCAGCCTTTTGCTCCTTCGCCTCTGCCGGAGCTCAATAGCGCTGCCGCTGCCTTTCGTCTGCGGCGGCGAAGGATGCGTGTCCGGCGCCGTTCGCGCACTTCGATTCGGTCGCGCACCTTGCCGTAGAACTTAGTGAAGTAATCGTACATCGACCACAAGGCAAAGATGACGACGATCCAAAGCATCGCGCGGCCCGCACCGTAGCACAGTACCCGAAACTCATCCAGCGACATTGCGCCGTTGCCGGCGATGCTGACCAACGCGCGTCCGGTTTCGGCAAATGAGGCGAACGGCACCTCGGAGTTCACTCCGGCAGGCGGCTGCAGACCGGACGGTCCCCCGGGCGAGCTGCCGAGGATCAGCAGCGTCACCGCCATCACCTGCGTCAGCATCTTGAACTTGGCTTTTTTGGAGGCGCTGATCGTAAAGCCCTCGGCTGCCGCGATCGATCGCAACCCGGTCACCGCGAACTCGCGGCCGATTATGATCACAATCGCCCAGGCCGGAGCGAGGCGATTCTCAACCAACGAAACCAGCGCAGCCGAGATCAAGAGTTTATCCGCGATCGGATCCAGCAGGATCCCGAGCGTCGAAACCTGCCCGCGCCTCCTGGCAATGTAACCATCCAGCCAGTCGGTGAACGACGCGCCGACAAACAGGGCTAATCCGAACAACTGTTGGGGTATACCAAGCCAGTTGCTGGGGAACTTCGTCAACAGAACGACGACCAGCAACGGGATGACAAAAATTCTCGACAGCGTTAGCGCGTTCGGGAGGTTCAACGTTTGTTTCCCTGAATCGATTCTTCGTGCACGGTCGTTAAGCCTGGCCGAGCGCGTCGAGCGGAATCGCGCGCGTCGGTGGCTTTACCCGCTTGACTATATTTTTGCGCTGCTTCATTGTCAATCCACCGATGAAATTTGCTGCACGCGGCCGTTTGGAGACGGACGCCCATTTTTCAATGCGGGATTTCATTCATAAAATCGCGGCCCACCGACGCTGGTCAGTCGCGGCAGCCGCGGTAGGTTTGGTCGTGATCGCCGCGATAATCCTCTACGTAGTTCGAATCGAGCATAACATCTCCAGCCAGCGCGAGCGTCAGCGAGCCGAGACGCGCGTTGAAGTCGCAGAGCATATGCTCAACGCGCCTCCCACTGATGGCATGACGTTGTTCTTAAATTCCTCTGATGTGCGCGCGATCGCCAACTTCCGTGGTGTTCGCTACCTTGCAACATCGGGCGGACTGGTTGCGCTGGATGACGGCGGCAACGTTCGGCGGCGCTACACCACGTTTGATGGATTGCCCGAAAATGATTTGACCGCCCTTGCTATCTTTCGAGATCGGTTGTTCATCGGAACAGCCGGCTCAGCGTTGCTTGCATTCGACGGAAACGCGTTTAAGGCTTATCGATTCACCAAACCCAAGGCGACGGGCATAAGCGTCTTGCTTCCAACCGATAGCGACCTTCTGATCGGCACGGTTGACAGCGGGCTGTTCGAGTACGACGGTGAACGTTTCACGCGTCGCGTCAATTCGGCTCCAGGAGGCGATTTCAAGGCGGTGACCGCACTCTTGTCGTTCGAATCTCGGCTGTATATCGGGACCCAGGACGACGGGCTTTACATCTGGCGGGAAGCTCACATCGAGCACATCACGACGCGCGACGGGCTGCCGTCGCCGCACGTTACGGCGATAACTATCCTGCCGGCGAGTCTCGCCGATCGCGGATCGATCGCCGTAGCAACTGATTTCGCCATCGTTGGCCTCAATGACAGGAACGAGATCAAGCCAATCTCAAATCGG
>DASXSR010000121.1:0-12841 GCA_036505875.1 Blastocatellia bacterium | reverse complement strand
GCCGCACGGGCACCGATGCGTCAGCGATTGCGGATGCTCCAGGCAAAGAATACAATCCCCAAACTTGTGAAATTGGGGAGGTGGGGGAAGTTGTTAGGCCTGACATTCGTGACATTCGCGTATCATCGCTAGGGCATCGCGGGAAACCTGAAAAGGGCCTCGCCTCGATATGAGACAAGGCCCCTTTAGGTTCGCCGGCAGACTCGGGGACAGGAATTAGAACCCGCCCATTTCGCCGCCGCCCGGCATCCGAGGAGCTTCCCTCTCTTCCGGAATCTCCGATACCAAAGCTTCGGTAGTAAGCAACAGGCCTGCGATTGACGCCGCGTTCTGCAGCGCAGTGCGCGTGACCTTAGTCGGATCAACGACGCCCATCTTCATCAAGTCGCCGTACTCTTCTGTTTCGGCGTTGAAGCCGAAGTTGAGGCCCTTATCCGACTTGATCTTGTCGACGACTACCGCGCCTTCCCAGCCTGAGTTGGCCACGATCTGACGCAACGGCTCTTCGAGCGCGCGACGAACGATGCCGACGCCGATGTTCTCGTCGTCGCCATCCGCGCTAAACCCATCGAGCGCCTTCTGAGCCCGAACGAACGCCACGCCGCCGCCCGGGACGATTCCCTCTTCGACAGCCGCCTTGGTAGCGTGCATCGCATCCTCGACGCGAGCCTTCTTTTCCTTCAGCTCGGTCTCGGTAGCCGCGCCGACCTTGATCACAGCCACACCGCCGACGAGTTTGGCCAATCGCTCTTGAAGCTTCTCGCGATCGTAGTCCGAAGTTGTGTCTTCGATCTGAGTCCGAATCTGCTTGACCCGGCCCTCGATCTCTGCGCCCTTGCCGGCGCCTTCGACGATTGTGGTGTTGTCCTTGTCGACCACGATCTTCTTCGCGCGGCCCAGGTCCTGAAGCTGTATGTTCTCAAGCTTGAGGCCGAGGTCTTCAGTGATCGCCTTGCCGCCGGTCAGAATCGCGATGTCCTGAAGCATGGCCTTGCGGCGATCGCCGAACCCGGGCGCCTTTACCGCGCAAACCTGCAAGGTGCCTCGCAACTTGTTCACCACGAGAGTCGCAAGCGCTTCGCCTTCGACGTCTTCGGCAATGATCACCAGCGGTTTGCCCTGACGCGCAACCTGCTCAAGCAGAGGAAGCAGGTCCTTCATCGAAGATATCTTTTTCTCGTGGATCAGGATCTGCGCGTCTTCAAGCGCCGCTTCCATTCGCTCGGGATCGGTGACGAAATAAGGCGATAGGTATCCACGATCAAACCTCATGCCTTCGACCACGTCGAGCGTCGTCTCAAGCGTCTTGGACTCCTCAACCGTGATCACGCCGTCCTTGCCGACTTTATCCATCGCTTCAGCGATGAGCTGACCGATTGTCGCGTCGCCGTTGGCCGAGATCGTTCCCACTTGAGCGATCGCTTCGCCTTTGACCGGCTTCGACAGTTTGTGAATCTCGGCGACGACCCTCTCAACCGCCTTCTCGATGCCGCGTTTGAGTGCCATCGGGCTCGCACCTGCGGCCACGGTCTTGACGCCTTCGCGGAAGATTGCCTGGGCTAGCACGGTCGCGGTGGTGGTTCCGTCGCCCGCCACGTCTGAAGTTTTCGACGCGACCTCGCGCACCATCTGCGCGCCGGTGTTCTCAAGCTTGTCTTCCAGCTCGATTTCCTTTGCTACTGTAACGCCGTCCTTGGTGATGGTAGGCGAGCCGAACTTCTTCTCGATTACGACGTTGCGCCCCTTGGGACCGAGAGTCACCTTGACGGCGTCCGCAAGGCGATTGACTCCCGCTAAGAGAGCTCGGCGCGACTCCTCGCCGTATGCTATGTGTTTAGCCATTTCTCGTTCTCCTCTTTAAGAATTGCTATCTGCCTTTGCCTTTTGCCTTAGAGCCTTCGGCGGCCCTCTCGATCACGCCGAGGATGTCGTCCTCGCGCATAATCAAATACTCTTGATCATCGAGCTTGACCTCGGTGCCGGCGTATTTTCCGAAGAGCACGCGGTCACCCGCTTTGACATCCAGGGCCACGCGCTCGCCGCTGTCGAGTTTCTTCCCGGCGCCTACGGCGATGACCTCGCCCTCTTGCGGTTTCTCTCGAGCGGTGTCAGGGATGATGATGCCGCCGCGGATTTGCTCCTGCTCCTCGATCCGTCGGATGATCACGCGATCTTGAAGTGGTCGTATGCTTGACATACGTGTTAGCTGCTCCTTTCGAAATGAATTGAAGCTAAGCGCTGACATGATGGGAACACAAGCGCGTTAGCACTCTCATAATGAGACTGCTAATTATATTTTTTGGGAGCGGGTCTGTCAACGGCTAATGAGGCTGGACAAGCGAAATTTTATGGCTCGCCGTCAAATGACAGATCAGGCTCAACGAAGCTGGCTTGGTGAGGGGATTTCTGATGATACGGCCGGCTTCCTCGATGCAACCTCAGTGTTGAAAAACGAGGAAGACGTCGCAAGCCCATCGGCCGCTGTACGCGCCTCGCGAGTCATACACCCTGGCTCGGAATCGAAACCGGTTACCATATTTGTCTCGACGCTCTGACAGACGGAAGTCAAGACTGATCGAGGCAACACCAAGTGCCGGAAGCGTGTGAAGCTCCGATGGCTCTGAGATTCCATTATGATTTACATCTTGCCAGAGCCGCAGGGAAGTAAATATCGCATCGCGGCTGTCGATAACTCCATCGCCGTTGCCGCCGTTTTCCGGTTTATCGTACTCGGCAAGAGCAAGGAACCCGTTGCGATTCGACGACTGCGGCTGAGGTGTGACATTCCCAAATAATTCTGTGCTGTCGTCTATTTTCCCGTTGCCGTTGCGATCCAATGCCAGAAAAGCATCCGATTCGCCTCTTGCCGTCCAGCCCATAGTTAGAGGCCGACCATTGCCGTCGAAATCGAAGACCACCGGATCTGACAAGCCAGTCAGATGGAAGCCGTTCCCTGTGACATCGATAAGGATTGGCGAAGTTAGACAGTTTGTGTCGTCATAATCAGTGTACCCGTTTTGGTCATTATCGATTCCGTCGGCGCAGTTGTTGTACTGCCGCCCTTCTGGCCCGGGACAGCTGCCAGAAGGTGCACCTAAACCACTGGGTGGCGGGTATGTATAACTCGCCGAGTTATAGCATGAACTGTATCCGGTAGACGGGTTCAAGCGCTGCTCGTCCACAATTTGCCTCCAAAGGTTATCTAAAGCCTGAGGAGTGTAAAAGATAGCCCAGCATGGAACGGTTGAAGTGCACTGGCCATTTCCCTTAGAAACGACGGATGTGTAACCTGTTTGAAGCGGATACTTTACCGACCAATATGACTCCTTGTAGTTGTTAACTATACCGCCCTGACTGCAGTTGCCTGTTGTGGAGTCCGGCGCGTTCTGCCAATAGTCTGCTGTGCAGGCGAGGACGGTTACAACTCCTATGAGCAGAAACATTGCGGCAGTACTGACAATCAGCATCGCTCTCATCTTGCACCTCACGGAGTTTAGTATCTTGAAATCCATTTTTCGCTTAGGCTTATCAGCCTGCTAATGCCTTCATGGACACTTTTAATTCCAAATAGCTCCCCTCGAAGGGGAACGTTTTGTGCGGGCTTAGCGGTCAGGCTATTCTGGTGCCACTGCTTAAGCTCTTCAAGCAGATAGGACACCCGCTGTTTTGCTGTCGAAAGTCCCCCTCTCACGGCCGGGGCTTCCCCCTCATCGATGGGAAGCAAATCGACCTCGGACTTAACTTTATCAATTGCCGTAGGCTCACCAACGTCGGGCCATTTCAAGGCTTGACTCAAGAGTCTATTGATGCGTTTCAATTGCATTTTCTGCCCGCGTCGGTCGTCCAAAATTCCCTTAGCCCACTGAAACTCACCTGCATAGCTTCGGTCGGCAAAAATCACGGCCAGAATTGTAATTGCTGGCTCCGCCTTTGTAGAACCGCACATTTCCGATAGTCCGCGGGCGGATATAGCTATTTCAAAGACGGCCCCAGGCTGGATTGGATGGTCACCAATGCTATAGTCGGTCGATGACCATGGAACATCACAAACGGCCTGGCCGTGGGCCGTTATCACCTTATCTGATGTATTTTTCAATCGGATCACAAACAGATCCTCAACCTTTTCCAAACTGACAAGACGCAAGGACCCGGTGTTGTCTTTCACGACCGGCACGCTGATGTCTTTCTGCTTTCCCGCCCTTGTCGGAGACAGCAAGGCACTGCTCAAGAGAACAGTCCCCAAAACCACGCTCAATACGACGAACAACCGTTGCCTGGCAGGTAATCTGTTTGTGAAGCTCATGGCGGGGCCTCCTTTTGCGTAGATTATCAATATAACAAAGTGCGGCGCGGGTCAACAAACATCGACATCACGGTGTTAGCGATCACATCGATGCATGATCACAGTCACGTTGCTGCGCCAGGCTGAACCGACATTGCCGATTGAATGTTTTTGCGGCGGCGCTTCGCCGATGATAGGCTAGAAGTTTACTAGATCAGAACTGATTATGACTGACACCGTTAGGGTTCGCTTTGCCCCTTCACCAACGGGTTACCTACACTTGGGCGGCGCGAGGACCGCGTTGTTCAACTGGCTTTTCGCGCGCAAGCACAACGGCACTTTCATACTCCGCATCGAGGACACGGACGTTCAGAGGTCTTCGGTCGAGATGGTGCAAGGCATCCTGGAAGGCATGCACTGGCTCGGCCTTGATGCCGATGAAGGTCCTTTCTTTCAATCGACTTTTGATGAACAGCATCGGGCAGCCGCGCGGCGATTGGTTGAAGAAGGCAAGGCCTATTACGACTTCACGCCTAAACAGCAGGCGGATGACACCGACGTTCAGGAGAGAATCGCTCATCGCGCGCGGGCGCAAGCAGAGGCGGGCAAGGGTCGAACCCCTTATCGCGACTTGCCGTACGCCGAAGCTCTTCGGCGGCTCGAAGCAGGTGAGCAGGCAGCCATCAGGTTGAAAATTCCCGAGAAAGGCGTCTCCAGGTTCGAAGACATGGTTTACGGGCCTCAAGAGCGCGACTACTCGGACATCGAAGACCTGGTGTTGATACGCTCGGACGGCACGCCGCTTTATAACCTCTCTGTGGTTGTCGACGATATTGCGATGGGAATCACTCACGTGATTCGCGGGCAGGACCACCTGACGAACACGCACAAGCAGATATTGATCTACGAAGCGCTACGAGCGAAGCCGCCGCACTTTGGGCACCTGCCGTTGATTATGGCGCCGGGCCGCGAGAAGTTGTCCAAGCGCAAGCACGGCGAGGTCGTTTCGGTGACGACCTATCGAGATCGTGGCTTTATCCCCGACGCGCTGGTGAACTTTCTCGCGCTGCTCGGGTGGTCGCCCGGCGGCGATCAGGAGATCATGTCGCGGCGGGAACTAATCGAGAAGTTCTCGCTGGAAGGCGTGAACAAATCGTCTGCTGTTTTCAACTTTCATGAAAGCGACCCGCAGAACTGGACCGATCCGAAGGCGCTCTGGATGAACGCCGAGTACATGCGAGCTATGCGGCTCGATGAACTCGTACCGCTCGCAGCGGAACAGTTGAAACGGGCCGGCATCTGGCGTGATGAATGGGCAGCAGTCGAGGCTCAGTGGTTCGCGCGCACGGTCGATTTGCTGAGGGCTCGCTATCGCACGACTCAGGATTTCGCGACGCTTGGGCGACCGTACTTCTCTGACGATTTCGTCTACGAACCTGAGGCCGTTAAGAAAAATCTGAAGGACCCTCGGCTGAAAGACTTGTTGCCAGGCCTTGCGAATCGGCTTGTCTCGATAGAGGAGTTCACACACGATGCCACGGAATCGGCTCTCAGAGCCTATTCCGAGGAGCAAGGCGTCAAAGCCGGGCTGTTGATCAACGCCGCACGTACAGCGTTGACCGGGCAGGCCGTCGGCCCCGGAATGTTTGACATAATGGTTGCGCTTGGCCGCGAGCGCACCGTCCAACGATTACGGCGCGCGGCTCACTTGGTCGCTTAGCGGAAAGCCAGGCCGACCCGGAATTGATAAAAGTGCGGACTGTCACTCGAGAAGACGTGATCCCGGAATTCGAAGCGCAACGCCAGGTGTTCCTTTATCCAGTATTGGGCGCCGCCCCCGAAGTTCCCGCCGCTGCTTGTGCCGCTGCGAAACCCGAGTGAGTATCCGCCTGTCACAAACGGCGCGAACTTCGACGAACGCTTTTGAAAGTGATAGGACACGTCGGCGGAAATAATGCCGAAGCCGTCGCCAGCCGCCCGAAACGGCGCGATGTATCCTATTTCGGCGCCCAACCCTAAACCTTTGTGCACGAGCGCTTCGCCGCCGCCGCCAACTTGAAACTGAGCGGTAGAACTCCCCGAAGAGCTCCCCACTCCGCCAAAGAGGTACCCCCATCCTCGCGGTTCGTTTCTCGTCTGCGCAAATGAAGCTGTTTGAGCAACGATCAAGAACATTAACGCCGCAACTACCTTTCGCATACGTATCTCCTTTGGAAGATGTGGCTGAAAGTTCGCACTGCGGCAATTCATGTTCCAGATTCAATCGGCCTATATCCGGCCGCGCCGAGTCTTTCTGGACCGCTCGGCGTCATCAGCCACGCAGCAATAAGGTGACGCGTGTTGTCGGAATGCTGCGGACGCACGGCCGCCGGTTTTGATTTACATCGTGATCGCCTCGAATTACAATGAGCGGGCTTCACGGAGCCAGGCGCGGCGGCGTATCTCACGCCGCTTTGGCTCGCGCAGAATTCACAAATCAGATTAGCGTCAATCAAAGGATGGAAGACCACAAGCCAGAAACGCTTGTCGAGCTGCTCAAACAATCTGCGGAAGCGCGTCCCGACAGAGAGGCCCTCAGGTTCAAGCAAAATAAGTCGTGGGTTTCGATGACCGCCGAAGCGCTGCTCGCTCGCGTTAGTAACGTCACGCTCGGTCTCTATCAACTGGGCATTCACAAGAGCGATCGAGTTGCGATACTTGCCGAGAGCGGACCGCTGTGGACCATCACCGATTACGCGGTTTTGGCGAACGGCGCGGTCAACGTTCCAATTTATCCGACTCAGCCGCCGCATCAGGTCGAATACATCCTGCGCGAGTCCGAGCCGAAACTCTTGTTCGTTTCCACCGCGCGGCAAATGAAAAGAGTGGACGCGGCGCTCAGAAATTTCCCCGACCTTCGCATCATTTCGTTTCAAGCGATCGAGGGCGCCGAAAACGTGACCACCTTTGACGCCTTGGAAGCGGAAGGCGCGAAGCTCGCGGCGGAGCGTCCCGAGCTGTTCGAACTTATCTCGGCCGACGTGCAGCCTTCTGACCTCGCATCGATCATCTACACCTCAGGCACAACCGGCGAGCCAAAGGGGGTGATGCTTACCCACTCGAACATAATCTTCAACGCGTTGGCCTCGGGCGAGTTTCTGGGAATCGAGCGCGATGGTTTGATGCTTTCATTCCTTCCGCTGTCGCACATCTTCGAGCGAATGGTGCTGTATTTGTGCTTACACTATCAGGTGCAGATAAACTACGCGACGGGGATCGAGACTGTTGCAACGGACATTCAAGAAGTGCGGCCAACGTTGATGTCGACTGTGCCGCGATTGCTTGAAAAGATCTACGCTCGAATGCAGAAGAAGGCTGCCGACGAAGGAGGGATCAAGCAGAAGATCTTTGACTGGTCGCTAGGCGTCGCTCGCCGATCATCGCGGCTGGCAACATTGCCACCGCTCCTGGAGTTGCAGCGTGCCGTAGCGGACCGTTTGGTGTTCGCAAAGCTTCGCGAGGCGGTCGGCGGCAGAATAAAACGAATGGTTTCAGGCGGCGCGGCTCTACCGGCGGACATCGCGCTTGTGTTTAGCGGCGCCGGTGTTCCGGTGCTTCAAGGCTATGGCTTGACCGAGACGTCGCCGGTCATCGCCGCCGAGACCCTCGAGTATCGCCGCGTCGGTTCAGTCGGTCGTCCGCTGCCGGGCGTCGAGCTGAAAATCGCTGAGGACGGGGAGATCCTCACTCGCGGGCCTCACGTGTTTCAAGGTTACTTCAACAAGCCCGAAGAAACTGAAGCGTCGTTCACCAACGATCCCAACGGCGAGCGTTGGTTCAATACAGGCGATATCGGCCACTTCGACTCGGACGGATTCTTGTTCATCACCGATCGCAAAAAGGATTTGATAAAGACTTCTGCCGGCAAGTACGTCGCGCCTCAGATGATCGAAGGCCTGATCAATCAAAGCGAACTCGTCGAGCAGGCGGTGATAATTGGAGACAAGCGCAAGTACGTGGCCGCGCTGATCGTACCCGATTTCGAGCGGCTCCTGGCGTGGGCGAAAGTGCAAGGCATCTCAACCATCGACAAACGAGAGCTGATTGTCGATCGTCGTGTGGTTGATATGTTCAAAGCCGATATAAACCGCTTGACGCGCGAGCTTGCGGATTATGAGAAAGTGAAGCGAATAGCGCTGGTCGCCAATGAATTCAGCATCGACGGCGGAGAGCTGACTCCGACGCTCAAGGTGAAGCGCCGCGTCGTTGAAGAGAAGTACGCGGAGTTAATTGAGTCGCTGTATTCGGGCGGTGAATAATATCACCGAGTCCACCTTCCGCTCGGTATCCTCACCGGGCCAGGATGGAAGAACTTCTCCGGCGTCATGACTCCATCCTTCTTGAACACCATCCCGTTCTTCATCACAAACTGAACGTTTCGCAACGTGTCGATGTCCGTCAGCGGATCCCCCGCGACCGCGATCATGTCCGCGAACATTCCAGCTTTGATCGGACCGCGCTCTTTGATGACATCAGCGGCCTTGTAACCGTTGATCGTCATCGCGCGAAGAATGTCGGCCGGGGGAATGCGCGCAGCTTTCCAGGTCTCGATGAAAGCAATCGTCAAATCGCCGCGGCTCAGCCACTCGCCGGTCTTCGGATCCTTCATGCGCTCGTTCCAATAGTCGAGATCGGTGGAGAATGTGAGGGGCACTTTCTTCTCCCACGCGTCTCGCAGATTATCGACCGTGCGTTTGAACGCGGCTTCAGCGCCGCGGTAGTTGGTGAAGGGTGTGTCGGTTCCCGCGAGGAAGATTCCCTTCGCCGCCATCTGTCGATGATGCTCGGGGGTGAGCGCGTTCCCGTGAGCGATGATGTAGATGCCTGCGTCGATCGCGCGCTGTGCGCCTTCGGGAGTTTGCACGTGGCCTTCGACTTTGCAGCCGCCTTTTGCAGCTTCGCCGATGGCAAGCTTGATGTCTTCGACAGAGTAGCCCCAAGGCTTGCAGTCTACGCACAGCTTGATCGTGCGCGCGCCGAACAGCATGTTCTCGCGAATAGCGCGCACGATCTCGTCGGGGCTGTTGGCGTCGATGTACTCCGGGAACATGATGTTGTGCTGTTTGTACATCTCGGGTGTAGGCCAGAACTGCCCGCCAGTGCCCCCGATGATCGGGCCGGAGGGAATCACGGTTGGGCCGGGCAGCCATCCCTGTTCGATCGCCTGACGCAGCGCGGCATCGGCATAAAGCGCGTTGTTACCGACATCACGAACTATGGTGAAGCCTGAGTTTAGAATCTGGATGGCGTTGGACGCAGCTTGAATTGCGCGCAGCGCTGTCGAGTCCATCACGTAGGTGAGGTAATAGTAGTTGTTCTCCGGCTGCTCTTTGTAAGTGATCGCCATGTGCGTATGCGCATCGACAAGACCGGGCAAAACTGTGAGCCTTCCGAGATCGATGACCGTCGCGCCAGCGGGAATAGCCAGGTTCGGACCGAGATCTTTGATCTTCTCGTCTTCGACGAGGATCACTACGTTGGCAGCAGCAGTTCCAGTCTCGGGATCAATGAGACGACCGGCTTTGACGGCGGTGAGTCGAGTGGACGGCGACGGTTGTTGCGCGAACGCAAGAGCGCCAAGCAATCCAATCAGAAGCAAACAGCACACTGCTAAACGATTTGTCATAGTTTGTTCCCTTGTACGGGCGGCCCTCTGCGGCCGCCCCCCGTTTGGGTGCCGAGAGCTTTCGGGAAGGGGCGGCCACGGAGGGCCGCCCGTACACTTAATTGTGTCGCTCCGGTTTGAACTCGATGATGATGCCTCGCAGCGGCGCTTCGCCGACGTTCTTTACCGAGTGAATCACCGGCGGGTTGAAAGTCGCGCGGTCGGGCACGATGTCTACGAAGATCTCGGGCGCGCCGTCAGGCCATTGCTGGAGTCGAGTGCGATTAAGCTGCATCACAACGCGTTGACTGTGACTGTGCCGCGCGCGAGTGTCGCCTGCGGCCAGCTTCTCTTCGAAGATGAAGAAGTGGTCGCCGTCATAGCGAATCGAATTCTTTTCAGGCGGAATGATCTCGCGTGGTGAATCCACCGCCGGGTGGTTCGGCTTTATGTTCACCTCGAAGAAGGCTCCTCCTGTCGGCGGCTGGTAAGACTCGCCCGGCTTGAATACTGCGATATCACCTCGCGTCATCTTCCTCGCCGACTTGGCGGTCCGAAGCTCGATCTCGCCAAGTGCGACGATGACTCGATCTCCGCAGCCGGGCGTCTTCGCTGATGCGCAAGGCGCCGCGTCTCGCGTCACAAGCACGTATTGGTTATCGAGAGCCGTTTGCGACTGAAGAAGACAAAGAGTCAGCAATAGGGTCATGAAGAACCTCGCACCATGCCGATAGCTTGCGCGCCCACGGCAGTGAGCGCGCAATTTGATCTCCAATTATTTTGCGTGAGGGCCCGTCAGCTTGATGATCGCGAAGCCGGCGCCTTGCGGATCGTCGATCACCGAGAACCTCCCCACGTCTGGAATGTCCGTCGGTGGAACCAGCAACTTGCCGCCGGATGCTTTTGCTTTGTCGGCAGTAGCGTTGCAGTCGTCGACCATGAAATACGGCAGCCAGTTTGGTGGTACCGGTCCCATCTCCGGCATGATCTTCATCATTCCGCCGATCGATTGACCTCCAAGCTGCCACTCGGTATAGCTACCACCCGCTGCATTCGATCCGCTCGCTTTCGTAGTCCATCCAAAGAGGCTTGTGTAAAAATCGGCGGCTGCTTTCGTGTCGGTAGTCCAAAGCTCATCCCAACCAAACGTGCCGGTCTCGCCGACGAGTCTGAAGCCGATATGCGCTTTTGCTTGCCACACACAGAAGTGCGCCCCTTGCGGATCTTGAATTATTGCCATTCGTCCAACGTCCATAACATCGAACGGCTCGGCCAACAGCGTTGCGCCAAGTGACTTGGCTTTGCTCGCCGCATCGTCAGCGCTTGAAACCGCAACGTAACTCATCCAATGAGGCGGAACACCGTGCGCGGTCTGATCCGCTCTGAGTTTGTACAGTGCGCCGACTTCCAAGCCTCGAAGCTTGAGCATCGTGTAAACCATGTCGGGACCAGCCGGCACATCAACGGCTTCCCAACCGAAGAGTGTCGAGTAGAATTTCTTGGCGGCATCGGTGTCGCTTGTTCCAAGCTCGATCCAGCAAAACGACCCCGGCGCGTGACTTGTTACTTCTGACATTCGTCGTCCTCCCAGTGTCCGACAAACTTCAGTTTGTCGTTGATCTCTCAAAGCGTCTACTCGCGTAGCCTCGACAAACTGAAGTTTGTCGGACAACGAGGCTTATTCAATCACATCGGCCGAGACTTTGCACCTCTCAGGCGATCACATGCAAAAAGTCGGCAAAAGAATTTAGTCGGCTCGTTCTACTAATGCGTTTAAGCAAGTGACGCCAGCCCGAAAGAAGATTCCCCCAAAGAGCGCCATAACAACGCGCTGGCTGGAAGGTAAGCGCGAAATTGGAAGATTGCTTGCGGAGGTGTGCCCAATGAGATTCGTGAAACGGAATGCATGGTCGAGAATTGCCCTCGCGTTAATTTGCTTTGCTATTGCCACACTACTAACAACTATCGCCCCGCGTGAAGAAGTGTTCGCGGATGACAGCGAGCTTGCGGCAGTCTACCGCAACGGCTCGCTTGAAGTTAATGTCCCCAACGAGCAATTCTCTGCCCGCGGCCAGACGCTTGGCATTGAGATACTTGAACCAAATGATCGGCTCGCCGCGAAAGCCGTACGGTTCGCCGCGGAAGGGCGATCGACGAAAATTACAATTCCGCTCGATCGAAGCATCGGGCTCGAAGACCTGGCCTGGGACCGATTGAGGATCAGCACAATTGACGCGACAAAGATCGTCTCGATCTCGGAGATCCTGCGCGTGCCGATCGTTCGAATCTTCGCCCAGCGAGCTTATTCCG
The DNA here is from genome assembly GCA_036505875.1 of Blastocatellia bacterium. Classification (GTDB taxonomy): domain Bacteria; phylum Acidobacteriota; class Blastocatellia; order UBA7656; family UBA7656; genus Onstottus_A. The sequence goes on along the minus strand of DASXSR010000121.1, from coordinate 605 downwards.
CCGGCTCGCCTGCATCAGTGCGAATCATTACCGCCGATTCAAAAGCAGGCAATCCGCTTCGCGATAGTCGATTGAAGCTCGAGCTTGTGGACGGCGACCATTTGACTCCGCTTTTCAGCGGCCGCACTGACGCGTTTGGAACTGCGCAAGTGGCGTTCACGTTGCCTGCCGATAGCTACGGCTCGCGCCAGCTAAGAGTGACCGCCGACACGCTGCTCGGCACGGTCACAGCTAATCAACCGATCGCGCTCGAACGCCGCGATCGCATATTGCTCACAACCGACAAGCCTCTCTATCAGCCGGGGCAGACTATACATCTTCGGGCGCTCGCGCTCGACGGCCCGACTCGCGCGGCAGTCGCCGAGCAGCCGATCACTCTGGAAGTCGAAGACGGCAAAGGCAACAAGGTCTTCAAGAAGCGAGGTCGAACCGACAAGTTCGGCATTGCGTCGGCGGACTTCGAGCTTGCGGATGAGGTCAACTTTGGGCCTTATCACATTCGCGCGATTCTTGGCGAAGCTGATGCCTCGACGACTCAAGAGAAAACCGTCACCGTAGATCGCTACGTTCTTCCGAAGTTCAAAGTTGAGATTGGTCTCGCGGGT
>DASXSR010000120.1:0-30691 GCA_036505875.1 Blastocatellia bacterium | reverse complement strand
CCGAACTTCCGGGGCCGCTCAACAAGAGACGAAGATCGCCGTTTGAGACCATAGCAAACGCCGGGCTGGATTGGCCTTCCTGCTTAAAGCCGAAATGTCCGGTGTAAAATTCAACCGACCGAGCAACGTCTTTAACCTGGTAACGCACGGCATAAGGTTTAAACAAAGTCATTTTACCTCCTGAGTTATTTTCAGATTTTTATGATAGGGCTGTTTCGCTTTTTACCGAATTACTGCCCGCTATCACCAGCGTCACAAAACAGAGAACAAAATAGCGGTAGCCATAAGCCTTAGACATAAAATTACTCTTCCCCTTCAGAGAGCATTATGTCATCGCAGCTCCTGGCTGGTATTGGATAAAATTGACCTAGTTAAAGATAGGGAAGGTGATTCCGTTTAACGTGAATATTCTGTTCAACGAAATGGATTTGTTTCTTAAGATAATCGGTCGGGCTAAGACCCGAGAACTCGAGAAATTCGCGTATAAAATGGGACTGATCGAAGTATCCGAGATCAACGGCAAGGGCCGCCCAATTGGGCGAGGGATTCTGTTGGACGAAAGTCCGGGTTTGCTGAAACCGCTGAATCCGGCTGAACAGTTTCGGCGTCATACCCACTTCCGCCTTGAAAACCTGAATGAACCGACGCTCGCTTAGACCAAGATACTTTGCGGCCTCCCTGACTCTGGGCCCGGCTTGATTCTTCCCGAACATTTCCAGCGCCGCCGAAACCGCGTAATGCTGTTCCACGCCGTGACACAAGCGGCTCAACAGAGCCTCCTGGAGCAACTGAAACCGCTCGGCAGAAGTTCTAGCCTCACAAAGGCGCTCCCGCAGCCGACCGGCTGGCGGTCCCCAAAGAGTTTCCAGATCGACGTGAGTGTCGGCGAGGTCGCCCGCCGGGAGTCCGAGAAACGGAAAAGCGCCGCCCGGTTTGAAATGAACCCCGATGATAAAGACCTCTTCCTCGGCTTCGGGCGTAAAGCCGCGCCCATGCGCACCTGAAACGACCGCACCGGAAAGGCGGGAGCAGTTTTCAGGACGCTCGGCGTCGCAAAACCGCAGCTCGTTTTGCCGGAGATTGATCGCGAGTTCGAGCGTGCCGGTCGGAAGAATACGTTCGGTCTTGGGCTCCGCCCCGCGGCCTTCGTATAGCCAAAAACTGTCTACAAACTTCGAAAGTGGCGGTTTCGGTTTGTAAAAGTTGAATATCGTGTCGATCTTTAAAATCGTAAACTGTTGGGATTTGCCACCGGCCATAGCTAGTGTGGAGCGCGTCATAATTAAATATTTATGATCAAAATAAAACAAAATATCAAGCATCTTGTTTTTCGAAAAGGACGCGCTAAGTAAGATTGATCTCATCTTGATTACCGGTTTCTATCCTGATCGAAGGAAGGAGTAACACTCTGCGATTGAAGACTGGCATCGTGACGACTGTTGACGTAACCGATGCCACACCGGCGGGAGAGGGGCGCCCACACAATAACCAACAACAGCACACCCGAGCGCGTCGTCAGCTGACCGCAGCAGCGGAATCTGCGGCTCGCTTCCACAGAAGTAGTGTTAGCCAAACCATGAACAGTCTGACCGGTAACGGTAACTCGACGGGCAGATCAATTTGTGCGTCACGACAGCAAGCACTTTGCGGAATAATCGATCCAATTGTTGAGCCCCCGTCTTGCAATACAAACTTTCGGCGGAAAATCGATTCTGCTTCCAAGGTATAAGTCTTGCCGCCGTACTGCACTTTGAAAGAGCGAATCATTGAGCTGGGCTTTTCGGCGTGTGCAATTGCCTCTCCGTTTCCTTCGAGGATAAACAATCCACTAAACGCGCCTTGGCGGTAGAATCGATAGGTTGTGTCAGCGATTTGAAGCACGCCGGCCTCGCGCATCCACGAAAAGCTAAGCTCGGCAATCTTTTTCTGGTCATCGAAGACTCCGAACGTCCAGGACCACCATGCTCTCGGTACCGCTCTTAGTGACATGCACTATCCTTTCTCCCTAACTGAACATCCCGATGCTTTAGAAGTTTTCATATAACCCTTGCTCACGGATAACAAGGCAACGCGAGGACCAATCTCAAGCTGTTGATATCGCTCAGAGAGGGTTTCTAGATTCGTAGATGTCGTGCGAAGGGTCAGAAGAATCATGTCGAAAGAATCATTCCCTAAAGCTTGGCGTTAGCGTTGAACTGACCGGCCAATCAGTGGCATGGATACCGGGCGCGCCTTCGCCGATCCCCATGATAACCAGATGGCTGGACGCGTCTGATAACCAAGACGCGCTTTTCGGCTTTTCGGCTTTACGTTACGAAGCAGGTAGGTCACTCGCTCCTCGGACTGTTTGACATCGCCCAGTTCCTTCTGAGGCCATTTGGATAATCTTATCCATACGGAACTAAAGTGGTGCTCCCGGCGCGATTCCAACGCGCGACCTTCCGCTTAGGAGGCGGACGCTCTATGCAACTGAGCTACGGGAGCACATCGACTCAAAACTAGCAGAGTGACTTTTGGCGTGTCCAGAGTCCGCACGTGTGTGTGCTAATCGTCGTACTTGAGCAAAGACGAAATCTTATAACCTTCGAATCGTTGGCGACCCTTCAAGAAAGTAAGCTCAACGACGAAGGCAAGGCCAGCCACCTTGCCACCGAGTTTTTCAACAAGGTCCACAACCGCGCGCGCCGTTCCCCCTGTGGCCAACAGATCGTCGGCGATTATCACTCGATTTCCGTCGCCGACCGCGTCCTTGTGAATCTCAAGCGTATCCGTGCCGTATTCAAGATCGTAAGTTATCGACTCAGTGGCAGCCGGTAGCTTGCGCGGTTTGCGAACCGGCACGAAACCCGCCTTCAAGCGATAAGCCAACGCGGGTGCAAAGATGAACCCGCGCGCCTCGATGCCGATAACCGTGTCGATGTTCGGATCGTCTATGAACTCGACAAGCCGGTCTATGGTCGTCCGCAAACCGTATGGGTTTTTCAGCAGGGTGGTTATGTCGTAAAACCTAATTCCCGGTTTGGGAAAGTCGGGAACGGTTCGGATCATCTCTTTCAGGTTGTCCACAATGTGTCTCCGAAATCAGTCCGTAGTCAGTGGTCAGTAGTCTAGCGAGGGCGGTTAACGTTCGACCGCGTACTAATGACCACGGACTACGGACTAACGTTAAAACACAGCATCGAAGCTGGTGTAGCGACCCGTCGGTTGCATCTCAGTTTCATCAACTCCCGTCACGTCGCCGTAAGAAGGACCGCGTTCTAGCGCCGTTCTGAGTTGATCGATTGCTTGCGGCGGGCCTTCAACAATCGCCTCGACGGTGCCGTCGGGAAGATTGCGTACGGTTCCGACGACTCCGGCTTGTCGCGCGGCTCGAACTGCAAAGTAGCGGAAGCCGACGCCTTGAACTGTTCCTCGGACTATGAATCGTCGACCTATCGTCATACGCGACGAGACCCAAGTCTCGAAGCACGCGTCCGAGTCTTGGGCCTCAAAGGTGGTCGGGGCGATTGGATTTGAACCAACGACCTCTCGGTCCCGAACCGAGCGCTCTACCAGGCTGAGCCACGCCCCGTTTTACGAAACGTTATGATAGCCGCGCGCTCCCCAGGTTGTCAAAGCACCGATCACTCCAATTCGTCACCGCGCGAATCGCTCGAGCTGACCTGGCTGTCGGTCAACATCTCGATAAACTTGCGCCCGGCTGTGCTGAAGACTTTGCCTTTGCGATAAATGACACCGAGCGGCCTGGCGAAGCTCTCGGTGAAGTTCACCGCCCGCAATGTGCCGGCTCGCACTTCGTTTTCAACGGTCGCGCGCGGCACTATGCTGACTCCGAGGTCCGCTTCAACCGAGCGCTTGACGGTTTCGATATTGTCAAACTCCATCACATATTGAACGCTGGTCCCGCGCTCTCTCAGGATTTTGTCGACAGCTTTGCGGGTCGGGATGTCGCGCTCGAACCCGATGAATCGCAAACCATCCAGGTTGCGGATGTCAATTCGACGCCTCGACGCAAGCTCGTGCTCTGGACTACAGACAAGAACGAGCGGATCGTTTCCAAAGGGTATGATCTCAATTTGAGGACGTGCCGCGGGATACGCCACGATGCCGATGTCTATCACGTGATTGATCACGTCCTCGTAGACTTTGTTGGGCCGACTGTATTCAATGTGCACGTTTACTTGCGGATAAGTCTTGATGAAGCGCTTCAGCACCGGAGAAAGCTCGTGAATGCCGACAGAATAAATCGTTGCCACGCGCACCTGCCCGCTGACTATGTTGCCCAGGCCCTTCATCTCCTCGGTGAGCGCGCTCCAGCGGTCGATGATCTCGCGGCATCCCTGATAGAAAGTCATTCCGGTCGCAGTCGGCACGACGCTGCCACCCCGGCTTCGTTCAACCAACCTTCGATTGAATTTGTCTTCCAGCGCGCGAATCTGTTGACTGACTGCCGACTGCGAGATGAAATTCTTAGTGGCGGCCTTGGAAAAGCTGCGACTCTCGATCAGATCGCAAAAGACCTTCAGAGATTCGATGTGCATAACCCCGCCTTATTAAGTCAGATTCAAATCTGCTCCCTTACTTATAGCACAACCTTGATTACTGGGCGCTAGGTTTCCGACAGCGCTAACTCAGAAGCGGTGCTTTCGTTGAGAGTTGACCGCTGCGCGGTCAACTCAAGAACGAGGCGATTGTTAGGCAGTCAATGTAAGTCGGGAGAGTTGGTCCGTTTGCCGACAGCGAATTGGCGCTTTCTTAATTCCGCTCAATGCCGACGGCGCACGTTCTGCAGATAATATCGGCAGCTCGATTTCAACGGGCACGAAGCGCACAGCGGTTCTGCGGTCTTACACAACTCTTGTCCGTGACGCCGCAGGAGTTGATGCGAGGCAATCAGCCAGTCGAAGTCCCTCCTCAATTCGCTCGCGATCGTTTCTTGGGCCGAGCGATAGGTTGCCGCGTAACTCTTGCGCTCTTCGCCGTAGCCGAGTCGCAGCAGCACCCGCAGCCCGTTCGAATCCAGCGCGAGAACCGGTTGGGTTTTCGAGAAGAGCAGGATCTTCTCAGCCCCTGGGTCCCCGATGCCGGGAAACTTCTTTAACGACTTTTTGGCTTGAGCGATCGGCTGCTTCACAACCTTGTCCAGATCGCCATCGAATTCCTGCAAGGCGATCTGCGCAATGCGTCGCAGCTTTTCGACCCGCGCGGCGGGATGCATTCCACCAAGTCGGGCGACTTCCATCAATCTCTCTTCATGCGCAGTCAGGATTTCTGGCGGACTCAATCCCACGCGCTCGCAAAGAGCATTGAAGGCTTGTTCGCGCCGCTCGTCGCTTACCAGATAAGCAACGTTCTCGAGCAGGATCAACCCGAGCGGATCGGTTACATTCGGCGGTTCGGGTCTACCGTAAAAGTTCCGCAGCTTGTCTATCGCAGTTGTGAACGCTTTCAAGGTCTTCGAAGCACTCTATTCCGGGTTGGGCAAGCGGGCAAGCTCAACCGGAAAATTTGATGAAGTATTGACGCTGAGTTTTCATCACAGGTATCATAATTTCGAGCTTTCCCAAGACCCGTAGCTCGTTGCGCCCGAGCGCATCCGAATTGTTGGGCAAAGCCCCGTGAACAGGACAACCTATGAAGCATTTTTCGATTGCATTCTGTTTTATCGCCATGCTCGGCAGTGTGGCGCTGGCTTCCGATTCAACATCAAACTCGAACCTAATGCCGCTCGATCAAGTTCGCGCGGGTATGAAAGGCTATGGTATGTCAGTCTTTCAGGGTTCAAAGCCTGAGCGCTTCGACGTCGAAGTCCTTGGCGTCTTGGAAGGCGTGCCCGGCCCCAAACAAAGCCTTGTAATCGCGCGACTGGGTGGACCATTGGTCGACCGCACCGGCGTGTTCGCTGGCATGAGTGGCAGCCCGGTTTATATTGACGGCAAGCTGGTCGGCGCCGTCGCTTATGCGTTTCCGTTTGCCAAAGAGGCAATCGCGGGCATCACGCCTATCAAGTACATGATCGACGTCTTCGAGCAGGGCAAGAAAGAAGAAGCGCCCTCCTCTAGCCAACGGATCAGTTTTAAGACGTTAATGGGCCAAAGCGCGAATGCCACGCCTGACGCCTTGCCGGCGGCGCTCTCTGTACAGCTCAGCGCGCGCGCCTCAACCAACGGAGCGCTTACGCCTTACGTAGGCCAAACGATGGTTCCCATAGCGACGCCGGTAAGCTTCACCGGCATCTCTCAAACCGCGCTCGATATTTTTGCCGGCGATCTGAGAAAGATCGGGATTCAACCAATCGTAGGAGTGGGCGGCGGGTCGAGCCTGGCGCCCATAGTCACCGCGACAGAGAACACCTTGACCGCGGGCACGTCGGTGAGCGTTCAGCTCGTGCGCGGTGATTTCACAATCGACGCTGCCGGGACGGTCACTTATCGAGACGGCGAGCGGATATACGCGTTTGGTCATCCCTTTCTCAGCTCTGGGGCAACAAGTTGGCCGATGGCTGAGGGGTCAGTAGTTACAGTCGTCCCGAACATGAACAACTCATTCAAACTTTCGACGGCGGGTAACCTTGTCGGCTCGATCAATCAGGACCGGTCAACGGGCGTGTATGGCCAGTTGGGCGATAAGCCTCGGATGGTGCCGTTCCGTGTGACGGTTCATACCAGCCGAAACAAAACCGAAGAGTATAACTTCGAAATAGTTTCCGATGCGTTCTTGACGCCACTGCTCGCCAGGATAACGATGTTCTCGGCGATCACCGCCACCGAACGCCAGATCGGCGGGCAAACGCTCAAGCTGAGCGGTCGAATTGCGATTAACGGACAACCCGACGTGCTACTGGACAACAGCTTCGCGTCGCCCAACGGCGCGGCGCTACTCGCTGTCGGCGCTGTTGCCCAGCCGCTTGCGGTCTTGCTCAACAGCGGATTCAACGCGCTCGACCTGAGCGGGATCGACGTCGATGTCACCTCGGCTGATAGTCGGTCGAGCGGAAGCCTGACTCGATTGCTGGTAGACAACACCGAGGTGCGCCGCGGTGAAAGCATCGAGATTCAAGCATTCGCCCGGAATGACAACGGGTCAGAATTCGTCGAGCGCATACCGTTGGTGGTCTCCGCGGATGCGCCGATCGGTCCGCTGGTTATCACAGTTGGAGACGGCGCTTCGCTTAATCAAACGGATCGTTCGCAGCCCGCCGCGGATTTCTCTCCGAGAGATCTGGGCCAGCTCGTTCGCGCCATCAACAAGCTCAAGCGAAATAACCGCCTCTACGTCAGGCTAAGCCGCGCCGGGACAGGCGCCATCGTTAATAATGAAGAGATGCCCGTTCTGCCGCCTTCGGTTTTGGCCACGCTCGGATCAGGGCGCACGTCTGGCGGTTACACGCCACTGTCGGTGGCAACTCTCGAAGAACGCGAGCTTGCGCCGTCGCAGTTCATCATCAGCGGCCAGCAGACGATAACGATCAACGTTGTTAAGTAACAGGCGATCGGTCTCCCCTCGACTGAGGAATTTGGAGTTAGCGATTCCGAAGGACAGCCCGCTTCACGTAGTGACTAATTTATTCGTTCAAGCGGTGCAGCGGATAAATTCGCCACTACGAGCGGGCTTTTGAATTTGCACCAAGTAGCGCGAGTCGCGAAAGGATCGGACGATGTTCAAATTGACTTACGTTTGCAGGTTGGCTCTTGTTGTGACGACACTTGTTCTCCTGTGGGGATCGGCGATCGCCACAGGCCCGGTCTTCTGGGAGATCTCCAAGCAGGACGACGTGCTCAAGGGCGATGCTCGCGGAGTCTCGATAGCAGAGAACGGGACGATCACGCTCGCTCCCGCGTTCAAGCTGATTTACGACACCAAGGAAGCCTACATATGGTCAAGCGCGACGGACGCTTCGGGCAACATTTATCTTGGAACAGGACACGAAGGTCGTATCTTCAAGGTCACGCCGGCAGGCGAGGGCAAGCTTCTTTACGATGCGCCGGAGCTGGACGTCACCGCCCTGGCGACCGATCCGCAGGGAAACTTGTACGCAGGCACTTCGCCCAACGGCAAGATTTACAAGATCACTCCAGACGGCACGGAGTCCGTCTTCTACGCTCCGTCGGACAAATACGTATGGTCTCTTGTCTTTGACCCCTCAAGCTCGACGCTTTACGCGGGCACCGGCAACAAAGGCGTGATTTATAAGATCGATGCAACGGGCAAGGCCTCGGTGCTTGTGAATACACACGAGACGAACATCGTTTCGCTGGCTTTGGACAAAAACGGCAACTTGTTGGCTGGCACGGACCCGTCCGGCCTTGTGTTACGAGTATCACCGAATGGGAAATCATTCGCGTTGTTCGACTCTCCGATGCAAGAGATTCACAGTCTGTTGGTGGCTGCTGACGGATCGATTTATGCCTTGGGCGTAAGCCCGCAAGGTGGCGCGCCGGCCGCCAAAGCTAGCTCGGTCGGAGTTTCAACTACCACGTCTCTCTCAAACGAGGGTGTCATTACTATTTCCGCGGGCGACGAGCAAGAAGAAACTCCGGCTCGCGTTGAGCTTTCGGCAGCGCCGGGCCAGGCGCAGAGCCGCAGCAAAACTGATGGTGCAAGAAGCGCTCTGTTTCGCATCCTGCCCGACGGAGGCAGCGACGTCTACTGGCGTTCGAATGATACGGTCGGTTTCGCGCTTAAGCCGTTACCCGACGGGCGCGTGCTCGTGGGAACAGGGAGCAAGGGCCGCATCTATCAGATTGGCGCCGACCGGTCGCACACGCTGCTCGTTCAATCGCCTGAAGATCAGACATCCACGATCATCGCGGTCGGCGATAACCTGTACGCCACGTCGAGCAATCTCGGCAGGCTCTATCGTATCGGTCGCGAATCTGTAACCGAAGGCACATATGTATCTCCGGTGCGCGACACCAGGTTCGCCGGTCAATGGGGAGTGATAACCTGGCGAGGCGCTATGGCAGTCGAGCTTCAAACTCGCAGCGGCAACACCGAGACGCCCGACGCGACCTGGAGCGACTGGTCGGCGGTTTACCGCAACGCATCCGGCGATCAGATCACAAGTCCGCGCGCGCGGTTTATTCAATGGCGAGCGATCCTGCGAAGCTCTGCTGGCAATCAGGCTTCTGCGACGCGCTCAGGGGATGGCGCTGACGGGACAAAGTCCGGCGGCGCCCAGCTCCAATCGGTCGTCGTAGCTTACTTGCCGCGCAATCAAGCGCCCGACGTAACGTCGGTAACCGTAATGGCGCCGGGCGTGGCATTTCAGGAGATGCCAATAACGATCGACCCGTCAATCGCGTCGTCCGGGCTTGACCCGCAGCTCTTTGGAGTCGCGACCAACGTTCCTCCACGCCGCTTCTACCAGAAAGGCGCTCGCACCCTCACGTGGCAGGCAAGCGATCCAAACGAGGACACGCTCAGCTACAAGGTGTTCTATCGCACGCTCGCTGAGAGCGAATGGCATTTGCTCGCCGACGGGGTTTCGCAGACTTACTACACCATCGACGGCAACCGGCTTCCCGATGGAACATACCTGTTTAAGGTCATCGCGAGCGATGAGCCGAGCAACCCCAGGGAGTCAGCATTGACCGATGACAAGATCACCGACGCCATTGAAATCGACAATACTCCGCCCGTCATAAAAACAACCGGTCCGACGATTTCAGGAAAGACTGCAGAGGTGGTGTTTGACGCGACGGACTCGACCAGCCGAATAGTGCGCGGCGAATACAGCGTCGACGGCGGCTCGTGGCAGTTGATCTTTCCGGTGGATGGGGTCGCAGACTCCGCGCACGAGACCTTCAAAGTCAGGGTGACCTTTGATAAGTCGGGCGAGCATTTGATCGCCTTCCGGTGCTCCGACTCGAGCTCGAACGTTGGATCGGCAAAAATTACTGCGACCGTGCACTAGAGAGATTCATTTGTGCTATACTGAAGCTCCTTGTCGAGAGACCGCCTGGGTGTGGGCCTGCCATGAAAGCCAGTATTAAGATTGCGGCCACGTTTCTATTTGTCGCTTCCTATCTCCTCTGCCTGCATCTTTCGCCGCGCGCCGTCAGTGCGCAACAGCAGCAACAGCCATCGCGTGAAGGCATCGAGTTCTTCGAAAAAAAGATCCGCCCGGTCCTCGAGTCCAATTGTTATCGGTGTCATAGCGCAACCGCCAAGAAACTTCAGGGCGGTCTAATGCTCGATAGCCGTGAGGGAATGCTGAAAGGAGGTAACTCGGGCAACGCCGTTATCATTCCCGGCGATCCCGACGGCAGTCTGCTCATCAAAGCAATCCGCTACAATGATTCGAAGCTGCAGATGCCACCGACGGGCCAGTTGCCCGCCGAGCAAATCAAGGACTTCGAGACGTGGGTGAAGATGGGGGCACCCGATCCGCGAATAGCGGGCGCTTCGACGCAATCAAATTGGCAGCCCTACGATTTCAGCGAGGCCCGCAAGTTCTGGTCATTTCAACCAGTCAAGGATCCGCCGCTTCCGGAGGTCAACAACAAGGCCTGGGTGCGCTCGCCCATTGATCGCTTCATTCTCGCCAAGCTTGAAAGCAAGGGGCTGAAACCTGTTGGCGATGCGGACAAGCGGACTTTGATCCGCCGCGCTACTTTTGATCTGACCGGCTTGCCGACTACGCCCGATGAGATTGATGCTTTCATGAATGACGCTTCGCCGAAAGCCTTTGAGAAGGTGATTGATCGTCTGCTTGCCTCGCCGCAATACGGCGAGCGATGGGGACGTCACTGGCTTGATGTCGTACGCTACGCCGATACCGCCGGATGTAACTCAGATTTCCCGATTTCTGCCGCTTACAAGTATCGCAATTATGTCATCAAGTCTTTCAATGAAGACAAACCATACGACCGATTCATACGCGAGCAGATCGCAGGCGATCTGCTCCCTTCCAAGAGCGACGCCGAGAAATACGAGCACATAATAGCCACCGGATACCTTGCCATCTCGCGGCGATTTGGCTCGCGCACCAAAGAGTTCAACCTCACTATCGATGACACGATCGATAATTTGAGCAAGACCTTTCTCGGCCTGAGCGTGAGCTGCGCCCGTTGTCACAATCACAAGTTCGATCCAATCCCCGCGCGGGACTATTACGGGCTGTACGGAATCTTCAACAGTTCGCGCTATTCATTCCCTGGCACCGAAATCTATCCGCACCCGGGGGACATGGTTGCTCTGGCATCCGGCGAGCAGGCTGAGCGGTTTTACAAGTGGCAAAGAGAGCTGTCCGCTATAGATGACAAGAAAGAGTACCTCACCGTCGAACGTGGCGCGGCGGCACGTAACAAGGCCAACAGAGAGAAACAGCAAAAAGAAGCGGCACAGCAAGCATCGGCAACACAGGTCAAATCCATCGACAAGCAGCCAAACGATCAAAGCGGTCTGGGCGGGCAGAAAGCCGCATCCAAGAGCGAGCAGAAAATAGAACTGCACCCGCCCGGCGAGTTGAGGCCCGCCGACTACGATCGCGACGCAGTGAATTCGTCAAAGGCTTCAAAGTCAACGCGACTGCCCGAGGAAGTTTTAGCGGAGTCGGATGAGATCAGAGCGCGCGTTGCCGATCTAAGCGAGCACGCGCCCAAGCTCGAGAAAGCTTACGCGGTGGTCGAAGGATTGCCTGCCAACGCTCGCATACACCGCAAAGGTGAACCGAAGGACCTCGGCGACGAAGTCCCCCGCGGGTTCCTCACGATCCTCGGCGGACAACAATTGCCTGCCGATAACAAAGGCAGCGGGCGAGACTATCTAGCCAACTGGATCGCCGACGCCAAAAATCCTCTTACGGCTCGGGTGATTGTCAATCGCATTTGGCAATATCATTTCGGCAAGGGCATCGTTCCGACGCCCAACGATTTCGGCTCGCGCGGCGCGGCGCCGACGCATCCGGAACTGCTCGATTATCTTGGGACGCAGCTCATCAAGAGCGGCTGGTCGCTCAAGGCGATGCATCGGATGATCATGCTTTCGCGCGCATATCAACTCGCTGCGACTGACGACGCGCATAATACGGAGGTTGACGCGAACAACGATCTGCTCTGGCGATTCAGTCGGCGGAGGCTGAGCGCCGAGGAGATCCGCGATGCGATGCTTGCGACAAGCGGCTCGCTTGATCGCACGATGGGCGAGGCGCATCCGTTCCCGCCTGAGAGTGAGTGGCATTACACACAACACAATCAGTTCTTCGCGGTTTACGATAACAATCGCCGCAGCGTCTACTTAATGCAGCAGCGTATGAAGAAGCATCCGCTGATGGAGGTTTTCGACGGACCGGACACCAATTATATTACCTCGCCGCGTCCATTGAGCACGACGCCGCTACAGGCGTTGTTTTTGATGAATAGTCCATTCGTTCATCAGCAGGCGGATCAATTCGCCGTGCGCGTTGGGATGGCTTATGACACGCTGGCGCAGCGGATCAATTATGCTTTTCTGCTTGCTTACGGGCGCCCGGCGAAGCCGGCAGAGGTTCGCGAAGCAACAGATTACATTCAAAAAGTACGCCAGGAATTGCAAGAGGTGAAAACGCCGATGGACCAGCTAACCCGCGCCGCGCTCGCGAGTTTCTTGCGAGTTGTTTTGGCAAGTGACGAGTTTCTTTACGTGGATTGATCAAGAGTTTGTGGTCCGGGCTTCAGCCGGAAGTTTGTAGTATTGGTCTGCATGCGGATTACAAACTTCCGGCTGAAGCCCGGACTACGAACAACATCACAGGAGAGGACGATGAAAAAAGAATGCTGCGACCATTCACGACGGCAAATGATTCAATCGCTGTTTTGCGGGTCGATCATGTTGCCGGCCGTCTTCTCGCAGCTTCTTTCCACGGAAGCGCGCGGCGAAGAGAACCCGCTCGCCCCGAAAGCGCCGCACTTCCCAGGAAAAGCCAAGCGGGTGATCTTCATATATCTGCCCGGCGGCGCCTCGCACGTTGACTCGTTCGACTACAAACCGAAACTAATCGACGATGCGAAGAACGGACGACTGTATGAAGGCAAGCGGACGCTGCTCGCCCCGTACTGGGAATTCAAGCCGCGCGGCAAGAGCGGCATTATGGTCAGCGATCTCTTCCCGCACATCGGCGACAGCATTGACGACATCTGCCTAATCAACTCGATGCACGGCGACCACAACGATCACTTTCAGGCGACGATGGGTATTCACTCAGGCTCGGTTACTTTCAAACGTCCGAGCATTGGCTCGTGGGTCTGTTATGGGTTGGGCACCGAGAATCAAAATCTCCCGGCGTTCGTTGTTCTTGCGCCGCAGCTTCCTTACGCAGGAGGGCAGGTCTGGGACTCTGATTTTTTGCCAGGCGTATATCAAGGCACTCGCGTGGTCGCAGGAGACGAGCCGGTGGCCAACCTCAAGCGGCGCGCGCCGTCGCCGAAGATTCAAGAAGCCGAGCTTAGTTTGCTCGATCGATTCAACCGCAGGCATCAGCAGACGCGAGCGAGCGATCCGCAGTTGGCCGCACGCATCAAGACATACGAAACGGCTTTCGGCATGCAGCGAGAGATGCCCGAGGTGTTGGACCTGTCGAAAGAAACGGACGTAACGCTGAAACTCTACGGCTTGGAGCGCGGGCAGGCGACAGGCTTCGGCTGGCAGTGCCTGGTCGCGCGTCGGATGGCGGAGCGCGGCGTGCGATTCATCGAGTTGATTGACGTTGGCGCGTCAAAGAACTGGGACGCGCACGGCGATATGAAGACGCACGAGCCGTTGGCCAGAAACATTGACAAGCCGATCGCCGGGCTGATCAAGGATTTGAAGTCGCGCGGGCTGTTTGAAGATACGCTGGTAGTGTGGACTACGGAGTTTGGTCGCAGCCCGACTGCGGAAGGGAACTACGGGCGCGGTCATTACTGCTATGCATACTCGTCGTGGCTGGCCGGAGCAGGAGTGCGCGGCGGGATGGTTTACGGCAAGACGGATGATTTTGGAATGAAGATCGCCGAAAACGAAGTCCATGTGCACGACTTCCACGCGACGATTTTGCATTTGCTTGGTTTCGACCACACCAAGCTGACCTTTCGACACGGGGGTCGCGACTTCCGCCTGACCGACGTTCACGGCAAAGTCGTCAAAGCCATCCTCGCTTAGTACAGCTCCCACGAATATGGTGTCCAAATACTGGACAATCCATCCACTGCCGTGGGTGGTATTTGCACACGTTATTCTGTGACAGTGTACTTAGAATTTCAGCAAGATCGATCGTGATAATAAAGATCTTCGATGACAAAGTATCACTCGGCAAAGCGGCTGCCTCACAAGCAGCCGCAGCCATTTGCCACGCAATAGCAGAGAAGGGAACTGCTCGGATAATCGCGGCGACCGGCGCCTCGCAGTTTGAATTCCTGGACGCCCTGACTCAAACTCCCGGAGTGGACTGGCAAAACGTCGAGATGTTTCACCTCGACGAATACGTAGGCCTGTCCCTCGAACACGCCGCCAGCTTTCGCAAGTACCTTCTTGAGAGACTGATCCGACCAGCCGGAATCGGAGCGTATCATCTGCTTGACGGAGAACTCGATCCTCAAGAAGTGATCAATAAAGTCGGTCACGCTTTAGCCGCCGCTCCGGTTGATGTCGCTTTTGTCGGCATAGGCGAAAACGGGCATCTCGCGTTCAACGATCCTCCGGCCGATTTTGAAACTGACAAGCCGTACATAGTGGTTCAACTCGATGGAGCTTGTCGCCATCAGCAAGTCGGCGAAGGATGGTTTTCTTCGCTTGAAGAGGTGCCGGAAAAGGCGATCTCGATGACGATACGCCAGATTCTCAAAGCGAAAGAGATAATCTGCATAGTGCCTGACGCCCGAAAGGCGGCTGCAGTGAAAGCTTGTTTTGAAGGCGAGATAAGCCCGATGGCGCCGGCTTCGATCTTGCGCACTCATCCGCGCGCGACCGTCTATTTGGACCAAGATTCCAGCGCTTTGCTCAGTGCTGAGGCGGTTGAAGCTGTCTGATGAGCAAAGAGCGCGGCGCCGTTCAGATATTTGTGAAACAGATTCTATTAGGCCAAAACACCGCCATTCGCATTTGTCCTACTTAGGGTCAAATTTTTATTTGACAAACATCCAGACTCTCATTAAATTCGAAGCCATCAAACTTCCAGTTCTAGATCCAGAAAACTGGGAAGGTGTATTCCGCTCACAATCAAGACGAAGGAGGACGACAAATGAAGGCGATGCGCACATTCACAAGACGGTGGCGTCAGCTCATGCTCGGCTGGGTGAGCCTGGCCATGCTGCTGACGTTGGGGATGCCACGAGCGGGCCACGCTCAAACACTTTACGGCTCAATCGTCGGCAACGTCACAGACTCAAGCGGGGCCGCGGTCAACAAGGCCACCGTTACGATCAAGAACAGAGAGACGAACCTTTCGCGGGACACGACGACCGATGAGGCCGGAAATTACAGCTTCCCGACCGTTCAAACTGGAAGCTACGGCATGACGGTCACGGTTTCGGGATTTAAGACCTACACCAGAACTGAGATTCCGGTTACGCTCAACACCGTCACACGGGTTGACGTGGCTCTTGAAGTCGGTCAGGTTACTGAAGCGGTCAGCGTCACAGCCGAAGCGCCGCTGCTTCAGACCGATCGCGCCGAGGTGCGCGCCGAGCTGGGCGACAAAGCGCTGAATAATTTGCCGGTTACGCTCGGCCGGAACTATCAGAACTTGTTCGGGACGCTACCCGGATTCAACATTCCTACAGAAGCGCATTCTGTTCCGACCAACCCTTCGCGCTCGCTGAGATTCAACGTGAACGGCGTCAGCGCCAGCATCAACAACACCCGTATTGATGGCGCCAGCTCCACAAACCCGTGGCTGCCTCACATCACCGCTTACGTTCCCTCGCTCGAGGCAATCGAAGTAGTCAACGTTGTAACCAGCAGCTATGACGCCGAGCAGGGGTTGGCCGGTGGCGCTGTCGTCAACGTTCAAATAAAGAGCGGAACTAACCAGTTCCACGGCTCCGCGTTCGAGTACTGGAGCAATAAGATTCTGAAGGCGAGAAACTATTTTACTCCGGTCGGCGTCGAGAAAGGAGCCTTCAACTACAATCAGTACGGCGGGACGATCGGCGGGCCCATCAAGAGGAACAAGCTATTCTTCTTCGTGAGTTACGAGGGGACCAAGGATTACGAGGCTGCGTTCCGAACGGGGTCGGTTCCTACGGCTGCTCTTCGTCGCGGTGATTTTTCCGCCTCTCCCAACCCGATTTACGACCCGACAACCGGCAACGCGGACGGTTCCGGGAGGAAGGCTTTCGACAACAAGCAAATTCCGTCAAATCGTTGGGACCCGATCTCTCTGAAGATCCTCAGTGCGCTGCCGCTTCCGAATCTGCCCGGAGAGACAAACAACCTCTTTACGCAAGGGCCTTTTGCGTTCGACCGATGGACCATTGACAGCAAGATCACCTACAACATCACCAGCAAGCTGACTTCGTTCTTCCGGTACAGCGTCCTGGACTACAGCATCAAGAATTCAACCCAATTTGGGGACACTCTGGAGGGCAACCCGCTAAGTACCTTTACCGGAATAACCAGCAACGCGGGAACGGGACACGGCAACACTTACAACTTATCGGTTGGAGCTAACTACATGGTTACTCCTAACCTCATCATCGACGGAAACTTCGGCTGGGTCCGGCTGAATACCGACTCTGAGCATCCGACGATTGGTCAGAACATCGGGTTGGACGTTCTCGGTATTCCGGGAACTAATGGACCCGAGCGCTACCAGAGCGGTTATCCGAAGTTCGCCTTCGGTTATACCGACGTCGGAACGAACGAAGACTTCATGCCCTACTATCGAAGGGATGACAATTATCAATACGTCGCGAATGCGACCTGGATACATGGGCGGCACGAAATCCGCGGGGGCCTGGATTTCTACCTGCTGGGCATGAACCACATTCAGCCTGAGTTCACGGTCGGCGGATCGGCGAACCCGCGCGGCTGGTTCAATTTCGGCGCCGGTCCAACACAGATCAAGGGAGGTCCAGGCGGAAATAACTTCAATCAGTTTGCCTCATTCTTGCTTGGAGTTCCCACCAGCATTGGCAAGAGAGTGTTGACTGAGAAGCCCTACTCCGCGCGTAGTTGGTCATACAGCACTTACTTGCGTGATCGCTGGCAGGTGACGCCCAAGCTGACGTTATCTTACGGGACTCGTTATGAGTTTTTCCCGATGGCGACACGTGCAAATCACGGCTTCGAGCTTTACGACCTCAACCTCAACAAGATGCTGATCGGCGGAATCGGATCGGTTCCAGAGGACCTCGGCGTTGAGGTAAGCAAAACGTTGTTCGGTCCGCGACTGGGGATCGCCTATCGCCCCACTGGCGATTTTGTGCTGCGCGCCGGCTATGGAATTACTAACGATCCTTACCCGCTGGGAAGACCGCTGCGAACGAACTATCCCATCCTGGTGGAGCTAGTCAATAACGGACCGAACTCGTTGACGCCTGTATCGAAGTTGAGCGCCGGGATACCGGCGGTGCCCACACCCGGCCTGGACAACGGGGTTATCGATATAGCGGGTAACATCACCGCTATCACGATGCCTCACAAATTCAACCGGGGTTACGTGCAGAGCTGGAACGTGACCCTGCAGAAAGGAATAAAGTGGGGGTTTGTCGGTGAGGTTGGCTACGTGGCGACGCGGCAGATCAGGGAGTTGGGGTTCCTGGATCTCAACTGGGCCGATATTGGCAAGGGCTCGGCCGGCCAGCAGTTGTTCGCTCAGTTCGGGCGAACGGCATCGACCAGACTGGTCAGCCCCATAGGAAACAGCACGTACGATGCATTTCAAGCGCGCTTACAAAGGAGGTTCAGGAATGGGTATTCGTTTGAAACCAACTACACCTTCAGCAAGAGCATCGCGCTTGCGTCCAATGTGAGCGGCAGTGATGATCTCGCCCCGATTCAGATTCCGAAGTATTACTACCTGAACCGCGGCGTCAGTACTCTCGACCGGCCACACAGGCTGAACATAACCAACATTCTCGACGTGCCATTTGGGAAAGGACACAAGTGGCTGAATAGCGGCGGCGCCGCTTCAGCGATCCTTGGTGGCTGGCAAATCAACAACCTGATCAACATTCACAGCGGGTCTCCGTTCGGGATATCGGCATCGGGCACTTCGCTGAACGCGCCTGGCAGCTCTCAGAGAGCAGATCAGGTGAAGCCGGAAGTGGCGATCCTAGGCGGCCACGGCCCGGGACAGCCCTACTTCGATACAACGGCCTTCGCGCCGGTGACCGAGGTTCGCTTCGGCACAGCAGGCCCGAACATATTGCGAGGACCCCGCTATTCCAACTGGAACTTCGGCTTGTTCCGCAGATTCCAGGTGAACGAACGCATCGACATTCAGTTCCGCGGCGAAGCGTTCAACTTCACCAACACGCCGCACTTCGGCAATCCGGGCAACAGCGTAACGACAGCCAGCAGCTTCGGTATAATCAGTAGCGCGTCTGGTGAGCGGTTCTTCAGGTTCGGACTGCGAATCGGCTTCTGAGTAACAACAGACTTCAGTCCGTGGCTTCTAACATGGACTGAAGTCTGATTCACTAAGCGCACCACCAGGATGCAGAGACCGCAAACAGATCCACTTCTGCTTTGTACTCTGCATTGTGGTGGTGTCCTATTATCCGGGCTACGAACTGACATCAATCCAGGTGCTTGACGATGGAACAGAAGGACTCATCCATAACGCGACGCGAGTTCATAACGAAAAGCAGCGCCGTGCTCGCCACGACCGCTATGTCGTTTGACGGCCTATCACGAACATCTGACGCTCACAAGCAACTCAGGATTGCGATTATCGGAACAGGATCCCGAGGCACTTTTACCTGGGGGAAGCCCGTGGTCGACCATTACCGCGACGTGGTCGAGGTCGTCGGCCTATGCGATATAAATCCCAAACGGGTCGAGGCAGCAAAGAACTTCATAGGAACCAATGTGCCAACTTTTGTAGACTTCGACCGGATGATCAATGAGGTCAAGCCTGATGCCGTAGTCGTCACCACGATTGACGCGACTCACTATCGCTTCATAATCCGAGCGCTCGAACTCGGCTGCAATGTGATAACCGAAAAGCCGCTATGCACCGACGAGCAGCAGTGTCAGGCAATACTCGATGCCGAAAAGCGGACCGGCAGGCGCGTCACAGTCACGTTCAATGCCCGCCATTTCCCCGAAGCTAAAAAGGTAAAAGAACTGCTGATGGAAAAAGCAGTCGGCGACCTGATTTCCGTGGACTTCCACGAGTATCTCGACACGAGCCACGGCGCGGACTACTTTCGACGCTGGCATCGCCTGAGAGAAAACTCAGGCACCCTGCTGGTTCACAAGGCCTCGCATCATTTCGATCAGGCGAACTGGTGGCTCGATTCAAAACCGGTCGAGGTAATGTCGCAGGGCAGCTTGAAGTTCTACGGGCGCAACAACTCGTTCCGCAGCACGCACTGTCGCGCCTGCCCTTTCAAACAGCAATGCAAGTTTTATTGGGACATAACGCGCAATGAGCAGATGGTGAAGCTATATGTGAATTGCGAATCTGAAGACGGATACTTGCGTGACGGCTGCGTGTGGAGCGAGAGCACAAACATCTACGACACGATGTCAGTGATCGTGAAATACGAGAACGGCGTCATGTTGAGCTACACTGCAAACACTTACTTGCCTTATGAAGGCCAGGCGATCTCATTCAATGGCACTGCGGCGCGATTGGACTACAACAGCTTTGGCGGCGGCGGATTCAAGAATAACGAGTTGCGTTTGACGCGCAGCTTCGGCAAGTCGGAAGTGCTTACAGTTCCACCGCCACCGCGCACGAGCGGGCATGGCGGCGCTGACGGCTCACTTCAGGAACTGATCTTCCGCAACCAGCCGGCGAGCGATCCTCTCGGGCTTCGGGCCGACCTTCGCGCGGGGGCGCTTGCGAGCCTCATCGGTATAGCTGCCTACAGAAGCATCGAGCGCGGCGGCAAGGCGGTGAAGATCGCTGATCTGGTGAAGTTGTGAATCGGGGCTGCGAACGAAAATCGCGTCATGAAATCAGCTCGCGGATCAATTCTCCGCCGTTGATGGTCGGGCGCTCGAGTCGGCCATTGTGCTGGAACAACGTGCGCTCGTGGTCCAGCCCTAGCAGATGAAGAATCGTCGCGTGAACGTCGTGGACGTGCGCTCGCTTGTCGATTGCGCGCAGCCCTATTTCGTCGGTCTGTCCAATTATCTGGCCCCCCTTGATCCCGGCCCCCGCCATCCACATCGAAAACCCCCACGGGTTATGATCGCGCCCGGTGCCTTTTTCATTGAACGGAGTCCGGCCAAACTCCCCGCCCCACACTACCAGAGTCGAATCAAGCAATCCCCGCGACTTTAAATCAGTCAGCAACCCGGCAATCGGCTTATCTGAGCTCGCGCACATCTTCGAGTGATTGCCTTCGATGTCGGTGTGCGCATCCCACCCGCTTCCCGATCCTGAATACAACTGAATGAATCGAACGTTGCGCTCGACCAGGCGACGCGCCATCAAACACATCGCTCCGTACTTTGCAGTCACCTTGTCGTCCAGGCCGTAGAGTTTCTTCGTTGCCTCTGACTCCTTCGATAAGTCGACGGCTTCGGGAGCAGCCGATTGCATTCGATAGGCAAGCTCATAAGAATCGAGCCGCGCCAGCAACTCGCTGTCGTCTTTTTTCGAAGCAGAGAATCGCTTGTTGATCGCCGCGAGCAGATCTAGCTTGCTCCGCTGCTGCTGGTCGCCGACCGTCTCCGGAGGTGCGAGATAAAAGATCGGCGTCGTGCCGTTGCGAAATTGCGTGCCCTGATAGACCGCGGGCAAAAAGCCTGAGCTCCAGTTCTTCGGGCCTCCGAGCACTTCTTTGTCGTCGGCAATGATCACGAATGTCGGGAGGTTTCGATTCCCCGTGCCGAGCCCGTATGTGGTCCATGCTCCCAACGCGGGACGTCCCGCAAGGATTGATCCTGTGTTCATCTGGCAGACCGACCCGACGTGATTTAAGCCGTCGGCCCAGACAGACCGGATGATTGCCAGATCGTCAGCGTGTTCCGCGATATTTGGGAGCCAATCGGAAACGGGAATGCCGCTCTGCCCATAATTCTTGAAATTGCGCCTGGTCGGCATGAGCGTGTTTGATGCCGTGCCCATCGCGGTGATCGGCCTGCCGAATGATTCGGGCATGGGCTTGCCTGCGAGGGCCTGCAACGTCGGCTTCGGATCAAACGTGTCGAGATGGCTTGGGCCGCCTTCCAGAAAGAGCCAAATCACAGATTTGGCGCGAGGCTTGATGTGCGGCTGTTTAGGCGCGAGCGGGTCAGTCACCGTGTCATCAGCGAAGACTCGCGGCAACAATCCGTCTTCAGCAAGCAAGGAGGCCAGCGCAATTGAGCACAGACCCGTGCCGCTCTTCATCAAAAAGCTTCGTCTGTTGATTAAGGCTCTCTCGTGCGGAGAAAGCTCATCTCTTGTTCGATCATCCATTGCTGACTCCTGGCAGGGTGCTGGAAAACTCAGGCTCGTTCTCCACCAACCCTGCGTTGGTGGTTCGGTGACCGCTCAGCTAACACGCCCGGGTGCAAGCTGCTGCCCTCCACCGACCCCGTGTCGGTGGGTGGGACGACTGTCGGCTAAGACAGTCTTTGCGCGTAAGTTGCGTTAGTTCCCAATCGCGCCTCCACCGACGCGGGGTCGATGGAGAGTTGTTTGGCTGCCGCTTAGCCTACCAGTCGTCATTCCACCAACGCGGGGTTGGTTGAGCGACGCCGCGACTTTTCGGCAGCCTTCTAGTTCACGTACACAAACTCGTTTGAGTTGAAGAGCACATGGCAGAAATCTACCAGCGACGCCGCTATCGCCGGATCAATATCAGGCGCGATGCCGGGCGGCAAAGCCACAGGCTTCCTTACATCAAGTCTCGTTTTGATGATCGCCGCTTCCCTCTTCAAGAAAGATAGCGCCAGCTCGCGCTCCTCCGACGATGGATCTCGAGAGTAGGCCAGGCGATAAGCTGCCGTGATCTGGGAATTCAGCTCTGGTCCCGATTCTTTCAACACGCGGCCGGCAAATGCCTGCGCCGCTCGCAAGAAGATTTTGTCGTTGAGCAATGACAGAGCTTGCGGGGCGGTTGTCGTAGTGCTTCGCCGCGCGCAGCTTTCGTGAGTGTCCGGCATGTCGAAAGCCTGAAACATCGGATACCTAGTGTTGCGACGAACGAAGACATAGATGCTGCGGCGGTTCTTCTCTTCTTCCTTCTCGTTCTTCTTCCAGCCGCCGCGCACCTCCATGCCTTCAGGTATGTCGGGAAAGACGCTTGGCCCGCCGATCTTCGTGTTCAACTGTCCGCTAACGAACAGGATCGCATCGCGAATATCTTCGCCGAGCAACCGATGACGCGGATATCTCCACCACAGTTCATTGCTCGGATCAGTTTTCGACACAGCTTCGTTGAAATCCGAAGATTCCTGATAGGTGTTTGAGAGCATTATCAAGCGGTGCATAGCTTTTATGCTCCAACCCTTTTCGACGAACGTCGCCGCAAGCCAATCGAGCAGCGCTTTATTCGTTTCGGTCTCGCCCATAAGGCCGAAATCGCTCGGCGTTCCCACTAGTCCCCGACCGAAGTGGTAATGCCAGATGCGATTGACCATAACCCGCGCGACCAGAGGATTCTTCGGATCAGTGAGCCAACTCGCGAGACCAGTCCTGCGCCCGGTTGTAGCCCCTTTTCCGAGAGGCTCTATCTTCGTCGGTAGTCGTTCAAGGATCGCCATGAAGCCGGGCTGCACTTCTTCGAGCGGAGCGTCGTAAGCGCCTTTGTTCAGCACATACGTGGCAGGAGCACGCAGTCCGACGTCGGTAATACCCGATCCAATCGGCAGCGGCGCAGGCTTGATGTTATCGAATGCGGCAAGCTTCGCCCGAAGCTCGTCATACTGCTTGCGCCCGTCGCCTTTCAAACGATTGCGGACTCCGTTTCCATCCTCGTCCTGCTTTGAATCGAGCAGCCAGCTTGCCTTGTGATACATCAACCACTGCATCGTGTCGCGTTTTTCGGGCGGCGTCTTTACGGCAGCCTGGATATCGGCAGGATACTTGTAGAAGTTCTCGTCGTAGATGGCTTTGAGAATCGGCGCTTCTACTTGCGCTATCTGCTCGCGAATCTCTTTAGTCTTTTCTTCCCACGCGGCAAGCTTGAGCTTGTACTGCTCCTTTTCAGCCGCAGAGACAAGAACGAAATCATCCTTCCCGCGAGCTGCCGCGAAGAACGCTTGCAGCTTGTAATAGTCTTTCTGCAAGACAGGGTCGAACTTGTGATCGTGGCACCTCGCGCATGCGTATGTGGTTCCGAGAAAGACCGCGCCGACCGTATCGGTGATGTCATTCAGGATTTCCTGTCGCCGCTGCATCAGGTTTCGCGCGTTGCTCTCATCCGGGTAATGCCGATTGAAGCCGGTCGCCACGAGCGCGTCCGCGTTGTCAGGCCATAGCTCATCGCCCGCGATTTGCTCTTTGATGAATCGATCGTAAGGCTTATCTTCGTTGAAAGACTTGATCACATAGTCACGATAACGCCATGCGTTCGGACGGGTCTCGTCGGCCTTGAACCCTTCGCTCTCGGCGTAGCGCGCGAGGTCGAGCCAGTGCCGCGCCCATTTCTCGCCATAGTGCGGAGATGCCATCAGCCGATCGACAACCTTTTCGAAAGCGTTTGGAGATTTATCATCCACAAACGTTTTGACCTCTTCGGGCGTCGGAGGCAAGCCAGTTAAGTCAAATGTCGCGCGACGAATCAGCGTGATTCTATCCGCCCGCGGCGAAGGCGCGATCTGTTTGCTCTCAAGCTCCTTCAAGATGAAAGCATCGACTCCGGTCTTCGCCCACGCGCGGTTCTTGACCGCGGGAAGAGACGGCTTGCGCACCGGTTGGTAAGCCCAGTACTTGAGCTGCGATTCGGTGAACTTATCTTCCCCGCGGGCAGCCCAGCCCGTGCATGCAACGAGGCCCACTACGAAAACGATTTTCAGTCGCTTCGCTTTGATCATGGTCTATCCCGTGTCGAGTAAACGTGGCTGAGCGTGTCAACCAGGTTACACTCAATCTATATGCTCGTAAGCAACTAGCGTCATAAACTCGGGAAACTCGGCGCTGGTCGTGATTTGCTCAAACAGCCTGGCCGCAAGTTCAAACTCGCCTGATTCAAACCCCGCCGCGCCGAACTGGTCTCTCATCTTCGCCATCTCATCGAAGATGATCTGCTTCACAAGCTCCGGCGTAATCGCCCTGCCATCGCTGAGCGCAGCGCCGTGCTTGAGCCACTGCCACACCTGCGCCCTGCATATCTCAGCCGTCGCAGCATCCTCCATCAAATTGTAGATCGGAACGCAGCCGTTGCCCCGCAGCCAGCTCTCTAGATACTGAATGCCGACATCGACATTGAGGCGCAGTCCTTCCTCGGTAATCTCGCCCTTTGTGACTGCCAGCAATTCACCGCGAGTGATCGTCACATTCGGAATTACGTGAATCTGATTGGCGTCTTTCATGTGTGCGTCGAAGACGCCTTTTGCGAGTCCCACCAGACCCGGGTGCGCCACCCACGTTCCGTCGTGCCCGGCTTTGACCTCGCGCAGTTTATCCAGCCTGACTTTTTCGAGCGCCTTTTCGTTGGCGGCCGGATTGCTCTTGATCGGTATCTGCGCGGCCATCCCTCCCATCGCATGAATCCCGCGCCGGTGACAGGTCTTTATCAGCAGCATCACATAAGCGTGCAGAAAGTCCCGATCCATAGTGACCCGCGCGCGGTCAGGCAGCACGAAGTCAGGCCTGTCGCGAAACTTCTTAATGAAACTGAAAATGTAATCCCACCTGCCACAGTTCAGACCGGCTGAATGATCTCGCAATTCATAGAGAATCTCATCCATTTCGAAAGCGGCGAGTATGGTTTCGATCAGCACGGTCGCGCGGATTGTTCCTCTCGGCAGCCCGAGCTCGTCCTGCGCGAAGTTGAACACATCATTCCACAGCCGCGCTTCCCTGTGGCTCTCCATCTTTGGCAGGTAGTAGTAGGGGCCGGTCCCTTTCTCTACCAGCTTGCGGGCGTTGTGAAAGAAGAACAATCCGAAGTCAAACAACGATCCTGAGATCGGACTGCCATCCACGACCAGATGCTTCTCGACCAGGTGCCAACCTCTCGGCCTGACAACAAGCGTTGCCGTTCTGTCGGCGAGGCGGTACTGCTTTCCTTCGGGGCTTGTAAATGAGATTGTTCCCTTGACGGCGTCTCTCAAATTAATCTGGCCAAGAATATTGTTGTCCCAAGTCGGCGTGTTGGAGTCCTCGAAGTCGGCCATGTAGACGTTTGCCCCCGAGTTGAGGGCGTTGATGATCATTTTCCTGTCAACCGGCCCGGTGATCTCCACTCTCCTATCTTGCAGATCAGCAGGTATAGGAGCCACCGTCCACTCGCTTTCTCGAATCTCTCTGGTTGATTCGAGAAAATCGGGCAGACGACCTTCGGAGATCTCACGCTGGCGCAACGCTCTTTGCTCGATCAGCTCACGCCTTCGGCCCTCGAATCTCCGCGCAAGCTCTGCCAGAAATCTCAGAGCGTCTTGTGTCAGTATTTCCGAATAGCCTTCGTTGAAAGCGCCTCGGATCTCGACGCCCTCCGCTGATAGAGCCACATTCAAACCCTTTTCTGGTGAAACCACATGCGTTGTCATTATCCTTCTTTCTGGATCCCTCCTAGCTAAGTTGATCGAAGCAGTTGTTCAGGTGAGGCTAGTCCGCGCCCTCACCTGATCGATACCATCCACGCTCTCATCAGATCACAAGATGTACTTCAGTGCAATCTGGACCTGTCGCGATCCAGACTTGTTGGTGATCAGCCCGCAGTTCTTGACTCTGGTTGGCGACCCTCATATCGAGAGAACAGGATTCACAGCTCCGGGCCTTCGCTAGACAACAGATCGAATATGGCAAGCGCG
Source organism: Blastocatellia bacterium (assembly GCA_036505875.1). Lineage (GTDB taxonomy): Bacteria > Acidobacteriota > Blastocatellia > UBA7656 > UBA7656 > Onstottus_A. The sequence goes on along the minus strand of DASXSR010000120.1, from coordinate 4,648 downwards.
CGATCAAGCACCTGCGCGCGGTAAGGAAAATCTTTGCCCTTCGCCGTCATTCCGGCCACCGCTCAAAGTGGTTCCACAATAATGAGATTATGCACTGTATAGAGAAACTCAGACCTGGTGTCAAGTGCCCTGCTTGCCGGTATTGAAGGCTAATCAGACGTTGCTTTGTGCAAGGGTGTCACGCTCTCCTTGCGCCGGCCCGGCGAATCTGTCATAGGCTTGTGTTCTCACCATCAATTTTCAGGCGCTTGATAAGTAATCGAGATTGCTTTAGCCAATCAGCTCCGGCGCGAGTAAGCAGGTGGAAGAGCTTGCGCTTAATGGACGCAACGCTCAGGCGACCCGGCGGAATAATTCCGCCGGAGTGTGTTGTTGAAGTCGCCGTCCCGAAGGGACGCTTGATAATAGCCCACCAATTCATTGGTGGGTGAAAGCCCACCGCCGTCGTGAGTCCCGTAGGGACAGTTGAAGCGCTCGGTCGTCCCCGGGACACACGGTGGGCTATTATCACACGCCCCTCCGGGGACACACGGTGCGCTCATTCTTCCTTCACCGAATCTATTAACACACTATTACACCACTGCCACAAGACATGACCTCTTGGCTCGATTGCAGAAACATGATATTCGTTTCGTCGAGAGTTGAAAGGAAATCGAGATGAAGGATAGGAAGCACTCCGCTGGAAGGATCTTAAAGCTAGCACGATGTGCCCTGATGTTTCTCACCTTTGCGGGCGTCGCCGGGCTGACCATTCCAACTTCAGGTGCGCTGCAAGGAGACAACATGGCAGAGGTAAAGCTGATCACGCTTGATCCCGGTCACTTTCATGCGGCGCTGATTCAGAGAGAGATGTATCCAGGCGTGTCCCAGAAGGTTGCCGTGTATGCGCCGCTCGGTGCGGACTTGATTGAGCACCTGAAGCGTGTGGTTGGATTCAACAAGCGAAAAGATAACCCGACAAACTGGGAGCTTGAGATACACACCGGGCCTGACTTTCTTGAGCGGATGCTGAAAGAGCGGCCGGGCAATGTAGTGGTCATATCAGGACGCAACCAAGGGAAAATTGATCGAATAAAGGCGTCCGTGGAGTCCGGGCAAAGCGTGCTTGCGGATAAGCCCTGGATAATTGCCTCTGTCGATTTGCCGAAGCTCGAAGCGTCGCTTAATCAAGCAGACAAGAAAAGTTTGATCGCTTACGACATAATGACCGAGCGGTTCGAGATCACGACGATACTTCAAAGAGAATTGGTGAACGACAGCCCGACGTTTGGCCACGTCGTCAAGGGAACGGAGCGAGATCCGGCGGTGCTCATGGAAAGCGTTCATCACATAATGAAGACTGTGGCGGGCGTGCCAAATCTTCGCCCCGCGTGGTTTTTCGACATCAACCAGCAGGGCGAAGGCTTCGCCGACGTAGGTACTCACCTCGTTGACCTTGTGCAATGGACTCTCTTCCCGGAGCAGTCGATTGACTATCGCAAAGACGTCAGCGTGCTCGCAGCGAAGCGATGGCCGACTATCATCACTAAGGAGGAGTTCAAGAAGGTGACCGGGGAGTCAGATTTTCCTGACTTTCTTTCGGCCAACGTGAAAAACGGTAAGCTCGAGTACTATTCGAATAACACTGTCGAATATGCGCTGCGCGGTATCCACACGCAGTTAAAGGTTGCTTGGAACTATGAAGCGCCTGAAGGTGCAGGCGACCTTCACTTCGCAGTTTATAAAGGAACTAAATCGCGCGTGGAGGTGCGTCAGGGCAAAGAGCAAAACTATCGGCCTGAGCTCTATGTCGTCCCCAACAGCGCGACGGAGAGGCCGGCTGTGCTTGCGGCGTTAAACAAGAAAATCGAATCGCTGCAATCGAGATTTCCCGGCGTCGCGGTTAAGAATTTGGGCAAAGACATACTCATCACAATTCCTGACAAGTACCGGGTCGGGCATGAAGCGCACTTCGCTCAGGTGACGAGCAGGTTTCTCGGTTACTTGAGGAATCCCAGGTCGTTGCCCGCCTGGGAGAAGGCGAACATGCTGGCGAAGTATTACACGACGACTAAAGGCGTGGAGTTGAGCAGGAACCACAGATGAACACAGATAAACACGGATAAGAACAACGACAGGATCAACGCGTATTCTCTTTCTTTTCATCTGCGTTCATCTGTGGTTCCATACTATTCTTTCGTCAGTATGCAAATCGAATTTCCAGGCAGGAACCACAGATGAACACAGATAAACACGGATAAAAACAACGACAGGATTCAACGCGTATTCTCCTTCTTTTCATCTGCGTTCATCTGTGTTCATCTGTGGTTCCATACGATTCTTTCGTCAGTATGCGAATCGAATTTCCAGGCTTCTTCGATCTTCAGGTCAACGGTTTTGCCGGAGTCGATTTCAACAGCCCGGGCTGCACACCGGAGCAGCTAAAGCACGCGGTCGATGCGCTCGGGAAGACTGGCGTCACACAATTCTTGCCCACTTTGATCACTTCTTCTTTCGAGAGGTTTTCAAGCTGCGCTCGCGCTCTTATCGAATTTCCCGTTGCGGCCATCGCGGGCATACACATGGAAGGGCCGTACATCTCCCGGCAGGACGGGCCGCGAGGCGCACATCCGCGCCGGTATGGAGTCGAAGCATCTATCGATGACTTCAAGCGCAGGCAGGACGTGGCTCGCGGGCGCATAGTTTTGGTCACCCTTGCGCCGGAAGTTGCGGGCGCGATTCGGTTGATTGAATATCTGGTCGAATCGAATGTGCGCGTGGCTATTGGCCACACCGCCGCCACACCAGAGCAGATTCGTGATGCGGTCCGCGCAGGCGCCACGCTTTCGACCCATCTCGGCAACGGTTGCGCGCAGACGGTTGCTCGACATCCGAATTTCATCTGGGAGCAGCTTGCGGCAGACGACCTGCTTGCCAGCTTCATAGTTGATGGCCATCATCTGCCTCCTGCAACGGTCAAGGCTATGATGCGCGCCAAGACGCCCGCCCGTTCGATTCTCGTCACCGACGCGACTGCCGCCGCAGGATGTGCTCCTGGCTTTTACATGATCGGTGAAGAGCGAGTCGAGTTGACCGCAGAAGGGCGCGTCTCTGCGCCGGGTGCGACCAATCTCGCGGGATCGGCCCTTGCGATGAATACCGCTGTGGGGAACGCTGTTCGATTTACGGGCCTGGCTTTGGATGAAATTCTTCAGATGGGCTCGACACTGCCCGCACACTATGTAGGGCTAGAGCCTTCCGGGCGCGTGTCGGCTGACTGGGATGAGATTAATTGCTCTTTATCGGTGAGAGATATCTCTGATTAAGCAGTCATCGAGAATTCCTTCAATATGAACAAACGCCCCATTAAACACCTGCGATGGTATATCGCGATCCTGTTATGTCTGGCTTGCGAATTGAATTATCTTGATCGCCAGACTCTCTCTGTACTCGCCGACACAATTCAAAGAGAGTTGAATCTTACAACGATAGATTATTCTAAGATCACGTCATCGTTTCTCATCAGCTACGCGGTGATGTACGCGGTAAGCGGGAAGCTGATTGATATCGTCGGCACGCGAAAAGGGTTCATGATCTTTGTGTCGGGCTGGTCGGTCGCCAACATGCTGCACGCTTTCGCGAATTCCGCGTTGCAGTTCAGAATCTTTCGGTTCTTGCTTGGAGCAGCCGAGCCTGCGAATTTTCCTGCAGGAGTGAAAGCCGTCTCGGAATGGTTCCCGATGCACGAACGCGCTCTGGCAGTGGGCATATTCAACGCGGGCACCGCGCTCGGCTCGTCGCTTGCGGTCCCGCTCGTCTCCTGGATCGCGTTGACCTGGGGCTGGCGCTACGCGTTCGTGGCAACCGGAGCGGTCGGCTTTCTGTGGGTGATAGTTTGGACAACATTCTACCGTTTGCCGCAAGATCATCCCCGACTCAGCGAATCAGAACGAAAGCTGATTCTTTCAGACGCGAAATCGGAAGAGGCGGATAATCAAGAGCCTGTTTCGATGCGGAGATTGCTCAGCATGCGCGAGACGTGGGGCTGCATCTTTGCGCGCGTGCTCACGGACCCCATCTCTTATTTTCTATTCTTCTGGACTCCGAAATACTTTCAGCAGGAGCGAGGCTTCAATCTCACGGACGTCGGGCTTTACATATGGATTCCGTATGTGGCTTTGACTCTGGGCAATCTTTCGAGCGGCGCGATCCCTCGTTTCCTGATCAGTCGAGGATCGACAGTCAACCGGGCGAGAAAAAGCACAATGCTCGTTGTATCCCTGCTGATGCCAGTGTTCTGTTTGCTCGTCACAAGAGTAGCTAGTCCCACGGTTGCCATCGTGTTGATGACCGCGATAATGTTCGGGCACGCTGCCTGGGGCAACATCACGCTTCCGGCAGAGGTCTTTCCGAAACGCGTGGTGGGCACCGTGTCCGGTTTTGGCGGCGCGCTGGGCGCGGCAGTCGGCGCAGTCACGCAGTGGTACATCGGATGGGTAGTACAGAACTTTTCGTTCATGCCGATCTTCACTGTCTGTTCAGTTATGTACCTGCTGGCATTCACTCTTGTTCATTTGCTGATCGGTGAGCTGGGCTCAATTCGGCGGCTCGCCCCTGCGCAGGTTCTGCAGAGCGCGCCTTAGAGCGAAGTCCTTCTGCGGACCGCGTA
>DASXSR010000119.1:0-41214 GCA_036505875.1 Blastocatellia bacterium | reverse complement strand
GATCCGCCGTTGACTATCGCCGCGACGTTGATGCCGCGGCCGTTTGCTGCGCCGCCGTGTATCCAGAACACAAGTGTCGTGTAGATCGAATTGTCGTAGGTGCTGTGCCGCAGATAAAAGCCCTGATAGGGCGCAGTGTAGGTGACTTTCGCGCTGCGCGCGCCGCTGTGCGCGAAGTCAGTCGAGTTCAGATCGCGCGCGCACCACGACCAGTCTTGCCATCCTGGGCCAAGCGAATCACTGTAAATGATCTGGTCTGACTGAGCGTGAGCGCTCTCGCACAAACAGCCAAGCAGAATCAGCCCAGTCAAAACCCTAAGCGACATCCAGCGTAACACAGACCCATACTCCAGGACGCTCAGACTCCGCGCATTGCGGGCTCAATTCTGAAAGACGAGATTGTCTACAACAACAGTGCCCTTAGTCAGCGTACATTGGTCGCAGAAGGCTACCACGCTCACCGAAGTCAGCTTTTTCAACACGTCCTTGGGGGAGAGCTTCACATCAGCCCACGATGGTTGGGAGAGATTCTTGAGCGGTACCTGGTACGTGTTGAGGCCTGGCTTAATCTTGAAAATCATTTGGGGATTCGCGTTTGATTTTGGGACGCCCTGCCCTCGGGTGCCGAACTCCACTCTTATTGACTGCACGCCGGTCACGTATAGTTGCAAGCTAAGATACTTGTATTGGCTCGCATCGATAGAGACGGGCCTCCCGTCTTTGTCTGCAAGCGCGTGAATCTCGACCCCGACGCCTGCATATTGATTAGGCGCCAGCAGCTCATACTCGAAAGCAATCGCTTTGTTGGGACTATCCTTGCTTAAGCGGACCAGTTCGGGCGCCGGCGGATTTGAACCTTCCATGCCTTTGTAACGGCTCACCAAGGTTGGGCTCTCCTGGTATGAGGTCAACTGTACCAAGCCCCCGCCATTACTGATAGGCCGCCCATCTTTCGATGTTTCGAAGTCGGCGTACACAAGCTTGTCGGTCTCTTGCACAACTGTAATAGCAGCCGCGCCGATGAACCACGTGAGCGCAAGACAAAAGGTAGCGATGATTCTTTTCAGCTTCATGGTTCGCTTCCACGCGCGCGACTGCTTGCGGTACTGATTCTAAACATCGCACATCGATACCGCTTCGCTCAGAGATTTCAGCGGGTCGCGCGTCGGCACGAACTCGTGCGCGACATAACCTTTGAAGCCGGTGTCGGCAATGGCTCGACAAACTGCCGCCCAGTTCAGCTCTTGCGTTTCGTCGAGCTCGTGACGTCCCGGCACCCCGCCGGTATGGTAGTGCCCGATGTAATCGTGATTCTCTCGAATGGTCCGAATAATGTCGCCTTCCATGATCTGCATGTGGTAGATGTCAAAAAGTAATTTCACTCGAGGCGAGCCGACTGCCTTCATGACTTGCACGCCGAAAGTCGATCGGTCACCTTGATAGTCTTTATGATCGACTTTGCTGTTCAGCAGTTCAACGCAGATTGTAACAGAATGGTCCTCGGCAACCTTTTTAACGCGGTTGAGTCCTGCGACGCAATTGTCGAACGCCTCGGCGTCGCTCATTCCGCGACGGTTGCCGAAGAAAGCTATTACGTTGGGCACGCTGCTTTTCTCAGCCAATGGAATCGCCTTTTCCAGACCTTTGACGATCGCGTCGTGATTAGCCCTGTTGTTTAAGCCGTCAGGAATCTTGGCCGCTTCTGCGTAACCCATCGAACAGACCAGCCCATACTGTCGAACAGTCTCCCATCCGTCTGGTTGAAGCAGATCAATGGCTGTGAGTCCCATGTCGGCTACGATGCGCGCGAACTCCGGCAACTTGAAATACTTCTGATAGCACCAGTACGAAACCGACTGTTTGAGGCGGCCTTTCTTTACAATCTTCTCGGTGCCGGAAGCGCTAATGATCCTGGGCAGCAACAGTGCTCCTGCGGCTCCTGTGCTCATGTTGATGATTGCGTTTCGCCTGCTTATCTTTGACATGATTCACAAGTTGCCTTTCTTCAGTTGATCCGCGAGAAAATCTGTCGCGCGCCACGACATCGCCAGTATCGTGAGCGTCGGGTTCTTTTCCGTTGCCGTCGGAAAAGCGCTGCCATCAACCACGAAGAGGTTTTTGACGGCGTGCATCTGATTAAACTTGTTCAAAGCCGATTTCTTCGGATCGTCCCCCATTCTGCAAGTGCCATGCTCGTGAATCGCGGAACCGTTGCGGCCAGCGTACGCGCGGTTAAGCTCAAAAACTTCGGCCTTTGCTTCATGCAGGAGCATCTCGATCGTGTCATACATTTCATTTACCATCAGCCGCTCGTTCTCACCCGTCGAGTAGACGATCTTCGGAAGCGGCACTCCGTACGCGTCGTTGGGCGTGCCTTCAACCGTCACGTAATTGCTCCGACGCGGCAACACTTCGCCAAAAGGATGAACCTCGATCCAGGCGGGATAGCGCCGCTTGATCTCCTTCTTTAAGTCAGACCCAAAACCGGGCATGCGATGGGCATAACCGCTCACGCCTTGCTGGCACCCGATGCCCCAAAACTGCATCCCGAATCCTCTGAGGTACTCGCGCTTTCGGCCGCGATGATTGAAGCGTGGCATGTAGACGTGCTCTCCTCCGATCCCGTCATCGTTGGTTGTTTCTCTGCCGAATAACTCGGGGAGGAAAGCTCTCGCCTCGCTGCGAACCTGCTCGCACAGATACTTGCCGATCACATCGGAACCGTTGCCGATGCCATTCGGGTATTTCTCGGACTTCGAGTTGAGGAGTATACGCGTCGAGTCGATGCACGATGCGCCGAGCACCACTACTCGCGCGCGCACCTGGTACTCTTGCTTCAAATGGCGGTCGAAATACTGCACGCCACTGGCCAGCCCGCGATCATCGACCTGTATCCGCGCGGCGACTGCATTGCTTCGTAGTTCGAGACGCCCGCTCTTGAGCGCTGGCGTAATCAAGTAATCGCTCGCATTGAAAAAGCTGGACGTGTCGCAACCTCTGCCGCAGTTGCCGCAAAAGTGGCACTTTGGGAAACCATTGTGATTGCGAGTGAGCACCGCCCGGCGCCCGCTCACAACCGGAATGCCCAGACGAGCCGACGCTTTCTTGAGCAACATCTCGCCGCATCGAGGATTGGCGGGAGGCATGTGATACTTGCTTCCAGGCAAGACGTCAGAATTGTCATCTCCGCCGCAAACGCCGATGAGCTGGTCGACCTTGTCGTAGTACGGTGCGATGTCCTTGTAAGTGATCGGCCATGGAATCTCCCAGCCGTCACGCTCCGCCGCTTTGAAATCGACGTCGGAATACCTGAGACTGACTCGTCCCCAAACGTTGGTCTTCCCGCCCACTCCCCAAACGCGAGTCAGTTCGAATGGTTGACCCTCCGGCGTGAAGTAGGGTTGCTCGTTTGTGCTCAGGAAGAATTCTGGCGGAAGCTCGCCGTTGCGGACCCGCTCGCGCCATTCATATGGCATCACATGAGTCCAAAAACTGTTGCGGTCGAAGCGCTGACCGGCGTCGAGCACGAGCACATTTACGCCTTGCCGAGTGAGGTTCCACGCAGCCATCCCGCCCGCCGCGCCTGATCCGATGATTATTACATCATAGACTTTCGGTTGTCTGATTACTTCTGGAAATGCCATAGTCGTCATCTCGCTCTGGCGACGCTGAAAGCGCCGTCACGATAGGTCTCTTTAATATACCAATCGTCGCTAACCCGCAAGACTGGATCGTTTGACACCATCACAAGTCGGTTGTTAGCTTGCAGCTAGCCCTTGATCGAAGAGGAATCCTGCGACGGACAAGTCTGATGCTCAAACCGAAATCATTCAGAACGCAATTCATTATTCTTGCGCTGATTCTGATGACTGCAACGTTGCCTCAACGTGAGCGCTTCTTTGCCCAGACGCAAAAGCCGGCGGAACAGAAGGAAGGGATGGGAGTCTCCACCGGAGTTGCTCGCGCGTACACGTCGCGTCGTACGGTAGGCATCACCGATCCAAAAGCTCCGGTGATCTTCGAAGACGTAACCGCTCGAACTGCGCTCGCAGGTTTCCGCCATCGCTCGGGTGCGCCGGAAAAGAATTACATTCTCGAAGTGGCGTCTGGCGGCGTCGCGATCTTCGATTACGACGGCGACGGACGGCCGGATATTTACATTCTCAACGGCTCGACGCTCGACGCTATGCGCGGAAAAGAGAAGCCGCCGCGCGCGGCGCTTTATCACAACCTCGGCAACTGGAAATTTGAGGATGTGACCGACAAAGCCGGCGTCGCGAACGAGCGTTGGGGAATGGGCGTCGCGGTTGGCGATTATGATAACGACGGACGGCCGGACATCTACGTCAGCAACTACGGCGTGTCGCGGCTGTATCACAACAACGGCAACGGCACGTTCACCGACGTTGCCGAAAAGCTCGGCTGCGCGCGCAGAGGTTGGAGCACCGGCGCCAGCTTCGGCGATTATGACGGCGACGGACGCTTGGACATTTTCGTTCCAGGCTATCTCCAGTTTGACATCAACAATCCGCCGCCCAACCCTTCGGAAGCAGGCAAGCCCGGCAGCCTCGCCCAAAACTTCTGCCAGTTTCGTGGCGTGCCGGTGATGTGCGGACCGCGCGGACTCAAAGGCGAAAGCGACACGCTATATCACCAGAAACCCGACGGCATGTTTGAAGATGTAAGCGTCAAGACAGGCACCAACGACCCGCAAGGTTTTTATGGCTTCTCGTCTGCCTTCGTTCACGTCAATGAAGATGACCTGCTCGATTTGATTGTCGTCAACGACTCGACGCCGAAGCTGCTCTACATCAACAAGGGCAACGCCGCGTTTGAAGAAGTCGGGTATCCGTCCGGGGTCGCGCTGAATGAAAACGGCCGTGAGCAGGCGGGAATGGGAATCGCAATCGGCGATTACGACAACGATGGCCGCGTTGATTTTTACATCACAAATTTCTCGGACGATTCAAACACGCTGCTGCACAACGACGGCGAGACCAACTTCAGCGACGTGTCCTTTCAAGCAGGCCAAGGCGAAGTGACGTTACCTTTTCTGGGCTGGGGCACGGCGTTCATGGATTACGACAACGACGGTTGGAAAGACATCATTGTCGCCAACGGACACGTTTATCCGGTCGTCGATAAGTATAAATGGGGCACTAGTTACGACGAGCAACTGTTGCTGTTTCGCAATCTGGGAACAGGCAGATTCGAACGAGTGGGAGCCGCGCCCGGCAGCGGCCTTGCGCTTGCGATTCCCGCCCGCGGGCTCGCAGTTGGCGATCTTGATGGAGACGGGTTGCTGGACGTCGTCATCAATAACATCGACTCGCCGCCGACCGTGCTTCGCAACGTGAGCAAGCCTGCGGGCCACTGGATCGAGCTGAAACTAGTTGGAGATCCGGCGAAGAAGAGTCCGCGCGACGCGATCGGCGCGATAGCGTATGTCACGACCGGCAAGCTTCGTCAACGACAAGACGTGGTAAGCGGCGGGAGCTATGCTTCGCAGAACGATATACGTTTGCACTTCGGAATGGGAACGGCGACGACGATCGACAAGCTCGAAGTGAAATGGCCTGACGGCACGCTGCAAACAGTCAACATCACCGGTTGCGATCGAGCGGTAACGATTATCGAAGAGAACCAAAGATGAGATGCCGGCGCTAACGAGGAACTAATAATGGAAACGATACCTGCTCACGGAGAGCGGCTGGTTGACCGCGAGCTGACGGGCGTCGAGCGAGAGACTCTGCTCGAACGCGTGGCGGCGATGCCGCGAATCAACTTGCGACCTCGCGAGATAGCGGATCTGGAGATGATTGCCAACGGCGCGCTCTCGCCGCTGGAAGGTTTCATGTGCGAGGACGATTACATCGCCGTACGCGGCAACATGCACCTCGCGTCCGGGCTGCCGTGGACGATTCCGGTTACGCTCTCGGCATCGGAAAATCTCGCGAGCAGTCTGGCTGAAGGCTCTGACATCGCCTTGTTCGCGAGCGATGATCATTTGCTTGGCGTGCTGCATCTGAAGCAGAAGTTTCGTTACGACAAACAGCGCGAAGCCGAGCGCGTCTATTTGACAACTGACCATTCGCATCCGGGTGTTCGCGCTCTGTATGAACAGGGAGAGTGGCTGCTCGGCGGGCCAATAAGCCTGTTGAACCGGCCACGTCATCCGTCGTTCCCGGCGTATCGGCTTGACCCGAGACAAACGCGCGAAGAGTTCAAGAAGAAGGGTTGGAAGCGAGTAGTCGCGTTTCAGACTCGCAACCCGATTCATCGCGCTCACGAGTACATCATCAAATGCGCGCTGGAGATGGTTGACGGATTGCTCCTGCATCCGCTGGTTGGGGAGACTAAATCGGACGACATATCTCCTGAAGTGCGAATGCAGTGTTACGAAGCGATGCTCGAGCATTATTTCCCTCGAACTCGGACGCTGCTTGCGGTGAATCCTGCAGCGATGCGCTACGCCGGCCCGCGCGAGGCGGTGTTCCATGCGATAATCCGCAAGAATTACGGCTGCACTCATTTCATCGTCGGGCGCGATCACGCGGGAGTCGGAAGCTTCTATGGAACTTACGACGCGCACTACATTTTCAATGAATTCGACCCGGAAGCGTTGGCGGTGACGCCGATGTTCTTCGATCATTCGTTTTACTGCCGCAGATGTGACTCGATGGCTTCCAACAAAAGCTGTCCTCACGACTCGAGCGAGCACCTGACGCTCTCGGGAACGAAGGTGCGCGAGTTGCTGGGTCGAGGGGAATTGCCACCGCGCGAGTTCTCGCGCCCGGAAGTGGCCGCGATTTTGATCGAGGCGATGAAACAGTCCGTAGACCGTAGTCAGTAGTCAGTGGTCAGTAATCAGCAGCCCGGCCGGTTGCCGTTGAAGAGTGTCTACGGACTACTGACCGCGGACTACGGACCACGGACAGTCAGCCTATTATTGATACGCCTCATAATTCTAGAGTATAATCGCCGTGCAGTTTAGAGCCGCCGGCCGGCGTGCAGCGGAGGCCCGACCTCATGATCAGGTGCGACAACTGTGGGACTAACAACGTAGACGGGAGCGAGTACTGCGACGAGTGCGGCATGCAACTCGACCTCGCGCCGCCACTCTCCCACAAACGCGACGTAGTGCCTGTATACCAGCCGCCCAGCGCGGTCGACAGCGAGTCCGTTGGCTCTAACACCATGGATGGACCATTGCCGGCGCCGCCATCGTTCACGACCTCGACCAGCATACCGAAGCCCGCGGTGCCCGCTCGCGAGCGGAAGCAGTCTGCAGGCAACTCGAAAGCGTCGCGCCGAGAAACGAACGAACGTTCGGTGGCGTTCAAACCGGACGAGCGGCGCGTCAAACGTCCAGCCAGCGCGCCGCCTCAAACATACGCGTTATCTTCATCGCCGACGACAGGCGATCTGGATTCGAATTATGGATCGGGCGGCGCGGTCGGGTCCTCGCGCGTATCGGCGAGACTGGTTATCGAGCGCGGCGGGAGAGTGGGAAAGGAGTTTCCGATACTCGGGGTCGAGACGAACATAGGACGTTGGGACGCGGACAGTGGAATATTTCCAGACGTCGATCTGGACGAAGATGACATGGAAGCCAAGGTCTCGCGCCGACACGCACGTATTGTAAATCACAATAGCCAATACTTCATTGAGGACCTTGGCTCGACTAACGGCACTTTCGTCAACCGAGGCCGCAGGCTGCTGCCCGGCAAGCGTCACGTGCTCCAGAACGGGGACGAAATAATTGTCGGAAAGACTTTTTTGAAGTTTCAGATTCTTAGATAAAGAACGGTTCACAAGTTCTGGTTTCTGGCGTTGATTACAAAGTCGTATTCGTTGCTTTTCTGTTTGATCATTAATACCTCACTTCAGTGAGGTGCGGATGACTGGAACCACCAGGCCTTCCTCACCTCACCAGACTGAAGTGTTAATGATGCAACCGGAAACTACGAACCGGGAACCAGAAACTATGTCGTTATGTTTTGTCCTGAATGTGGCAGTACCGTGCAACCAGGAGACCCGGTTTGTGGAGAGTGTGGGGCCGGACAAGACCCGATGCCGGCCACGCCTCTGCCGGTCGTAATAGAGGCGCGAAGCGGCGCCGTCGAGAGTCGCGTGCCTGATTTGAAAAAATCAAAACAAGCTCCAACCCAGCAGCTCGAACCGGGAACGCTGCTGCTCGACAGATATTCGATCGTCAACCGCGTCGGCGGCGGCGGCATGGGATCAGTCTATCAGGCGCGAGACAAACGACTCGCCGACCGACTGTGCGCCGTAAAAGAGATGATCGAGATGTTTGCGGACGAGAACCAGCGGGCTAAGGCGGTCGACGACTTCAAGCGCGAGGCTGAAGTGCTTGCGCAGCTCGATCACCCTTCGATCCCGACCGTATTCGACTACTTCATCGAAGGCGGGCGCTACTACCTTGTGATGCGGTGGATCGGCGGCGGCGACCTCGCCGAACAGATGCGAATGCGCGGCGGCATCGTCGAAGAAGCGACGGTTTGCAAGTGGGCTGTCCAGATTTGTGATGTGCTTCACTACATACATTCGCAGAGGCCGCCGATCATTTATCGGGACCTCAAGCCCGCAAACCTGATGCTCGATGACAAAACGAGCCGCGTGATGCTTGTCGACTTCGGCATCGCTCGCATCGTGCGGCCAACCGAAAAGGGTGTGACTGCGATCGGCACAATGGGCTATGCACCGCCTGAGTTGTTTGCCGGCAAGGTCGAGGCGCGCTCGGACATCTATTCGCTCGGCGCGACTATGTTTCATATGTTGACGGGTTCCGACCCGCAGGACAATCCGTTGCTCATTTTCGATTTCAGCAAGAACCCGCGACCGACTCAAATAAACCGTGCAATATCGCTTGAGATGGAGCAAATCCTTATGAGAGCCGTCTCGCACAAACCGGAAGACCGGCATGCGTCGGCACTCGAGTTCATGCGCACGCTCGAAGCGCACAGTGCCCACCTCGTTGCGAATCCGAGACCGGAGTTTGCCAGGCCCGCTAGCACGCAGCGGCCTTATCCGGTTCAACCGCCGCCCAGCAGCGTGCCGGCGGTTGAATGGGTCTTTTGTGGAAACTGCGGTCAGGAGATCGGCGCCGACGATGTGTTCTGCGCTCACTGCGGACAGCGCCAGCCTACACCGGGAAGCATCGAAGCAGGCTACGCAGGCGCGCCGGCGCCCGCCCGCATCACCGCCCAGCTGGTGGTCGTCGGCACGAGTGACATGGTGAAGCCTTTCCAGATTGATAAAGAGAGCGTGCTCATAGGTCGGACCGATCCGCACACGAGAATATTTCCGGACTTTGATTTGACAATGTACGACCCGCAAACAAAGGTGTCGCGCAGCCACGCGCGGATTTTCCGGCTCGGCGAGCAGTTCTTGATCGAGGACCTCGGGTCGGTGAATGGGACAATAGTCAATTCGATAAAGCTCACCGCCAAGACTCCACGAGCGCTCTCGGCCGGCGATGAGCTCAGGCTTGGCGGAACGGTGTTGAAATTCATGCTGGCGTGAGTGGCACAGACTTCAGTCTGTGTAGTTTCGGGCCGGCGACAGACTGAAGTCTGTGCTACGTCCTTGTTATGACAAAGTTCTGCCCATACTGTGGCAAACAACTGAGCGAGCGATCGAAGTTCTGTCCGCGGTGCGGCAAGGGCAAGCCCGAGCGCCAGCGACAAGTTCCGGGCAGCGCCAACGTCGCGGTAGGCGACTTACTTGCGGCTGAGCGGTCGGCTCTTCAGCGGCACGAGGGTGCTTCAGTCACGGATCGGAAGCCGCTTCCCGCCGTTGAACGAGCGCGGACGGCCTCGATAGTCCGCCGGAATGGTGGCGCACGTGTCGCGGTGAAACGTTATGCGCCGCCCACGCACGCTATGATTGGAGCGTTTGAGCAGGCTGGATTCGGGTTGCGCTACGGCGCGTTGATGTTTGATTTCTTGATCACGCTTATCGGAATCATGGTTTTCACGTTTGCGGTGACGGCCGCCAGCCGGAAGTCCGTGGTCGGCTCGAACACTGACCTGCTGATTGTAGCAGGCCTTTCTGTCATACTTTTTGTCGTAAACTTCATAGTGCTGGCCGGCGCCGGAGGTCAAACAGCCGGCATGCGAATTCTCGGCATCTATATCGTGCGAGTTGACGGCAGGCCGTTCACGATGAAGCAAGCAGCGTTGCGACACTTGATCGGATATCCGCTTTCGACCGCGGCATTCTTTCTGGGGTTTCTCTGGATGTTGTGGGACCCGCAGCAACAAGGCTGGCACGACAAGATTGCACGCACCGTCGTGGTAATATCGAAATAGGAGTGATACGTGATTCGTGACGCGTGAGAATCACGGATCCCGCATCACGCATCAATTCTAACTATGGCTACTTTTGTCATACGCCCCAAAGACTACGAACCTTCGATCGTGAAGCTCGACAGGATGAAGCTCACCATCGGCCGTTCCTCTCGTAACGATATTTGCATAAGCGATCCTTTCGCCTCTCGTCTTCACGCCGAGATCAGACGCGAGAACGATCAGGTGCTGTTGATGGACAACGGCAGCGCGAATGGCACGTTTGTGAACGGGCGCCGTGTGACCGGAACAGTGCTTCTCAATGTGGGAGACATGGTTCGCATAGGCGAGACCGAAATCGAATACACTTCGGGCGAGCAAGACTTACTGTCGGGAGCGACCGTCTATCTCGCAGGGCCAGCCGGCGCATCGCTCCCGGCCGACACCATAACCTCTCCGATTCCATCGCGCTCTACCAACGACTTGATCTCTTCGATAAGGTCCGGGGCGATGTCCGGAGAATCCCAGCCCAGCTCTGCTGCAAGCGCCGCGAAACAGGCGGAGACGCCCGGCCGCAATCTGCTCAGCATTGTCTCTCAGGTCGGCATAGCGTTGCTGCCTCGGACGACTCTCGAAGACACGCTGAAGATGACCATAGACCTGGTCTTTCAGGCGATACCAGCCGAGCGCGGCTTCTTGTTCCTAAAAGAGGGCGGGGACCTAAGCTGCAAAATCGCGCGCGGCGCGAGCGAATCAGCCTTGCCCTCGGCGTCGCAAGTGCAGCTCAGCAGATCGATCACAAACAAAGTCATCAGCGAGGGAGCTTCCGTGCTGACGTCTGACGCGATGCACGATCCGCGGTTTCAATCGCAACAGTCGGTTGTCCTCAGCCAGATCAGATCCGTCATGGCTGTCCCGCTCGCTTCAGGCGAAGAGACTTTCGGGATGATCTACGTAGACAATCCCTTCCACAATCGGTTCAAGGAAGAGGATTTGAAAGTGCTCACGACCATCGCGTCGGTGGCTTCCATCAAAATCGAAAACGAGCGTCTGCTTGAAGAGCGGCTTGAAAAACGCAGGATGGAAGAGGAGCTGAAAGTCGCTTCCGAGATTCAGATGCGGCTGCAACCGTTCGCGCCTCCCAAGATTGACGGCTGGGATATGACCGGCGTGTCGTTCCCATGTCGCGAAATCGGTGGTGATTATTACGATTTTATTCACCGCAAGCGCGACAACCGCGTCGTCCTGGCGGTAGGCGACGTGTCCGGAAAGGGGACCGGCGCGGCGCTATTGATGTCCTCGGTCCACGCCGCCGTTCGAGCGCAATCACAAACCCGTTCGACGATCAGCGAGGTGATGGGCGAGATAAACGAATACATCTTCGAGAACTCGCCGCCGAACAAATATCTCACCTTGTTCTACGGCGAGCTTGACCCACAGACCGGAGTGCTCGCTTATTCCAACGGCGGTCACAATGCGCCGATGCTCGTGAGATCCACCGGCGAAGTTGAACGACTCGACAAGGGAGGACTTCCGATAGGAATGATGCAAGATGTGAAGTATCAGGAAGGCTCGGTCAAGTTTAATGTGGGAGACGTGCTTGTCATCTACAGCGATGGCATAACGGAGTCAGTCAACGAGCGGGATGAAGAGTTCGATGAGGACAGGCTGATCGAAGTTTTGAAGAACAACCTCAACCGTTCTGCGTCGGGTATCCGCGACCGAATCGACGAAGCCTTGTCGCGGTTCGTCGGGACGGCAGCGCCGGTAGACGATATGACTCTTATGATAATCAAGCGCACCAATGCGGGGCTCGAGGATAGCGATTTAACGCTTCGTCAGTAAACCGCTCTTCGATTCTTTTCCAACCTATGGCGACCGCCGCGCTCATCAACCCCGAAATAGGCATCACTGCGATCGCAGACTCAGATCTTGCGAGCCTGGAGAAACTGTTCGACGAACAATGCGCCGAGTGGATCGAGCTGCTGAAGTGGGACTTCAAAGGCCCGAGCATGCTGATACGTGATGTCGCGCGGCAGCGGCAACTCACCGGTTTGGTTGCGACGCGCGGCGCCACCACCGTGGGATTTGCCTATTATCTGATCGAAGGATCGCGCTGCTCGATAGGCGACGTCTACGTAGCTCGCGCTTGCCGTGGCATCGGCATCGACGGACAACTGGCGGCGGCGGTTTTCGATAGGCTCGACCGTATGAGCCGAGTGCGCCGCATCGAAAGTCAATATGTTGGCGTCGGGAACTATGAAGCCGACGCTCTATTCCAGGCTAGAGGATTCCAGCGACTTGAACGCAATTACATGCTGGTCGATCTCGACGCTGTTTCAAGCGCTGATGGTTTGAGCATCGATCCGGGAGGCGTCTCGATCAGACCGTGGAAGAAGAACGATTTCTCGCAGGCTGCCAGAGTCATTCATCGCTCCTACCACGACACTCACGACAGCAGCATCAACACTCAATACAGAACCGAAGAAGGCTGCGCTGACCTGTTATCCATCCTGACCGACAGCGTATGGTGCGGAGATTTCGTGCCTCAGGTCTCACGCGTAGCACTTCGTCCGTCTGGCTCCTTGGTGGGCGTGCTGATCGGGTCGCGTGTATCGCACGGAGTCGGCCACGTGGGGCAGATTTCCGTGCATCCGGCCAGTCAGGCTCAAGGCATCGGACGTCGGTTACTCCAAAGCGCTCTATCAGAGTTTCGCACTCTAGGCTTCAAATCGGTCACGCTTGCCGTGACCAGCGCAAACGTGAATGCTGTTCGTCTATACGAGTCCTGCGGCTTCCGAACGATCCACAGCTTTCCGGTTTTCTATCGCGAAAAGAAGTGATTTTGATGATAGGCTTACCGCAACGCAGCCAATAATCCTCTCACTTCGTTAAATACCTCTGCATCGCCTTGTGAGCCCAATCCGATCTTCAGCACGCCGCTCGGGGCGAAGCTTGCCGAGCCGGTCGACACCAGCGCGATCAGTTTGTCCGGATCGACCTTCGCTTCCTCGGTGAACTTCACCGCAAGCCTCTCACCTTCGCGATCGATCGACGCTATTCCTAACCTCGAAGCCTCACGCCGTAAGCGCGAGTACTCGAACAGGCTCTCTACAGTTTCTGGGATTGGGCCGTAGCGGTCCGCAATCTCCGCGTGAATTTCGGCCAATTCTTCTTCGCTCTCAGCAGACGAGATGCGTTTGTAGGTACGCAGTCGCTGGCTCATGTCGTAGATGTAGTCCTCAGGAATTCGAATGTCCACGCCGAGATTGATCGCTGTCGAGACCTCGTCTTCGGGAGGCTCGCCCTTCAACTCGCGCACAGTGCGTTCCAGCATCTGAGTGTACAGGTCAAATCCTATCGCGTCGATTTGTCCTGATTGCTGAGCGCCCAACAAATTGCCGGCGCCGCGAAGCTCCAGGTCGAGAGCGGCGATTCGGAAGCCCGCGCCCAAATCTGAGAACTCGCGAATCGCTGCCAGTCTCCGGCGAGCCACGTCAGTCAGGCCTTCTTCGGATGGGATCAGAAGATACGCGTAAGCTCGGCGGTTGGAGCGACCCACTCGACCGCGCAGTTGATAGAGCTGAGCCAGCCCGTACATGTCGGCCCGATTGATGATGATCGTGTTCGCAAGCGGGATGTCAATACCGTTCTCGATGATCGTAGTCGAGACCAGCACATCAAGCTCGTGGCGGATGAACTTGAGAATGATGTTTTCCAAATCCTTCTCAGCCATCTGGCCGTGGCCCACGCCGATGAGCGCTTGCGGAACAAGACGCTGGACAAGCTCGGCAATCGTGTGGATCGTCTCGACCCGATTGTGAACGAAGAAAACCTGGCCGCTGCGTTGAAGCTCGAGCTCGATTGCCGAGCGTACGACAGGTTCCGAGAACAGCACCACGTGAGTTTGAATCGCCAATCGGTCTCGTGGAGGAGTCTCGATCACCGACATATCCCGCAACCCGGCCAGCGACATGTTCAGAGTGCGCGGAATCGGCGTTGCCGACATCGCGATCACGTCGACCTTCTTCCGCATTTGTTTGATTCGCTCCTTGTGCGCAACTCCGAAACGCTGCTCTTCGTCGACGACCAGCAGCCCGAGATCTTTGAAGCTGATGTCCTTTGACAACAACCGGTGAGTGCCTATGACCACATCGACCGCTCCGGCATGGACCGCCTTAGCGACTTCCTTCTGCTCTTTCTTGGTTCGAAAGCGCGAAAGCATCTCGACCCGCGCCGGAAAAGGGCTGAAGCGCTGCTGAAAAGTCTTGTAGTGCTGGTAGACCAAAACGGTTGTCGGTGCGAGCACCGCGACTTGTTTGCCTTCCATGACCGCCTTGAAGGCGGCTCTCATAGCTACTTCCGTCTTGCCGTAACCTACGTCGCCGACGATCAAGCGGTCCATCGGCTGCAGGCTTTGCATGCCTTCCTTGACGTCTTCGATCGCGGCTTCCTGATCTGGCGTGAGCTGATACTCGAACGCGTCTTCAAACTCGTGCTGCCACGGGGTGTCCGACTCATAGGCGTGACCTTGAACGAGCTTTCGTTCGGCGTACAGTTTCAACAACTCCTCAGCCATGTCGCGCATTGCCCGCTTGGCCCGCGCTTTTGCTTTTTGCCATCCGAGCCCGCCAAGTTTGTCCAGTTGGGGACGGTGACCCTCGCTTCCCGAATATCGCTGAACGAGATCCAACCGCTCGACCGGCACATAGAGTCGAGAGCCCTCTGCGTAAGTGAGCAGCATGAACTCGCGCACATCGCCGCGACCGCGTTCCAAACCTGCCGCAAGGTTGCCCGTTGGTCCGCCCGCGGTCGTCATCTGAACGAGCCCTTGGAACTGGCCGATGCCGTGGTCCACGTGCACGACGTAATCGCCGACTTTCAAGTCTCCGAGGTCCGATAAAAACGCTGCGGCGGTTCGCCTCTTGCGTGCCTTCTTGGGGACCGCGCGCTGCAGCGCGGCGCGTTCGACTTCGCCGAAGACATCGCTTTCGGTCAACACCGAAAGTTCAGCGGCCGGAAGCGTGAACCCGTTAGCGAGCTTACCCACGGTAACGATTCGATCGCTGGCCAGCGTGGAGGAATCGCGTTCTTTCTTGCTCAACGACGGAAGGAGTTGCGCGGTGATCGAGTACTCGGCGAGCATCTCGGTTACGCGCTCGGCGAGTCCGAGGCTTGGCATGGCAAATAACGTCGTGCGCGTCTCCGCTTCGAGGTCGGCGGCCAACTCGCTGATGCGACCGTGATATCGTCGCGGCGATTGCGATATCAGTGAGATGTCTGGAACGTCATCGGCAAGATTGAAGAGAAAGAGATCGCGCGCTGTCGGAGCTGATTGCTGTGGCGCGCTCTCAGCGCCGCCCGAGACGAGCATAAGCGATTCGATTCGGAATTGTTCATCGGTTGCGGCAGCGTCGCGGCCAAGCACTCGCAACTCAACACGCGTTGCTGATTCGAACCGCGCGCGAAGCTCCTCGGCGGTCAAGAACAACTTGGCCGGCGGTAGCGACAGCTCGCCGGCGTCGTCGGCCTGGGCGAAACGCTCTTCGAGATATCGATAGAGGTCAGAAGCTCGCTTTTCGATGGCGACGGGCTCATCGATCACAATGACAGCATCTTTGAAATAATCGAACGCCGAGGCGGTCAGCCCGCGAGTGAGCGGCAACAGATACTCCCAACCTGGAAAAGCCTCGCCGCGTTCGGCATGCCCCAATCGAGATCTGAGATCGCGACGGAACCGCTCGTCCGACCAATGGCGCGCAGCCGCTTCTGCCCACGACATGAATTCCTCGCGTCGCACGGACAACTCTCGCATTGGAACGATGATTGACTCTGTAGCTCGGCCTACCGAGCGTTGTGTGTCAGGATCGAACTCGCGAATCGATTCGACTTCGTCGCCGAAGAACTCGATACGATGCGGGGACTCGTGCGCGGGCGAGAACACATCGAGAATGCCTCCGCGCAAGCTGAACTCGCCGACTGCGCCAACCGGTTCTTCGCGGACGTAACCGGCGGCGGTCAAAAGGTCCACGATCAACTCGGGGGGCATCTGTTCGCCGATGCGCAGCGAAATGCTTGAAGCGAGAAGCAAATCGGGAGAGATCGTCCGCTGAGCCAAGGCGCTCACCGAAGCGAGCAGGATGCGGGCCTCGCCTCTGGTGGCCCGATAGAGCGACAGCGCGCGCTGTTCAAACACCTCGGCGTGCGGCGAGGTGCCGTCATAGGGATCGGCTTCGACCGCGGGGATTGCGAGTACGCTCTGCTCGCTGGTATCGGCGCCGTTCAGCGCGCAAAAAAAGAAATCAACGTCGGATTGAAACTCTTCAACTTCGCGATTGGATCGCGCGACGAACACGACTCGACGAGCGAGCTTCTTTTCAAGCGCCACGAGCACCAACGCGCGAGCGCTTCCAGCCAGACCGGATAGAACCATCGTGCGGCGACCCGATTTTACTTCAGAGGTTAGCCGCTCGAGCTCGCTACTTTTGTACAGCTCCTCGAAGACTTCAGCGTGGAAAGTTTTGAATGCGTCGATAGCCAATTCTTTTCCAGTTATTGAAAAAGAATTCTAACACGATCCGCCGTGCGGGCCTTTCACCTGCCTCGATTTCAAGTATGCGACGGCGTTATGACAATTTCAGGTTAGGAAGCGGGACTTGTCCCCGCCTTAAATATCAAAACGACAGCGGGACACATTCGCTCTTCCCGACCCGTAATTGTTCTACAGGAAGTTGCTGGGACTGCTGTTGTCCGATTCTGAAGCGGTTGGAGAAGGAAGATGGAGGACTCATTAGCTCCATTGTCCGGCGTCTCAGCTCAAGGGCCGCGACACCGGACAAAAGTTTGGAGAGGGAACGCCGCAATTCTATTGACCGCTTGCCCGAGCGGCGTCGGGCTTCGGAGCCCTCGTCGGATTATCCACCATTACATCGAGCCATCCGATCATCATCTCGTCGTAAGTTGGATCACCCCAGCGAACGTCTTTCTTCGGATCGGGGTTGTACTTGTTCTTAGCCGAATTGTCGAAGTGCGCGGTGACGATGAGCTTTGATCCTTTTGGAATCGACAGCTGTTTCTTCAACCAGTAGACAGCCTGCCAGTTGAAACTAAACTTCGGCACCCACAGCAGAGTTTCGCGGCGGCCGTCGGGATAGACCACATCGTACTTCATGTCCTTTCCGCGAAGATGCATGTGAGGCATGTAGTTGACTACTTGAACATCGACCGGCACCACCTGACAAGCCACCACCTCGTGATTGTCCGCGCCGGCGGGAATCTTGAACTGGATGTTGGCCGCCGCGCTGGTGATGACCATTTTGTCGGGCGGCTGCTTGGCGAAGATCAACCCGATTCGAGTGCGGTCCTTCACCGGCCCTGCGAGCGCGCCACGGAACGAAGAATAGTGCATCTGAAACATCAGGGTTGACCCGGCAGGAACCTTCTTCGCGACTCCCGGCGGGTAGACAGTGTTTCCCATACCCGGCGCGTAACCGGCGAGCAGCGAGCCTTCATTCTCTGCGTTTCCGCCGCCTCCGCCGACGCGTCTGCCTCCCGCTTGTGCGCCTTGCTCGCAAGAGTTGTCAACAACTGGCGCGTCCATTCTCACTCGCCGCAACGAGCCGTCGAGATAGAACAGCGGACTGTTTGCCGTGCGAACGCCAAGCTTCTGACCGGAGGCCTTCGCCGCTTCAGCGCGCTTAGCCATCATCTGCGGAGTCTGAATGAAAGCAATCACGTGATGCACAACTCTCTGGTTGCCGGGCTGAATCTCGGCAGCCTGCACCCACACGTCTTCTTTGAAGTTTGTCGGCACAAAGAAGTTGATGTAGTTATCCGGATCATCCGGATTGATGGTGTGCTCCTCTTGCATCGCCAGAATGACGTCCGGCTTGCCGATCGCCCAACCGCCTTCGAGGAATTGCGGCTTGGCAGGAAGGTCTTTTTGATTGCCTTCTTTCGCTCCCTGGTCAACCCACGCGGCGATTGTTTCGACGTCCTTTTGCGCGAGCCGCGAATCGTTTGTGAACTCACCAAACGCCGGATCAGGACTCCACGGCGGCATTTGGCGCGCGACTACTTGTTCTCTGATCGACTTCGCCCACGGCCGCGCTTCCTTGTAACTCAGAAGCGACATCGGCGCGATGCCGTTTGGCCGATGGCACTCGGCGCAGTTCTTGTAGAAGATCGGCGCGATGTCTCTTGAGAAAGTAACTTCTTTGCCTGCGCTCGCGCTGCTCGCGGGCGACAAAGCAAACAAAAGCGCTGCCAGGCACCCTAACGCAACAGTCAAAACAGCTCGCTTCATTGGTCCTCCAGGTTCTTATTTCGTCGATTTACAGTTGCCATACGACGAAACTCGCAGAGCCGATACTATTTTCTCGCGGTTGCCGCGGCGTCCGGCCTGACACTCTTCGAGTCCGAATCAACATAGTATTCCATCCATCCGATCATCATCTCTTCGTAGGTCGGGTCACCCCAGCGAATGTCCTTCGCCGGATCGGGGTTGTATTTATTCTTATTCGAATTGTCAAAGTGAGCTGTGACGATCAGCTTCGTGCCCTTCGGAATCGCGACCGGCTTCTTGAGGTAATACATCGTCTGCCAGTTGAAGCTGAACTTCGGCACCCACAGCAGCGTATCCGTGCGGCCGTCAGGATAGATGACATCATACTTCATGTCTTTGCCGCGAAGGTGCATATGAGGCATGTAGCTGGTCAGGTGGATGTCCTTATCGAAAGTGAAGCACGCAGTCACCTCGTGGTTGCCATCGCCGGCTGGAAGTTTGAAGTAGTGATTCTGAATACCGACTGTTTTCAAGCTTCGCTCCGGAGGCTTGGGGGCGAAGTGCAGGCCGAGCCTCGTTCGGTCCCCTTGCATGCCATCAAACTTTCCGTTGTAGCTCGAGTAATGCATCTGAAAGACGATCATCGAACCTGCCGGAACTTTCTTCGCAGCGCCGGCCGGAAAAACGTCTATCCCTTTGCCCGGCGCATAACCGGCAAGGAACAATCCGAACGCGTCGCCGCCTTCGCTCGCGCCCGGACGCTTGAAAGCCGAACCGCCATTGGGCGCGCTGCAGCCGTCATCAATCACAGGCGCGTCGGCCCTTACCTTCAGCAGCGAGCCATCCTTATAGAAGACATTGCTCTGCATCAACGCTCGCGCGCGGCCCTCACCCTTCTTGAACTGCTCGATCATCTCGGGAGTCTGGATGAACGCGATCACGTGATGAACGACCTTGCGGTTGCCGGGAAGAATCTCGGCCGCGCTAACCCACTTGTCCTCTTTGAAGTTTGTTGGGACGATGAAGTTCTGAATCGTGTCCGGAGTTCCCGCGTTGACGGTGAATTCCTGCCCGATGTCGAACACAGCGTCTGGCTTGCCCAACCTCCAGCCGCCAGTCGAAGTAAACTCAGGCACGGGCGGAAGATCCTTCGCATCGCCTTCCTTCGCGCCTTGATCGACCCATGCTACGATCGTGTCGATGTCCTTCTGCGCGAGCCGATGATCGTTAGTGAACTCGCCGTATTTCGGATCCGGACTCCAGGGCGGCATCTCGCGAGTGAGGACTTTTTCCTTGATCGATCGCGCCCACGGGCGAGCTTCTTTGTAAGTCATCAGCGACATCGGAGCGATGTCGACTTGTCGGTGACACTCGGCGCAGTTCTTGTAAAAGATCGGCGCAACGTCTTTGTTGAAAGTCACTTCTTTGCTGGCCCCTCGGTTCGCGCTCGCCGTCGAGAGCACGATTAAACTGACGGCGGTCAACACCGAAAAAATCGACAAAGTCCTTTTCATTTCTTCTCCTCCGGGATGTCCGATAAGCTTTAGCTTGTCGGCTCCGAATACTTTAGCGCCGGGTTCAGCGACAAGCTAAAACTTATCGGTCGGACGCCGTCTCACTTCTCAAATGCTCTTTATCGACTGTGTAATTAATCCAGCCGATCATCATGTCGTCGTACGTCGGCTCGCCGAATCGAACCGTCTGAGCAGGATCGGGGTTGTATTTGTTCTTCGTCGAGTTGTCGAAGTAACCGGTCACCACGATCCTAGTCCCCTTTGGCAGAGCGATCGGCTTCTTCAAATAGTAAACAGTCTGCCATGAGAAGCTGTAGTTCGGGACATCGAGCAAAACCTCCGAACGGCTATCGGGATAATACGCTTCGATATGCATGGCCTTGCCGCGCAAGTGCATATGCGGCATCAGGGTCTGGAGGTGAATGTCTTCTTTGGTAGTCCAGCATGAGGTAACTTTGTGATTATCAGCGCCAGGCGGAATCGCGAAGTAAGTGTTCGCGATCGGACGTGTGTAAACGTGCTTATCGGGCGGCGTCTTCGCCAAAACCAATCCGACCATCGAGCGGTCCTTCTCAACTTTGCCGCTCGCCTTTGAGTAGTGCAACTGAAGAAGAATCTTTGAACCGGCCGGGATCTTCTTTACGGTCCCGGGCTCCATTATTCCGGCGTTCATTCCTGGAGCAAACCCCGCCAGAAAGTCCAGATTGCGTTGTTCCTCTTTGAAGTTCAGCGTCTCGCCATTGCCTCCGTTGGTCAATGAGCAGCCATCGTCGTAGACGGGAATGCTCGGCTTCATTCTCATGAGGAAACCGTCGCGACGGAAAATCGATCTCTTCTCCTGCTCTGCGCGAAACTTCTCAATGTCCTCTTTCGTGAACTTAGCGTGTCCGGCCTTGTCGTCTTTCGCGGGAGGCTGAACGAAAGCGATGATGTGGTGAACGACCTTACGATTGCCGGGCCGCGCTTCGGCCATCTGAACGTAGACGTCTTCCTTGAAGTTGGTCGGAATCTCGAAATACTGATACTCGTCGGGCCCGGTCGCTTCGAGTGTGAACTCTTCTTGCATCGTCAGAACGATGTCAGGCTTTCCTATTGCCCAACCTTCAACGAACTTCGGCTGCGCCGGAAGATCTTTCGCGTCGCCCTCTTTCGCGCCCTGATCGACCCACGCTGCGATCGTTTCGATCTGAGACTGAGTCAAGCGCCGATCGTTCGCGAACTCTTGATAGTGAGGATCGGCGTGCCAAGGCGGCATCTGTTTTGTAACGACCTTCTCTTTGATCGAGCGTGCCCACGGGCGCGAGTCTTTGTAGCTCAGCAGCGACATCGGTGCTGCCTCACCTGGACGGTGACACTCCGCGCACTTGTTGAAGAAGATCGGCGCGACGTCCCGCGAGAAGGTTACTTCCTTGTTGCCGGAGTTAGCGCTTGAAGTGGTCAGAGCCAGCGCGATTAGGCAAACGGCGACGAGAGCAGGGAGGGCGAGTTTCTTGGTCACGAGCCTTCTCCTTTAGGGTCCGCGAGCGACAGCAACCCCCTTGGAATTCGAGCGTTTCTATCGTATGGAAATCAGCCCTCGGTGTCAAGGAATTTTTCTGAATAAGCTTACAGATTTTTGAGTAAAAACCTGAGTCAGGACTCAAGTTGCTGACAGAGTTGGGGGGTCGAAGGTGGTCGGGGTTGCTCGCTTCTGTTGGCTTCGATACAGTCATAATCAGCAACAGGGTGGGGACTTGATTCAAGAGCGTTATGGCGCTGAGATAAAGCCGTTGTTCTTCAACTCATATGCGTGACTGGCTCGGCGGCCATAACAATGGGCATTCATTCGCACGAGTTCGTCCAACGGGGATCTCACACCTTTCCCCAACCGGGTTGCAGGCAATACTACAGAGCTGTTGAAACTTGACCGTGCCTTCTCGCTATTGCCCCTCGTCCTGGCGAGTGTATAATCGACTCAAGCGTAAGATTGGCGCTCCGGTTCATGCAGATGGTTGGTAAGACCGTACTCCACTACCGCATTCTGAAGGAGATTGGAAAAGGCGGAATGGGTGTCGTCTACAAAGCCGAGGACACCAAGCTCCACCGCACGGTCGCCATCAAGGCGCTTTCAGCCGACTTGGTGGGAGACGAGAAGGCGCGCGCCAGGTTTTTGCGTGAAGCTCGCGCAGCGTCAGCCATCGATCATCCTAACATCTGCACGGTCTACGAGGTTAACGAAGCGGAGGACGTGCTCTTCTTCGTGATGCAATACATCGACGGCAAGACGCTCAAGAGGTTCGTGGGCGGCCGTCCGCTTCCTCTCGACCAGGCGCTCGAGTTTTCGCTCGAGATCGTCGACGCAGTTGCTGAAGCGCATCGCCGAAACGTCATCCATCGCGACATCAAGTCCTCCAATATTATGCTGAACGAGCGAAACCAGCTGAAGATTCTCGACTTCGGTTTGGCAAAGCTGATCAAGCCGCCAGGCGGCAGTTCAGATTCGCAACACACAGCCGAGATTACGGCGCTGGGCTCGCCTTTCGGCACTGCGAGTTACATGTCGCCCGAGCAGGCCAAAGGTGAGCGGGCCGACGCCCGCTCAGACATCTTCTCGCTGGGCGTTGTGTTGTACGAGATGATAACCGGCCGCCTACCCTTCAAAGGTCGAACTTCAGTAGACGTAATGCACGCTGTTATGCACGAAGAGCCCGGGCCGCTTGGCGAAGGCTCGCCGCTGCGTCTTCAGCAGATTATCTCGAAAGCGCTGGCGAAGAACTCTGCAGCTCGATATCAATCGGCCGAGGTGCTGCTCGAAGATTTGCGCGCGCTGGTTCGAAGTCATTACGCGCAGACGGGCATCGTCCCCGCGGACAAAGGAGCTTCATTGAGAGCCTCCAAACAGCCGCAGAGGACCAGCAGTCTTCTGAGTCGAGTTGCGTCCTGGGCGTCGCGGACCTTCACCACCGTTCCCGCGAGAGAAGAATCCACCGGGTCGTCGGCGACTCCCGATGCTACGCCCTCGATGTGGCAGTCGCGGGACAAAAAAGCTATCGCGATACTCCCGTTCAAGAACCTTTCGGGCGCATCGGAGAATGACTTCTACGGATTCAGCCTCGCCGACAGCGTGATCACCGAGCTTGCGCAGCTTCACGATCTGGTCGTGCGTCCTTCGTCTTACGTCGCTCAGTATCAGAACAAAGACGTCGATCCGCGCGCGGTCGGTGCGCAGCTTGCCGTGGACGCGGTGCTGATAGGCGGATACTTGAAAGCAGATGACCGCTTTCGATTGACCCCTCAGTTGATCGACACGGGTTCAGGCGAGATCCTGTGGAGCGAGAAAATCAATGTCGAATCAAGGGACATCATCACGGTTCAAGACACGATCTCGCGGCAGATCGTAGAAGGTCTGCGGGTGAAAATCAGCGTCAAGGAGCAAGAACGCCTGGTTAAGACGCCGACCGAAAGCGCCGAAGCTTACGAATGCTATCTCAAGGCGCGAACCCTGCTCTATAAGTTCATCACTCAAACGCTGGATGTTTCGGATCTGCGATCCGCTTGCGATATGTTCAGTGAAGCAGTCGAGCTTGATCCGAACTTTGCGCTCGCGCACAGCGGGCTCGGCGTGTGCGAGGTCAACTACGTGCTGAAAGGCATGGGCGGGCTCGAGCACTACGCGAAAGCGCGAGAATCTTTCAATCGCGCGCTCGATATCGATCGGCATCTAGTCGAGCCGCGGGTGAGGATGATCAACATCGACTTAATTGAGGGGCGCGCTGAAGAAGCGCGACAGCAGATTCGACGGCTATTGCGTCGCGCCCCCAACGAGCCTTTGGTTCACGGTGTTGCCGCGTACGTGTACCGCGTCTCAGGCCAATACGAGCGCGCGCTTCAGGCGTGGGACCGGCTGCTGAAGATATCGCCGACCGACGTCGTCTACGCAACATCGAATCGCGCGCGGATCTACATCTACCAACGCGACTACGACAAGGCGCAAGCAGAGCTCGCGATGGGATTGGCATTCGAGCCGCATCACCCGTTGCTGCTCACCTACACGGCGGTGGTTGATTACTATCGCGGCCAGATCGAAAAAGCGACGATGGAGCTTGAAGACATTCTGGCCAAGCACCCCGAGCTGCTTTCGCAGAGACTCTTTCTCGCTTACTGCTATCTGGCGCGCGGCGAAGACGAGAAAGCCTTGGGCTTGATCGACGATCGAGTGATCGAAATCGCGCGCGCTGACCAGGACGTGGCTTATCGGCTCGCAAGTGTGTACGCGCTCGCGCACAAGTCTGATGAAGCCATCGAGTGGCTGGAGCTATCGATCTCGATGGGGAATGAGAATTATCCTTGGGTTGCGGGGAATCCGAACTGGGAAACAATGAGAGACGACCCGCGATTCAAGGAGATTCTCGACGACTTGAAGGAAAGATGGGAGAAGCTTTCAGAGCCCGTCGAATAAGTGCGAGGGCGTGACTTTCAATTAGCCCGCGCGTTGAGCTATTTCAGCGGCAGATACTTTTCAAATCTATGACGGGATAGTTCAACCTTATCTTCACACAATTGAATCACAGTCAATGTATTATTTCGATTACGAGAGGTCGCGATGGTTCACAAACTCTCTCAGTCGGCCGGCCGAATTAACGTAATGATCAGCAGCACTATGGTTGACTTACCCATTTATCGTAGCGAAGTGAGGGATGCCTGCTTGCGGCAAGGTATGTTCCCGCTAATGATGGAATACTTGCCCGCGGCGAATGCTGACGGCATGGCCGAATCGCTGAGGCTAGTGGACGAGGCTGATATTTATCTAGGCATCTTCGCGCGTCGATACGGCTATGAACCGGAGGGCTATTCGATTTCCATCACCGAGATGGAATACAACCGCGCGGTGGAGCGCGGCATTCCGTGTTTGATTTTCTTGATGCACCCCAGTCATCGGCTCAGCACCGAAATCCCTGAGGCTGCCGACGGCGCGGCGAAACTAGAACAGCTAAAGGGTCGGCTGGGGACTAAGCATGTCGTCAATTTCTTCGAATCGCCTGCGGATCTTCGTGCTAACGTAGTAAACAGTCTTTCGCAATACCACAACAGTGCGCCAAATTCTTTTCATAATATCGGCGCTATCCCTGCGCCACCCGAGCCGTACATCGCGCATCCCTATACGCTGTTGCAGACGAAAGACGTGGTTGGAAGGCGAGGGGAATTTGAACTGCTAACGGACTGGGTGCACAAGTCCAGCTCAGAGGTTTACCAAGCCCGCATTCTCAACATTGTATCCATCGGCGGAATGGGTAAGAGCGCACTCACTTGGAAGTGGTTCAATGATATTGCACCGCGGAAGATGAAGCCGCTTGCAGGACGAATGTGGTGGAGCTTTTACGAGAGCGATGCGAGATTTGAGAACTTTGTTCTGCGTTCCCTCGCCTACGTTACGGGGCAGGCGAACGACGAGGCGCAAAAGCCGACTCTTTCGGAAGCACAGGAAAGGTTACTCAGGGTACTCGACCGCCGACCATTTTTGATTGTCCTTGATGGTCTGGAGCGCATGCTCATTGCATATGCACGTCTGGATCCCGCGCGAATCCCTGACGAAGTGCTTGACGAGCAAACTTCTAATTCCGTTGGCAGTCAGAGTTTCCAACCTGTAGGCGACGCGCAATTGTTTGCCGGAAACAAATTACTGCGCAGAGCTGCCGACCCTCGGGCGGGCGCCTTCTTGCGCGAGCTGGCCACTGTCAAGGCTTCACGAGTCCTGGTGAGTACGCGTCTTTACCCCGCGGACTTGCAAGCTGTGACCGGCGAACCAGTTCGAGGGAGTTTTGCTTATTTCCTGCCGGGACTGAGCGACGACGATGCAATAGCACTGTGGCGCTCGCTCGGGAATACAGGGTCACCGGAGGCGGTGCTTTCCCTATTCAATACCTTCGACAAACATCCGCTCCTGATACAGGCTCTGGCCAGAGAAGTAGCGCGCAACAGGCATGCCCCAAAAGATTTTGACGGCTGGCTCAGGCACCATAGGGATTTCAATCCTTTTGCTCTCGATCTGGTGCAAGTCAGAAGCAGAGTGTTGGACTTCGCACTAAGAGACCTGGATCCGAATGTATCCGTCGTGCTACAAACAATCGCCGCGTTCCGTATGCCTGCAACATACGACACGCTAACTGCGCTGCTAGTTGGCGTCGACAAACTCTTTGCCGCAGAGTCTGCGCTGGACGCCGCGTTGACAGAACTAGAGGATCGAGGGTTACTGGGTTGGGATAGACGGGCCAACAGGTACGACTTGCATCCGATCGTGCGTGGCGTGGCGTGGAACAACGTGCGTGACGCGGACAGGTTGAACATTTATTCGAGACTTGAAAGGCATTTCGAATCTCTTCCCAGTGTTCGTGAGGATGAGGTCGAAAGTCTGGAAGACCTGACACCAGCAATAGAGTTGTACAATACACTGATCGGTCAGGAACGTTATGATGATGCTTGGAGCCTGTTTGATGAGCGCATACTAAAGCCTCTATGGTTTCGACTAAGCGCCTCTCGCGAGCAGGCCTCACTACTCGAAGCGCTCCTGCAAGATAAGTATGAACTGCTGACGAAACGAAAGGCGCTGTTTCGACTGGCCAATCCGGAAGCGCAGGCCGGATTGCTCGATACGCTGGCATCTGCCTATCACCTAATCGGACAACCTGGCATGGCAGAGAGTCTTTATAAGGATGCTGCATCCATTGAGGGCCAAACAGGCGGAAAGGATTCGGTCGTCGCAAGCAAAGAGGGAGATGCTGGCAATCAGATCAACAGGACGGAGATGACGGAGAAGCATATACGGATTAAATTGAGCGCGTTATGTCACCTCTCAGCGGTGAGACGCCTTTCCGGAAAATTCCGCGGTTCTATTGCGGCCGCACGCGAGGGGTTGAACTTTGCTCGAGAGCATGGTGACTCGGTCTGGGAGGCGACTAGCCTCCGATATCTTGGATTAGTGCTGGCCGTTCTGAACGATGTTAACAATTCCGAGAAAGCCTTGATGCACGCGTTGAGCATTTATCGACGCTTAGGTGACGAGCAAAATCAGGGAACAACCTATGCCTTCCTGGCCCAGCGAGCGCTGTGGATGGGCGAATTTGAAGCTGCCGAGGGATTGCTCAAAGAAGCATGGAGATGCGCTGAGAAGAAAAAGTACAAGCGGGATTTCATTCGAGTGTCCCGATTGAAAGGAGCTGCCGCTTTGGGTTTGAACGACTTCTCAAAAGCCAATGATCAGTTTCACCACGCCTTGACAGTCGGTCGAGAAGCAATTTTTGTCGAGGAAGAGCTACCGGCGATCGTGGGCTTGGCAGAATTACGAAGGCGGCAGAAAGATCTTAGGTCGGCAAACGAGTTGTTGTCCGATGCGTGGCAACCAGCGGAAAACGGGCCTTTTCTGCTCTCGCTGGTCGATGCATACAACGTATTGGCACAGATAAAAGTCGACGAAGGCGATCTAGACCTCTCCCTTGAAGCCGCGACAAAAGCATTTCGCCTTGCGTGGTGCGATGGACCGCCCTTTATCTATCACCACGGGCTGGAAACGGCGCGAAAGCACCTGTCTGCGCTCGGTGCGCCGCTGCCCTTCGACCTGTCGGAAACCAATCCTGTGAGCGTACCGATTGATGAAGGAGAGATAGATTGAATTGAGGGTCGTATTAGAGACTTCGAATAGAGTCAGCGATGGGTTAGTGTGACACAAGTCGTTAGACATAGACAATTGACGCCGTCCACTACCTAATGCAAAGCAAATTCGTGATGTCCTCTCTATCCATATTCATGCGAAGCAAAGCCGCAATATCAGCCAGTTTAATTCTCATTCCGTCATAGTCCAGCTGGTATAATTGGAAGCCAAGATCTTCGAGTAGGCTCAAATACTCCAGCGGCTCAAGGCCAAATTCCTTGATAGCATAAGGGGCGAACTCTGTCATCATCGTCAAATGCTCACATCTCTTCAAAAGCAATGGCATTCCCTGAAACACAGCCCATTCTGAGCCCTCCGCATCTATTTTGACAAAATCAATTCTGTCACATGAATGCACGAAAAGATCATCTAACCGGATGCTCTCAATCTCAATCGAACGCTTGCAATACCGCGATCTGTATATCCTGTGCATGCCCTTATTGCTTTCGCATAAGTACAAGCTGCACTTTCCAGTCATGTCCGAAACCGCCTTTTGTACGAGGACCACATTGTCGAAGCCGTTCGCTTTTACATTCATTTCGAGCAATCTGAAGTTGGCAGGGTCCGGTTCAAAAGCAAAAACCTTTCCTTCGCGACCTACGAGTCTGGCGAATATTAGAGTGTAATATCCGATGTTGGCCCCGATATCTAGAACGACATTTCCTGACTTGATCATCGAGGTTATGACTTCGGTTTCAAGAGGCTCGAAGGAGTTTGAGAGTATCAAATCACTCAAAATATCCTCAGAGTTTAAGAACATCTTGTTACCATGAATTTCAATGCACTTCATACAAGTTTCCCACTGTACTAGGAGTTGATGAGATGCTCTTGGCGGATAAGCTTATTCACGCCTTCTCAGGCTCAAGAAAATCCTTCACGGATGGAAGCTCTTTTGACGCACCCGATATTCACATAGTAGAAACGGGTTGACGCTACGCTATCTGCTTTACTCCCCCAGGCAACTTGCTCAAGATTAGCCTGCCGATTTCCAACTTATTGCTTGCTTCACCGATGTCGATGCCGACGAGACCGCCAGCTTCGTCATAATCTAGGACGATTCCCTCCGACGCCTCTCGGCTATTTGGCGCTTGTTTAGACGACAAGTCAATGTAAAGCGAATCCGTGTCTGGGTAAATTTATTCTCATTTCTTGAATCCTCTATCGTCTATGATGCTTATCGATACAAGATTCGCGATACGTTCTTTCATCGAAAAAGAAAAGATAGAGCGAGGATATAGCAGCAAACTATCTTGTATGTATTACTTTGCTTTCCTGATTGCATGCAATCTCTCCTCTACTTCGGAATAACCTGTTAGCGCCGCTCGTCTGAGATGGATTCAGTCAGCAAGAATTTGATTGCCACCTTGCGATCCAGACGAGCGTCCTCGGCAAGCCAGACTTCCCCATCCCGTACGCGCCGAGTTTATTCAGATTTGCGATAATGGGAAATCGTCTGCGAGGCCACCAAACCAACACTACTATTCGTCGGCGGCGGGCGCAACGCTATGGCTTCTCCGGTTCCTCCATTTCGTCCGGGCCCCGACGCAATTGACCCTTATCTCCGACCTGTTCGCGTTCGCGATTAAGCTCGACCAGATCGATGCTGTCCGCCATATCGCCTATCAGATGCTTGCAGAAGTAATCGGCTCGCACCCAGAAGAAATAATTCGACGCGTCGGCGTAGCCGTGCCGCTTGCCCGGCAGAATTACAAAATCAAAACGCTTGTTCGCCTTGATCAACGCGTCCGCCATCCGCAGTGTGTTCGCGGGGTGAACGTTGTTGTCGATGTCGCCCGTTGCGAGCATCAGACGGCCCTTGAGATTCTTCGCCAGTTCGGAATTCTTCTCTATGTTGTATTCAAACTTGACGTTCCCGTCTTTGTCGGTGACCTCTTTCACGCCGTGATGCTTCTCGCTCCACCAGCGATTGTAGATGTTGTTCTCGTGATTGCCTGAAGACGAGACCGCTACTTTGAAGAAATCGGGATAGACCAGCATCGCGGCGGTCGACATGAACCCGCCGCCCGAATGTCCGTAGATGCCCACGCGATCGACGTCGATAAAAGCGTACCTCCGCGACAGTTGTTCGATCGCTGCTTTTTTGTCCGCCAACCCGTAATCGCGCAGGTTGCCATACCCGTAAGTGTGATACCACTTGGAGCGCTGCGGATTGCCCCCGCGATTGCCGACCTCGATCACAATGAAGCCGAATTGAGCCAGAGAGATCCGATCGTTGCGCGCCGGGAATGTTTTGGTCACGCTCTCCGTCTGCGGCCCGGGATACACGTAAGCGATGATCGGGTACTTCTTGCCCGCATCAAAGTCAAAAGGCTTGTACATCACGCCGTAAAGATCGGTGATGCCGTCGTCCGCCTTGACCTTGAATGGCTCCGGGAACTTGAACCCGGCCTCGACCAGCGCGCTGGTATCTGTTTGCTCGAGCGTCACGACGCAATTGCCCGTGATGTCGTTAACCATCGAGATGGGCGCTGCGTTGATGCGAGATGAATTGTCCACGAAATACTTCGCGGAATCCGCCATCGTTACGTTGTGCATCGCGTCGCCGATATTGAGCAGCCTTATCGCGCCCGCAGACCTCGTAGGTTCGCCGTTCAAGCTGACGCTGTACATATGAGCGTAGTACGGGTCTTCGCCCGTCTCGCGACCGTTGGCCGAGAAGTAAAGCGTCCGGGTCTTTTCGTCGACGCCTTCGACAGCGTCGCACACAAATTCACCGGTCGTGAGCTGGGTCTTGAGCGCGCCGTTCGCGTCGAACAGATAGTAGTGTCCCCAGCCGTCTCGCTCCGACCACTGGATCAGGTCGCCGTTCGAGAGCAGCCGAAGCGGTTTCATCTCTACGTATGTGTTCGAGCGCTCTTCGATCAGAGTCTTGACTTCGCCCGTCGTTGTATCGGCTACGCACACATCGATTCTTTTCAAGTCGCGGCTCGTTCGGTTGAAGTAGAGCTTGTCTGAACTGTCACTGAGCCACTTCGGCTCGACCTGGTTCGGCGGCGGCCCTTGTTGTTGCTGTTGCTGCTGCTGATCCTGCTCGCCGCGATCGACCACAAACATGCGAGCGCGTTCGCGTTCGAGGTTCGTGATGGGCGCGTTGTAAATCGCCAACTGCTGATCTTTGAAGCGATCGGTCTTGATCTTGACTCGTCCTTTTGTCGCTGGCTCGAACACTTCGATCTCGGCTTGGGGCTGATTGCCTTCGCCGGGCATGCCGTATGGATAAGTTTCGAGCGTCGGGCGCGGATTGGCGAGCGAGTTGATCACCCACAACTTTCCGACTTTGCGCTGATCGTTTCGTTGCACCGCAAACTTTTTCGAGTCTTTCGACCAGTGTACGGTGATTGCTGGAACGCGGGGAGTCTTGTTCTTGTCGCTGAATCGATAGAAACGCTTTTCTTCCTCGGCTAACCGTCGATCGAAACTATATTCTTCTTCACCGTCGGTGGTGAGCTGGGTCTCGACTATCGTCGTATCGTCTTCTTTCGCTTGCGCCTTCGCGTAGTTTTCAGCGTCCATCATGAAGAGGTTGTGACCGCGGGCGAAGACAATGGTCTTCTCGTCAGGCGACACCGAAGCCCACCGAGGCTTCTGCGGCGGCTTGAAATCCGGCAGAAGCGTGAGCCTGCCCGACGCCAGCTCGTATTCGAAATAAATCGGTCGCATGCGCGGCTGCTGCGGCTGAGCGC
The DNA here is from genome assembly GCA_036505875.1 of Blastocatellia bacterium. Lineage (GTDB taxonomy): Bacteria > Acidobacteriota > Blastocatellia > UBA7656 > UBA7656 > Onstottus_A. Next base: position 9,718 of record DASXSR010000119.1, on the reverse strand, counting down.
TCGCGGCGCCCTGCTGCTGATTTTGAGTTTGATCTTGCTCGCCGCGGGTCTGCTGTCCTCGACTGGGAGGCTCGTACTTCTTGACGCCGGGAATCTCGGCATCGATCGGCACGTTGGCGTCGAATTGAAACGCCGTATCGTTCTTGATGAACTTGATAGTGGCGATCGGCAGGTGTTGCGAGTCGTAGGGAATCCGAGTGATGCCGGTTAGCAACGCCGCCATCTTTGCGTTATCAAACAGCGGAGTTTTGCTCTTCTTTGCCGGATCAACGATCCACCAGCGTTTGCCCTGGCTGGTCTCGTAGCTGTACCAGAAGCGGTCCCCGCTTTCGAGCCAATGCGGCGCGACTGATGTATCGAAGACCAGCTTGTTGACCTTGGCTATCGTCCAGCGTGATGCGAGTTCGTAGTTAGCCTTGTGCACGCGGTTGTCGGCCGGCGCTTTCGCCTCCTGCGCGAAGGCCGTGATCGGCGCGAGGCCCAGAGTCAAGCAAAACAGAGTAACGATAACGCGCTGGATTTGGCGCGTGAATTCATGTCGAAGCAGCATAGCTCGATCCCTCCCGTTTAGAGTTTAAATTTGAATGCGAATGTATGACCAATACGTCGCCGTGTTTCGTATTACGGGCGGAGCCCGGCCCGCGTTACGACAAAACTGTCTTTGCGACTTTGCGAGACTTTGCTTCTTTGCGTGAAACTAGTGCTAGTGTTCGAAGTGAGCCGTGCAGGACTCGAACCTGCGACCCGGTGGTTAAAAGCTGCAAGCGGGTAAAAGGCTCACGAACATCGAGCGACAAGGATACACAGATTCTTAAGGAATTCGCAAGAAAGCGGTCTGTGGTTGTCAGACGTTGTTACCTCATGTTCGCAACTACCTGTAGACGAAACTGTAGACGAAAATCTCGTTTTCTGTTTCGTGCTAGTCTGCGTTCGGAGACAAATTTTACCTGTCGTCAGATTGGACTCAAAAATACAATGGCAATAGATTCACCCGAGGACAGGTATTTTACTGAGGTAGGGCGACGCCTTCAGGATGCTGCACAACGGCTCCACGCGCGTTAGCAGAGAGGGACTAAACGTTCGTTTGGCGTCGGTGCCCCTTAGCACTGCTCCATGGTTTGGTAGATGTAATCACTCAGTGCCGTGACTAGTGTCTAGAAAGTAAGACTGCTCTAAGCAACTTGTCTTCTCTTTCTTGGCGTGTGCTTCAAAGCATCGTTCAACGCCTGTTCTACCCAAGCCGTGACAGTGATTCCTTCCAGCGCCGCATTCTTATAGACGCGAGTAAGGACGTGAATGGGCAAGCGCCAGCTTACTGTCTTTCGAATCGTCTGGCTCGTCGGCGGCCTGCCTGCGCCCTGTCGTCTGCCACCTCTAGGCAATGGCTCTCTTCGCCGACTTCTTCGTTCGTGCGATCCCCTTTTTCGGCGACTTCTTCCTTCGTGCGATCAGCCCTTGCTGAACACCCAATTGCAGCGACATATCTTTAAGGGCCAGATACAGCGCACTCTTGAGAACATCTATATGGGATCTTTGGCGACTATAAATCGGCGATCCCATTCCGAAGGCAAACTCGTCAAATGCCAGCCAACTAGTGTTCTCTTGAAATCTCTTCAGCGCTTGCCTGTAGAACTCTTTCTCTTCGGGAGTCAGGCCATCGAGATTGACTCTCGGTCCCGTTTCCAAATTCACGTATTCCATTCTAAGTAACCTCTCAATCGAGGAATCCTAATAACCCTTTGACTTCCAAGGTCCTCACAGAAGGATGACTTCGCTTTATCTCCGTTACGTCACCAACTCGAAATGAACTGGGTGCCATTCAAGATACATGGCGTTCTGCCTAAACATTTGTCGGGCTGACTTGAGAAAGTCTCGGAGTTCATCCACCCGTTCCGCGCTTTCGTTCATGCATTTACCTTCTCAGATTCAAGAACCACCGCGAATTCTCCGCCCAAGAGTATGAAATTGTCAAGACATTTTCAAATAGTCCTCTCAAATAACGACCGGAAGCACACTTGAGCTGCAGTAGGAGAATACCCATGCTGTTTCCGATGACGCTGGTCAGTTTGTAGCCCCCACTTGCTTATCCATAGAGTTCACTACGAACCGAGCTTAGCTTACTCTCTTTACCCAAGCGGAAGGTTTCTGAGATGAGACCACCTTTGCTTCTCCGGAGCGCCCGGAACTAATAGAAAGCAGCTTTGGGAGCAAGTCATGAACGAAGCTACCAAACCGCGCACAAAGAAATGTCCGGTTTGCCAAAAGGAATATCCGGAAGAGGATAACTACTGGGGAGACGACGGCTCGATCCTGGAAGAGGCGCGAGCTCCATTCAGCTTGGGGCAAATCTCTCTGGGTAGGATGAAGGTGGAGTTGTAATTATTTGACGAGTTATCAAATCTTAAGGCGTTGTGCCTTAGCGGTCACCTAAAGTTGAAGGGCAAGCATGAACGTGCGTTTGATCAAGCCGGATAGTTCGTCCCGCGAGGAGGAAGCTAAACGGCCACCAGTTGAGGTTCCAATCATCGATATCATCCGGTCGTGGGTCCGTGAGTTCCAATCGGCAAGAGCTAATAGAGCCCGCTTGGACTTCGAGCGAATAAACAATGCGGGGAAGACAAGTAGCGGCATTTCTGTCGATTAGTTCAAAGCTAAGCGAGGATGTGGTTCAGTTTGAATTTGAGGTCCAAAAGAACTAAAAGGCGGCCCGAAGCCGCCTTTTATGCGTGTCTAGCCTAGGCTATCCTCGAAGAATTATGCGACCTTCACTTCGATTTGCTTGGCCTTGGCTTCCTCCACTTTGGGCAGCGTCACTAAGAGCATCCCATCCTTGAACTCAGCGGTGATATTCTTCGTGTCGACAAATGGAGGGAGTGTGAAGCTACGCAAGAACGGGCCATAGCTTCGCTCGTGGCGGTGATAGCTCTGCCCTATTTCCTCCTCTACTTTTCTCTCCCCGTTGATCGTGAGCACGTTGTTATCAAAAGTGACGGAGATCTCCTCTTTCTTCACTTCCGGTATCTCCATCTTTATGACGATATTCTTATCCGTCTCGTATATGTCACACAGCGGTGTCCACGTTGTGAAGGCTCCAGGCTCTTCGCTGATAGATGTCCGCGCCGCAAACGGTCCGAATGTTTCGTCCAGAAGGCGGTTGAGCGTGTTTTGCAACACTCTATTTCGCGCTGGGGCGATTCCCGTTCCTGTATTTATCATCGTTAGCTCCTTTAGTAGGTGAGCTATTGGATTCAGATGGACTGGAGAATTCCAGAGAAGCTGAAGAAGAGAGTAAGCTATGCTCGGTTCGTAACAACTCTATCTACAAGCTAGTGATTTGTCAAACGGAATACAGCGGAATCGCGCTATAAACTCGTGAAGTATCGAACGGAGTCGTTCTCAAAGCTCCCTTCTGATCGTGTTAGCGGCCTGGAGCGGGACCCTAAATAAAAGCGAAATAAAAATGCCTGACTCATACAATTACTGACTTGAAATAGGCGCTGGGAATCGTGAGACGACTAGGTAGTGGCTCACTCGCCCGTCTCAGTTTTAGACAATAGTTCCTTATTGATCGTCTGAGTAAGATCGAAGTAAGGCAGCTTTCGGAAACTGTGATCGAACAAGTGAAGAATGTTGTTCCATAGAGCTTCCTTGGCGGTATACCCCTCCGGAAGTACCCCCTCGCGTGGATCATCAAATCCCAACTCGACGCGAAGAGGAACCAGCAGCTCCCTCAGCAGGTCTGCCTCGTCATCACTTCCAGCCTTTGCTCTTACCTGTTGGCATAAGGATGAGAAGCCTTCTCTGTTGATGTTTGTCATCTCTTCTCTTCGGCCTCGGCCTTACTGCTCAAGCTACTTATGCCGTTCTCAGGCGCACACGTTTCGATTTCTCAATCCGATGCCCTCTCGTACCGCGGGGGCATGCTTTGCTTGCAAGCATCCTTAGAGAAGGAATGCTGCTGAAACAACTCATTTTACGGGGCCAATCCCTATGAGGTCTGTTCAATATTGGACGATCTTGAAAATAACCAATCGCGGCTCGACACCGATCAGGGCGGCGCCACCACACAGCTTGCGGCTGCCTTGCCCGAAGAAGATCGCTGTGCATCATCAGCCACGAAGAGAGGCGAGCCTCGAATCATTTGCTCTCTTCGATCACCACCTCGAGGAAAAGTGGGCGACCGTTCAATATTGAACAGCGCCGCTTTTGTCGGAGGCGTAAACTAGGGGAGTCGATAGCATTGACGGATAATCGGCGGGAAGGGAAGAAGTATGATTCAACAAGCTCCTGAGTCGGATCGATTCAAGGCAGAAATGCGCGAGTCGTGTATTAACGATAGGGCCGCCGAAGCTCTCCTTGATAGAGATGAAGCCAAGGACTTTAGCTGGGAATCCAACAGAGACTTACCCTGGCCTGAAGAAAACGAGTCGAAGGATTAGCCCACCAACCTGTCCCACTTGACCGCCTCAATGAGTGGATTTGATGTCAACGAGCTTGTATGGACGCACAGGGCTACGCGCGGACGTGAGTCTCTTTTCTAACTTCGAAAGAATTAGAACGGAATGACGCGAGAACGTTTCGTCATTACAGGAAGAATTCTTTCACGCGCTCGGCCTAGTGTGAGCTACGAACAATACGAAGTTGAACGGGGGCATTTATTTTATTCAGCTCGTCTCTCAGCTCTTGAGACGCTACGAGTTGATCTTCTTCGTCAACCTCCCACAGAGGTTGCCACTCAGTGGAAATGAGTGGATTGTTGACTTCGAAGCGCCATAGCCTCTGCTGTTCCATAATCACCACCTGAAACCGCTCTATGGTACAGATCAGTTTCTGCGGAGTCTGTTCAATATTAGACGGAATTGTAAATAGTTCAGCGGGAACCAATGTCTTTTCCTTAGAACTCATTCACTACTGTCGCGGAGCGCGCTGACCTATATAGGGCGCGCCGCGATTCTTTCCTTTTCAACTTACTCACTAAAAACACCCGCTTTGCTTCTCAACCCGCAGCATGCCGGTTATTCTGAAAGATCTCCAGTTCTATTCTCCAAATGGCAAAGTGGACAATTGTCTAATATATTGAAATAGCGCCGCTCTGAACGGAGGCGTATACTAGGGTTGTCGATAGCCTTGGCAGACAGAGATGACAATCGGCGGAAAAGGGACGGAAGGTCGTATGATTCAGCAAACTCCTCGGTCAGATCAATTCAAAGAACAAATGCAGGGGTCGTTGCTCAACGAAACCAAGAACTCGAGCGCTATCAAGGTCGGCAAGCACAATCATGTCTACACGGTTGGGGACGAACGCGAGACGGTCTACATCATTGAAAAAGGGCAGATCAAGCTGGTGATGGTTTCGGAGGAAGGTAAAGAATGCATGCTCGCCATCCACGGGGCGGGAGATGTCTTCGGCGAGCTTTGCTTGTCCGGGCTTGGGAGCCGGCTGGAAACAGCAACCGCAATGGAAGACTCCTTTTTGAAAGAGATCCCTTGCGGCAAGTTTCTCGATCGCCTGACTAAGGACTCTCTCCTCGAAGGCTTCATCAAGTATCTGACTGTGCGGGTTGCAGACCAACAGCAGGTGATCGCGAACCTGGTTACGGTTGACAGCGAGCAGCGCCTGGGGAAGACGTTGTTGCAAATCGCCAGAAAGCTCGGCAAGAAAGACCCGCGGAGCATACGCATCGAGGTCAAGATTTCTCACGAAGAATTGGCGGCCATGGTAGGCACTACGCGACCGCGGATCAGCGTGTTTATGCAGCGATTCCGGAACCTCGACCTCATTGAATACAACACAGATCACCATCTGATTATCAAGGAACACAAGCTCACAGCTTACCTCGCATCGATTCTCTAGACTTTGGTCAGACAAGCTGTTCACCGGTCAAATTCTTCGAGAGTGTCCAATATTGGACGGAAACCCATGGCGAGGTGCGCTTACAATTCAAACTGGGACATCTTCTGCGGAATTTGTTTGCTGCCCCAGGACCGCTCCGAATCGGCGAGATACCAGGAGCGATAAGGCCGCTAAACCTCATAGCCGGTGCACAGAGCTTCCGAATGGAAGACAGTGAGGGTGATCGAGGTGAAAGGAGGAGAGGTAGAGAAATGACTACGCCGCTGAGAAAAGTCTCTCAAGAGAAGGAAGGCCGCACTGGTCACGAGTCGCTGGCAGGACACCTGACCGCGCCGCTGATGGATTTCAATTTAGAGAGAGAGATCGTTCAGCTCCACGAAGAAGAGGCATGGCTGCGAACGGGCAGGAATTCGAAGACTCTGGTGAAGCAGCCTGATTTCAGGATCGTGCTGATCGCGTTGCAAAAGGGCGGACACCTTGAGGAGCACAGTGCCGACGCGAGAATCTCGATCTACACGCTGGCCGGGCACGTGAAGCTACAACTGCCCGAGCAGACAGTTGATCTGCCGGGCGGTCACTTGCTCGTACTCGATCGCGCGCTCGAGCACGACCTCGAGGCGCTCGAAGAGAGTGCAATCCTGCTGACAATCTCCTGGCCGCATGCTGCAGAGATTGAGTGATCGGTCCCTTTGACCACCATCCAGTGAAGATATCGCCGCATTGATCGAAAAAAGCGACGGGCCAAGAATGAAAGCCATCAAGCCCGGCGCTGACTTGTGAAAATGGGTCGCTGCCACTAATGACAAACACCCGAGATATTCAACCGCGTGATGCGGAACAGCCTACAGGATCCGGCGGATATGAGAGAAGCTTGAAATTCGCCGGCAATAGCGAATTCCAGGTGGAAGTTCGGCGGCGGATCGATGAGTTCTTCCAAAGAACCGGGCGGCGGCAGCGTGACTGCCCGCAAATGTATGTGAAGACCGCGATCCTTCTCGCCCTGTTCTCCGTCTCATACGCGTTGTTGGTCTTCGTGGCCGAAACTTGGTGGCACGCGCTCCCGCTGGCGATCGTGCTAGGGCTGGCCACGGCGGCTATCGGCTTCAATATCCAGCACGACGGCGGGCATCGGGCCTACTCGAATCACGATTGGGTCAACAAGATGATGGCTATGACGCTGGATGTGATCGGTGGAAGTTCCTACCACTGGCACTGGAAGCACGATGTCTACCATCACACCTATGTAAACATCACGGGCCATGACACGGATGTCGACCTCGGCGGCCTGGGACGGCTCTCGCCGCATCGCAGACGGCTCTGGTTTTATCGCTGGCAACAATATTACCTCTGGCCGCTGTATGGATTCATGGCGATCAACTGGCATCTTGTCGGTGATTTCCGGGACATGATCCCGGGGCGAATTGGAGAGCATCGATTGCTGCGACCGAAGGGCTGGGACCTGGTGATTTTCGTCGCCGGTAAGGTGAGTTTTTTCGCCGTAGCGTTCGGGATTCCCTTGCTGTTTCATCCTGTTTGGGTCGTAGCCTCTTTCTATGCCGCAGCAACGGTCGTGCTCGGTCTGGCGCTGAGCGTTGTATTTCAATTGGCGCACTGCGTGGAGGAGGCGGAGTTTCCGCTGCCGCAACCGGACACAGGGCGAATCGAAAACGCGTGGGCGATACATCAGGTTGAAACTACCGTGGACTTCGCGCGCGGCAGCAGGGCAGCAGCCTGGCTCCTGGGCGGTTTGAACTTTCAGATCGAACACCACCTGTTCCCTCGAATCTGCCACGTCCATTATCCGGCTATCTCGAAGCTCGTTGAGCAGACCTGTCGGGATCTCGGGGTGAGATACAGGGAGCACGAGTCCTTCTGGTCAGGCGTGGCATCGCATTTCCGCTGGTTGCGACGAATGGGAATGGAAGACACGAGCCGGTGAGAAACGGAGCGAAGGGTGGCATTGTGTATCGCTGCGTTGCATATCGCCGGATGGGACAAGCGACCAGACCTTTCAAGACCAGTCTCTCTCCATGCGCGGTCGCAGTGAGCCCCAAAAGGAACGAAACGTCACTTGGATGCCTTATTTCAGGACTGTCTAATATTGGACGGAAGTGGATTCGGCAAAGGCGTATGTTTAGATGGACTGTAATAGAGAGACACGATGAGAAGAACCGACAATCAACTGAGACTCGTTGCTAACAGTCTTGCGGCGTCAGCCAAATTGTCGGACACGTCCGGCAACCCCAGCGAAAGCTATCATTGGAGACACATGGCGACGGTGCGGCGCGAGTGGCAGCACGAGTTCTGGCGTCCAACTATGAACCCGTTCAGACTCACGCTAAGCGAGATAGTCGGCATTGAAGCGCGGGTGAGAAAGGAGCTTTACCCATGAGCGCCCCGGCATTAGACCATGGCCCTGCGTCTGTCTCCCGAGTAAGAAGTACATTGACGCTCGCAGCTGGAGACAAAGCAATCTATCCAGGTGTTGGCCCTTGTTTTATCGGCCGCGTCGAGAAACGAATAGTTGATGCCATGGTAGTAATGTTCTACCACTTGATTGTGCTTGATGGGAGCCGCGGCGAGTTATTCATCCCGGTAGAAAAAGCGCGGGCAATTGGCGTCCGGTCGCTGATAAAGAAGTCTGAGATTCCGAAGCTCCTGGCCCATCTACAAGAAGGCGCAAAGGCGGCCGATAATTGGAAGCAACGCGCCAGCGACAATTCGAAGCTGCTTACATCTGGGTCGCCGTTTGATCTGGCTGAAATTGTTGCGTCACTCACTGAATTAAGCGATACGAGATCGTTAACAGTCGGTGAATCGCGGACGCTTGGGAGGGCGAGACGGCTGCTGATTTGCGAGATCTCCGAAGTGACGGGAGAGACAAGGGAGACGGCCGAGGAACAGCTTGACCAAGCACTCAACGCGAAGGCAAGAATAGGCGGGCTTATCAGCAGTCCTCGCGGTGAATTCGAAAAGAATAGAGGGACGAAGACGACAGTTGCAGCTTCTCGCTCTACGACGCGAATCCACTTAGGATTGAATCAATCTTCAACTCAAGAGGACAATGTTGAGAAAACATTTGTTTCGCACTACGAGTTGGTCAAGAGATAAAAGATGATGTGAAGAATCTTAGCTGCTCTGTTTTGAGTCAGGTTGCGGACATAGTGAGAGTAGCTCTCTCGAGGCGTGGGAAAGCTGCCAGCGCCTGAGCCAGAGGCAAGGTAGCAATTGCTCGATAGGTGATTTATGCCGACAATAAAGATGACAGCCAACAACTTTGAAACAGAACGCTTCGATCTTCTAGCGGACGACAGTGTGCACGTCGCTGACTACCGGTTCGGACACAACAGGAAAGGCCAGCGCAAAGTGTGGATCGAAAGCAGCGACAAGGGCAAGAGGTTTCTCAGCCAGATAACTTCCGAAGGGAACACGTGCGCCGTCCGCAAAGAGATTTACACAGAGCAATGCTATATTCTGCGCGAGAAGGCAACCGGCCGCTATTACTTTCTCGATCTTAACGATTGCGGCTTCTGGTTGCATAACGAAACCTTCTCCGGCGCGGAAACTTTTTTTGGCGACGAGTCAGTGAAAGTCCAGAAGTGGCTGGATGGGAACTCCCACCATTGCGAGCCAACTCACTCAGCGCGTACTGCAACGCCGGTGTAGGGTCTTGCATGACTCCACGAAGTGCCGCGACAGCAGCAAAGAACTGCGTGGCAAGGATCGGACAAGAAGAATCTATCATCAAGGGAAGACCATCCCAGGTAGCTTCTTCGTCGTTTGTCTGTCTGGTCTGTCTGCAGAGATCTAGTTGCACCTGTAGATGAAACTGTAGATGAAAGAAAAGGCTACCACTCGAGTAGC
>DASXSR010000118.1:0-26540 GCA_036505875.1 Blastocatellia bacterium | reverse complement strand
GTGCTGTCGGGTCAGACCGCGGGCGAATGGGAGAATCTGTGTGACCATTTCGCAAAGTTGAAAGAGGACGGAGTGGCAAAAATCTGCGAGCCTTCGGAGGGCGATAGCGTCTCGACTGCCTGTGCGCCGAATAGCGAGAGCTTTGAACTGGCGTCGAAGAAGATACTGGACGAAGCGCGCAAGTTTGTTGGCTACTGCGTAAGCTTTCAATATCAGTCAGTTCGAAACGCGGCGTAGCGTTACTTGCAGTAGCGCCTGGATGAAACCAATCCTGAGACGATAACCAAAACGAAGGGGTGCTCCGCTTGACGTCGGCAAATGCTGCAGGCGGAGTCCGACCCTGTGGCATGAATCAAAGACGGACCCTGGGCGAATCGTCTCGATGCACTGCAAAGACTGGTCTCGTGACGCGAACAAATTCCGTCGATTACAATCAATCTTGAGGACTCCCAATGAGAAAAGCAACTTACGCAACCAGTATTGTGTTTGCTGGAGTGGCAGCGATGGCTCTCGTGCATGTTCCCACCTTGCAAACAACCGGGCAATTGGGTTCGGGACAACAAGCCGGCAAGAGCAGTGGTCAACAGCCGATGCCGCCAGGTCCGAACCCGAATTCTCAATACCGCCTGGGACCAGACTCGCTCCCGCAGGACGGCGTGCCTAAAGGTGAGATTCGGGGGCCGTACACGCTACCAAGCAACGTCTATCCCGGGACTCAACACACGTATTGGGTCTACGTGCCGGCACAATATGATCCTGCTGTTCCGGCTGCGCTGATGGTTTATCAGGACGGCCAGGCCTTCAAAGACGAAAACGGAGACGTTCGAGCACAGAACGTAATGGACAATCTGATCTACCGGCGCGAGATTCCGGTGATGATTGGGGTGTTTATCAATCCAGGGCGAACACCTGCGCAGCCCGAGCCCACGCCGCAGAACTGGGGTGATGGGACGACGAACCGGCCGACCGAATACAACACGCTCGATGACAAGTACGCGCGGGTGATCACTGAAGAGCTGATGCCGGTGTTGTACAAGCAGTACAACATCTCAAAGGACCCGGAGATGCACGGAATCGGTGGTTCGAGTTCTGGGGCAATCGCGGCTTTCACAGTAGCCTGGGAGCGTCCCAATCATTTCCGCAAGGTGTTGAGCAACGTCGGCAGTTTTGTGAATCTGCGGGGCGGGCACGTTTATCCAGAACGCGTACTGGCGAGCGAGAAGAAGCCGATCCGGATCTTTTTATGCGATGGGCGCAACGATAATCGGGGAATACGCAATGGCGCTTACGACGAAAAGCGCGATTGGTTCTATCAGAATGTGCGGCTGATGAAGGCTCTCACGCAGAAAGGGTATGATGTGACCTACTCGTGGGGGATGAATCTGCATGGCCAAAAATTCGGCGGGGCGATTATGCCGGAGATGATGCGTTGGTTGTGGCGCGACGGTCCGGTGTCAACCGATCCGAATGACATGGTGGAGCGGGCGTTCCGCCAGCCGATCACCAGAAAAAACTAGAGTCGTCACTATGTAGTCCACAACGATTCCGTGGTACCTGCGAACACTTAGGGCGACCAGGAACTGGAAGTTACAATTGATAACCGCCGTCTCGATGTGAACCGACTGAAGAATGAGTAAAACAGATCGCAGTCGTGTGATTCGTCTCGCCGACGGCGGATGACGAGAAAAGGAAATCCGATATGAAGTACTTCGCGTTGATCTACTATGTTGGCGACGGTTTTGTCGCGCGCAGAACCGTGTTTCGCGAAGAGCATCTTCGGCTCGCGAGAGAAGCAAATCAACGTGGCGAGCTACTGTTGGCCGGGGCGCTGGGCGATCCACCAGATCGAGCGCTTTTGGTGTTCCATGCGCAGGACCGATCACTCGCCGAAGACTTTGCTCAAAACGATCCTTACGTGACAAACGGGTTGGTGGCCCGATGGGAGGTGCAACCCTGGTCTGTGGTGATAGGGAATAACACTGTTCTTTAGGGTCACGTCGATGTTCGCCCGCTTTTGGACCGTCAAGATTGCCCGCATTGGCTCATTCCTTTGACGGTCAAAGACCGCAAAATATGCAGGTACAGCCACCACACCTTTTGAGGCGCTTTGGCTTGTTACAAGCGACAGCGCTGAATATGTCCAACATGATTGGGATCGGCCCTTTCATCACGATCCCACTGCTTCTCTCTGCAATGGGTGGCCCTCAGGCTATGTTGGGTTGGATAGTCGCTGTGGTGATTATCATTCCCGACGGCATGGTGTGGAGCGAACTTGGAGCAAGCCTTCCGGGGTCAGGCGGCACCTACTCGTATCTGCGCGAGAGCTACGGCCGCGAGACCTATGGTCGATTGATGGCCTTTCTTTTCATCTGGCAGTTCATCTTGAGCGGGCCACTCGAGATCGCGTCGGGATACATTGGATTCGCGAAATATGCGGGATACCTCTGGCAAGGCATCACTCCGCGCCAAAGTTTAATGGTTGCTGCGATTGTCGGCGTGATCAATATAGTTTTGCTCTATCGCCGTATAACCTTTATCGGAAAGATTACGGTGGTCTTATGGGCCGGTACTCTGCTCACAACGGTTGCAGTGATTTTAAGCGGAGCAATGCATTTTGATGCCAGGATCGCATTTGATTTTCCGCCAGGCGCATTCAATTTTTCTGTTGGCTTTCTCATTGGACTCGGAGCATCATCGCGGGTCGGCGTCTACGATTATCTTGGCTACTACGACGTATGTTACATCGGCGAAGAAGTGAAGAATCCTGGCAGGGTCATCCCGCGTTCAATAATTATCAGCATCTTGGCAGTTGCTCTAATCTACGTCGCGATAAACTTATCCATAATAGGTGTTATTCCATGGCGAGAGTTTGTTCCTGCTGAGTCGCGCCCGAACTCGGACTTCGTCGTCTCTATCTTCATGGAAAGGCTCTACGGGTCGAAGGTTGCCGCGGTATTTACCGCAATGGTCCTTTGGACGGCATTTGGATCGGTGTTCGCTCTGTTGCTCGGATACTCACGCATTCCGTACGCCGCTGCGGTTGACGGATACTTCTTCAAGATCTTTGGCAGACTTCACCCGAAGGGGAGTTTTCCCTATGTTTCGCTGATCGTCATCGGCACGATTTCAATTATCTGCAGTTTCTTTTCGCTTGGGCTGGTAATAGACGCGTTGATCACAACCAGGATATTGATACAGTTCATCGGGCAGATCTTCGCCGTAATGTTGTTGCGAAGGCGCGCTCCCGAGATGCATCGTCCATACAAAATCTGGCTTTATCCATTGCCAAACCTTCTAGCGCTGTTGGGGTGGATCTTCATATTTGCGACTTCCGATTGGCGGTTAATATTATTCGGCCTTGGCAGTCTCGCTTGCGGGCTGGCGTTTTTCTTTGTATGGTCTTGGCGCTACCGGCGATGGCCATTTGCGCCACGAGCGACAGTCAACGCATAGGGAATCTGATAGGACCAGTCTGATGGAGGAATCGGCCGTAATTCACTTGATCAACCGTCGTTGCTTTCTTGAACATTCGGCAATAGCCCTCCTCTGTGTGAGTTCGATGAGCAAGGCCGCGGAGAACTCTATCGCAGACGAGAAGGAGCCGCTCTTCCGAATCTCGCTTGCGGAGTGGTCGCTTCACCGAACCCTCTTCGCCGGCAAGCTTGACCACCTCGACTTCGCCAAGACTGCGGCTGGCGATTTCGACATCAAGGCAGTTGAGTACGTCAATCAATTCTTCAAAGACAAAGCGGGAGATCGGAAATACCTCATCGAGATGAAGAAGCGAGCCACCGATCTTGGAGTTAAGAATGTGCTCATCATGATTGACGATGAGGGAGCGTTGGGAGATTCAGATGAGAGGCGGCGTACGACGGCGGTGGAGAATCACTACAAATGGGTTGAGGCTGCGAAGTTCCTGGGCTGCCATTCGATTCGGGTGAATGCGCAGAGCCAAGGAAGTTATCAAGAGCAAATCGAGCGCGCCGCAGACGGGTTGCGCCGGTTAGCTGAATTCGGCTCCGAACACCAGATTAACGTCATTGTTGAGAATCACGGAGGCCTGTCGTCAAATGGAGCGTGGCTCGCCGCAGTCATTAAGAAAGTTAACCATCCTCGGTGCGGTACCTTGCCTGATTTTGGCAACTTCAACCTTGGTAATGGCGAGCAATACGACCGCTACAAAGGCGTACAGGAGATGATGCCATTCGCCAAGGGAGTAAGCGCCAAGTCGACTGATTTCGATGAGCAAGGCAATGAAGTGAGAATCGACTACCGGCGCATGCTGAAGATCGTGCTTGACGCGGGTTATCGAGGACACATAGGTATCGAGTACAGCGGTAATCGCCTCAGCGAGCCCGAGGGTATTCGCGCAACCAAGATACTGTTAGAACGTATCCGCGCACAATTGTCAGCCGCTCCCAAATGAGCTAGAGAATCTCAGCGTTCATCTCGGCGTTCTTTGGGCTTCTGCGATGAACCTCAATCAACCGCCGAGAGGCGGAGCGTTCAAAGGTTGCGCGGAGAAGACGGCCGAATTCCTGGAGGTAGGGAAATGCCAAGCTTCAAACGACGCCTGAGTGGGAACAGGGCCGACTTTTCACGACGTACTTTTGTCGCTGGAGCCGCATCTGCTGCTGCGGCATTCACGATCTTGCCTCGCCGCGTGCTCGGAGGACCTGGGTATGTTGCGCCAAGCGAAAAGATAACCATTGCGTGCATAGGTGTGGGCGCTCAAGGTACACGAGTGATGATGGACTTCATCAAGCAGCCCGACGTGCAGATCGTCGCGGTTTGTGACGTCAACAAAGAGAGCAGCGACTATGTAGAATGGTCTCCAAACGAATTACGCGACAAGCAGCGCGCTCTTCTTGGGAGCAATTACTCGGAATGGGGAAACGATTGGAAGGGCCCGACAGCAGGACGCGAGCCTGCGCGTAGGCTCGTCGAAGCTTATTACTCAACTCAAGCGACCTCAGGTACGTACAAAGGTTGCGCTGCGTACGTAAATTATCGCGAGCTCCTCGAGCAACAGAAGGATTTGGATGCAGTGATGGTGGCAACCCCCGACCATAATCACGCCGTGGTCTCGATTGCGGCGATGAAGAAGCGCAAACATGTCCTGTGCCAAAAGCCGTTGACTCATTCGATCTTCGAAGCTCGCCGAATTGCCGAGGTTGCGCGCGAGACACGTGTAGCCACACAGGTGACCATCAACAATCAAGCTTCTGAGGATACACGTTTACTGTGCGAATGGATTTGGGCGGGCGCGATCGGACCGGTACGCCAGGTACACAACTGGTCAAGCCGGCCTTTCTGGCCTCAAGGTCTGGAACGGCCCACGAGTACAGAGGCGGTGCCGTCCACGCTGGAGTGGGACTTGTGGCTCGGGCCGGCGCCGTTCCGACCGTACAGTCGGGCCTATCTGCCCTTCGTCTGGCGAGGCTGGTACGATTTCGGCTGCGGCTCATTGGGCGACATGGGCTGCTACAGCTTTGACACAATCTTTCGCGTCTTGAAGCTCGGGCCGCCCGAGAGCGTTGAAGCGAGCTCGACTAAATCGTTCAAAGAAACTTTTCCCGCTGCCTCCATAATTCATTTCCAGTTTCCTGAGCGAGGTGATCAACCGCCGGTCCACGTGAGTTGGTACGAGGCCGGTCTGAGGCCGCCTCGTCCGCGGGAATTAGAAGAGGGTCGAGAGATGGGTCGCGAAAACGAAGGGTTGCTGTTCATTGGTGAGAGAGGAACCATTATGTGCGGATTCAATGGACAAAACCCGCGGCTTATACCCGAATCCAAGATGAAGGAATTCAAGCAACCGCCCAAGACGCTCGCCAGGTCCGCTGGTAACAACCGCGAATGGATCGAAGCATGCAAAGGCGGGCCGCAGGGAGGCGCGAACTTCGAATATGAAGGACCGGTAACCGAAACAATTCTCTTGGGGAACGTAGCAATACGAGCTGCCAAGAAGCTGTACTGGGACTCACCCGGCATGAAAATCACCAATGCTTCCGAAGCCCAGCAATATGTGCGTGACCAATACCGGGAAGGATGGTCGTTAGGATGAAGCGAAGAAGTGGTCAGCCTCGCTCACGAGTTCGGCGTGTTCGTAATACACGACTTTGCTTTGCTTCAGATTGTGTTAGCTACGCGCCAGGGAGTAGCCGCCGTCGCGGTGACCGCCGAGAGCCAGGCCTCTAATTGAAAAGCCAGAGAGCGGTTGAATCTCTCTCTGGCTCTCATCGTTTTCATCCCGGCAGCGGCGCGGACACGTGCTCGTGGACGATCAACCACTTTCCGCCGCGCTTCTCCCAAATCGCCGTGTGCCTGCATTCGAGATCCATCGTTTGACCCGATTTCAACTTGCCCGAAAGATGAAAAGTCAGCGTGGTCCAGGCGATGTTGCCGCGCTGGGTGACCTTGAGATCATTGTTGGGAGTCAGCTTGCCGCTCTCCATCACGTCGAAAAAATTCTTCTGGACGCCCGCCTTGTATTCCCCCCACCCGTTGTACTTCAACGGTGCGATATCGAAGAAGACCAGGTCTGCGTCCTTCGCGTAGAACTTCGCCGGCGCATCCGTGGTCAGCGTGTTCCAAGCGGCATAGTAGCGATCAATGAGCGCCTTGAAACCGGCTCCTGGAGCCGTTTTCGCGGCAGGCTTCTTTTCCTGGGCATAAGCGAAGGACGGAGCGGATGACATCAGGGCGATTGCAAATAGCGCTGCGAGTCGTCGATTCGCGTTCATTTGAGCGTCTCCTGTGGAAGAATTCATAGCAACACGAATCATTGGATATACAACATAGATTGCCAGAATTCAATTGTTCTGGTGATAATCTCGGGTGTGATTGAAGGGCCGGGACTTAGGCGGAATGAGCAGCTCCGCTTTTTATTAACACCTCACTTCAGAGAAACCGATGAGTTACCAAACCTATCAACACAATCGCAACTACGGCTGCCGGATTACCGAACTGGTTCTCGAAGGCCATCGTTGCGTCGCGCTCGAGAACGAGAAGCTTCGCGTGACGATCATCGCGGACAAGGGCACGGACATCTACGAGTTTCTTTACAAGCCTCGCGACGTCGATTTGATGTGGCGCTCGTGGACAGGACTTCGGCCGCGGGCGCACTTTGTGCCGTCGAGCCCGCGAGCGGAGGGCGCGCACATGGATTATTACGAAGGCGGCTGGCAGGAACTGTTCCCCAACTGCGGCGGGCTGTCGGTACATCAAGGCGGGGAGATCGGACAGCACGGCGAAGTATTGCTGCTGCCGTGGCGCTACACTATAACCCGAGACGAACCGGGCGAGATCGAAATTCGTTTCGAGGTCCGAACGGTTCGCACACCATTTCATCTCGTTAAGACAGTAAGCCTTCGTCGCAACGAAGCGGTCCTTCGAATTCACGAGCGCGTGACTAACGAGAGCGGACAGGAGGTGAACTTTACCTGGGGCCATCATCCCGCGCTCGGTTGGCCTTTTGTCGATGAGAGCTGCCGGGTGGATCTGCCGGCTTGCCGTATTCGCACCTTCGGCGATTTCACGCCGGCCACTTCCAGATTGGCTCCCGATCAGACCAGTGAATGGCCGCTGGCCGAAGGAGTGGATGGCGAGCAGGTGGACTTGTCGCGTATTCCCGGCCCCGACGCGGCTGCCAGCGACATGGTTTTTTTGGAAGGCATTGCAGACGGCTGGTATGCCGTAACTAACACTCGGCTCGGCATTGGCTTCGCGATGCGTTATCCGGCGGATGTGTACAAGCAGTTATGGTACTGGCAGGTCTATCGAGGCGGGCGCGATTATCCGTGGTGGAGTGCTACTTACAACATCGCGCTCGAGCCTTGCGCCACGCTTCCGATGTTGTCGCATGCAGTAGCTCGCGGCGAGGCTCTGAGTCTGGCCGCCGGGGAGACTACCGAGATCAAGCTGCTGGCGATTGCTTTCGAGGGATCGAGACCGGTTACTTCCGTCAGCCCTGAAGGGAGAGTGATTACTGAACAGTGATGACCGCCGGCTCAGGATTCCGCGACGAACTCAGCAAGCGCGTCACGCCAGTGGCGCAGTGGTTCCAGTCCCAGCTTCTCGGAAACGAGGCATCGCATCGCGGAGTTGTGCGGGCGCGGCGCTAACTGATTCAGCGCCGAGCGCGTCACCGGTTCGATCTCGGCATTGCTAATCCCAGCCAAAGTTAGCGCGACTTTGGCAAACTCCATCCACGTTGCCGGACCTGTAGAAGTGACGTGATACAACCCGTGCGCGCCGAGATCGATTATCTCCACAATTCGGGCCGCGAGATCGGGAGCGTATGTCGGAATGGATGTCTGATCGATTACCCCTTTCAGCTTCACGCCCTTGCGCGTCAATTCGACGACCCGACTGCCGAAATTCTTGCCGCCGGCGCCGAATAACCAGGACGTCCTCACCAGGTAGAACCGCTCGGCTTCTTCACGAACTGCGAATTCCCCGGCCAGCTTCGACTTTCCGTAAACGCCGAGCGGCCTGGGCTCATCCTCCTGAGTGTAGAAGCCTTGCTTTGAGCCGTCGAAGACATAATCTGTACTGACGTGGATGATGTCCGCCCCGAACTCACGACAAGCGCTTGCTAAGAACCTTGGGCCCTTTGCGTTCACCGCATAAGCCCAATCGGGTTCCACCTCGCAGCGGTCAACGTCCGCGGTCGCGACACAGTTGATCAACACGTTCGGACGAACGTCATCGACCGCGAGTCTCACGTCCGGTTCGTTTGTGATGTCAAGCTCTGCGTGTGTGAGCGGGACTACTCGCCAGCGGGCCTTCTTGAGAACGTTCTGCATCGAGCGCCCGAGCAATCCGCCCGCGCCGGTGATCATCGCCAGTTTGGCCTCTGGCCATTCGAGTTCGCGGATGAGACGAGGGGTCAGCTCTGTGTCCGGCAGGCTCTCGACTTCAGTCAATGCTGATTCGGTTGTCATCTTGCGCCGTACATGCGCTGGTAGTACTCGATGTATTCGCCCGATCTGGCTCGCGTGACCCAATCCAAATTTTCCTGATACCAGCGCACAGTTTTTTCGATGCCGGTCTCAAAAGTTTCAACAGGATGCCAGTCAAGCTCTTTTTCGATTTTGGTGGGATCAGTTGCGTATCGGCGGTCGTGTCCCGGACGATCGGTGACATATTCGATGAGCGACTCGGGTTTTCCCAGCAGCCCGAGGAGCGCGCGAACGATCTCAAGATTCGTCTTCTCGGCGCGCGATCCGATGTTATAAACCTCACCACTGCGACCGTTGTGCAAAACCGCGTCTATCGCGCGGCAGCAATCCTCGACGTATAGCCAATCGCGGACGTTCAACCCGTCGCCGTACACCGGAAGCCGCTTGCCTTCGAGCGCGTTTGAGATCATCAACGGGATCAGCTTCTCGGGGAATTGATATGGCCCATAGTTGTTCGATGCGCGCGTCGTCACCACATCGAGTCCAAAAGTAATGTGTGCCGCGCGGACCAGGTGCTCGGCGGCAGCTTTCGACGCGGCGTATGGGCTGTTGGGCCGAAGCGGAGAAGATTCAGTGAAGCATTCCCCGTCCGAGCAAGACCCCATCACCTCGTCGGTCGAAATCTGAACGAACCTTGAGACCCTCGCGGCTCGCGCCGCGTCCAGCAGCGTCTGCGTGCCAAGCACGTTTGTCTGGATGAAGTCGGCTGCGCGCTCGATCGAGCGATCGACGTGCGATTCGGCGGCGAAGTTCACAACGGCGTCAGCGCCCGCGATCGCTTCATCCAGCCCCTTGCGATCGCAAATATCGCCGCGGACAAAAGTGTAATTCGCATTGCCGCTAACGTCGCGGAGATTATCAAGATTGCCCGCGTAGGTAAGCTTATCGAAGTTGACGACAGTGTAGTCGCGATAAACCGCAAGCACGTGGCGGGTAAAGTTTGAGCCTATGAAGCCCGCGCCGCCTGTTATGAAAAGCCGCATTGGTTGCCCCTGAGCAGGATGATCGCGAATTGTAACCGCGCGCCTTCGGGTTTATCAACTTGTCAATGGCGCTTGTTAAGTCGGCACTGCCAGCCCCGTGAGCTCCTCGCTCACTTCCCACAATCGCCGCGCGGCTTCTTCATCGTACGACGCCTCGGATGATTTCACCGAGGCGCAGCGCACAAAGTACTTTCCGGTTACACCTTCGACTTCGGGAGAGCTTGCAAGATAAATCGGCGTGACAGCGCCGCGCTTCGGGCCTATGGTAACCAGTTTGATCAGGGCTTGCACAAATCCCGGCAGCGGTCGAAACAAATTAGTTCCGACGGCCCCCGGATGCAAACAATTTGCGGTGGCGCCCGCGCCTTCGAGTCTTCGCGCAAGCTCGTAAGTGAACAAAACACTCGCAAGTTTCGAGTTGGCGTACGCGCCAAACGAGCTGTAATCGCGCCCTGTCACCCACGCGCCAATGTCGAGCTTGCCGTATCGATGCGCAGTCGAAGCGACGTTCACGATGCGCGACGGCGCGCTCTTCTTCAGCAAGTCCAGCAGCAGACTGGTGACCATAAAATAGCCGAGATGGTTGATAGCGAACGTGCTCTCGATTCCGTCCTCGGTCAGCGAGCGCTCGCGCAGGAAGACTCCAGCGTTGTTGACCAGCACGTCGAGCCGGTCATATCGCTGTTTGAATTCAGCAGAGAACTCGCGGATGGAATTCTGCGAGGCCAGATCGCAGAGCATCAACTCGACTCGATCATTGCTGCTCTCTTTTCTGATCTGTCGCTGAGCAACTTCGCCGCGAGGGTGATCGCGACAGACCATGACGACCGTGCCACCAAGCTTCGCGAGTCCAAGCGCTGTCTCTTTGCCGATACCGGAGTTTGCGCCGGTGACGATACAGACTTTACCGGACATCGATATTTGCATAGTCTTACAAGCTTGTAAGGGCGGCCCTCGGTGGCCGCCCCACGCTGAGCGAAGCGCGCTTGAAGGAGGGACGGTCACGGATGGCCGCCCGTACAGGATTAGTTATTTCAACGCCTGATCGAAGTCTTCGATCAAGTCTTCAGTAGCCTCGATTCCAACAGATACTCGAATCAGGCTATCCGTGATCCCAAGCCGGCGCCGGTCTTCCGGAGACATGCCCGAATGTGATGTGGTGGCCGGGCGAGTTACCAGCGTCTCAACACCTCCTAGACTCGGCGCGACGATCGGAAGCCTGGCTTTTTGCATGAATCGCTCTGCTGCGTCGACTCCGCCTTTTATCTCGAAGCTCAACATCCCACTGAAACCGTCAAACAAATCTCTCGCGCGGGCGTGTCGAGCATAACTTTCCAGTCCTGGATAATTCACCTTCTGGACTGCCGGATTCTTTTCCAGAAATCGCGCAACTTTGAGCGCGCTCTCGTTTTGATGCTTCACTCTCAACGCCAGCGTCTTCATTCCGCGATGAAGCAGGAACGCCGCGTGGGGATCCATTGAGCCGCCCAGGTGATCGAGCTTATGTTTTATTCTCTCGATGAGGTCGGCGCGTCCGACACAAGCGCCGCCGACTATGTCCGAGTGACCGTTCAGATACTTAGTGCAACTGTGCAATGAAATGTCGAAGCCCCACTCAGCGGGGCGAAAGTTGATCGGGCTTGCAAAGGTGTTGTCGATCAGCGAGACGAGCCCGTGCTCTTTAGCGAACGCGGCTGCGGCCTTGAGGTCGGTCACTTGAAGCAATGGATTGGACATCGCCTCGACGTAGATGGCTTTGGTGTTGGGACGAAGCTTGCTCTTCCACGAGCCGGCGTCGTCGCCGTCGATGAAATCGAATTCCAGCCCGAAGCCTGCAAAGTCTTTCGTCAGGAAGTCGTGAGTTCCACCGTAAAGGCAGTCTTGCGCGAGCAAATGATCACCTGCCGACAAGAAGGTAAGCAGCGCCGTCGTGATCGCAGCCATGCCGCTTGCGGCCACAAGCGCTGCTTCTGCGTTCTCGAGGGCGGCGAGTTTCTTATGCAGCGCCTGATGATTCGGCGAGTTGTTCAACCTTATGTAGCGAATGTCGTGATAGCTCTCCTCGCCGGCGTACTCATACATCGCGGTTTGAAAGATCGGCAGAGCGACTGCCCCCATCACTCTCGGCTCAGGCTCGCCCGAGTGGATTAACTTTGTTTCGATGTGTTTGAAGTCTTTCATAGATGAGACATTCTCGCCGATGCCGGGACGTGACGCAAACGTATCGCCGTTGGCCGATGTCAAGTGGTGGGCCGCGTTACAATCGCTTATCGGTAGATGAGTCGTGATCGCCAGCCGGACCGCGTAGCGGTAACCTATCGATAGCATCAGTACCGACGGTCGGCGAAACGGACCGCGTAGCGGTCACCTGTCCGCCTGCAGATCCAGACCCAATGCATCGCGCCGCCCATCGATAGGTGACCGCTATGCGGTACGGTCGGCAATCACAACTCGTCTATCGCGATAGGTGACCGCAACGCGGTCCAGCTTCCGAGGCTGCCCCGATCAGTTCTTCGACCTTACCCTCGACCGCAGCTACCGCCTTGCTAACAGCCCTCGTGCGCCTACTGAACGCAATCGCGATCAAATAAAGCGCGGCGCCGATCACCAGCGTTTGATTGAACCCCGTCAGAATCGCTATCGTGAGCGCGGCTACCGATCCCATAACCGAAGTTGCGCCGTTCACGCCCCACGCCCACGGTATGATCTCCGGCACAGAGCGAGCAAGTATTCTGATCCCCATCGGCATTGGCATTCCCATCAGCATCGCAAGCGGCGCCATCAGCAGTACCGCAATAACGATTCGAAACTCGCGCGCCAGATGGACCAGACCATAAAAGATTGGCGGCAACGCGATCACGTAAACCAATACTAACACTGCCAACACTGCCAGGACCTTGCTGAGCGTCCTGGGCAGACGCTCTTCGGGGAAGCGTCCGCTCAGATAGCTCCCAGCGGCGCTGAACGCGAGCACTGAAAACAACACCACCGCCAGCGAGTAAACCGGGTGACCCAGAAACAAGATGAATTTCTGGATCATCGCAACCTCGACGATGATGAACCCCGCCCCCAGACACGCGAAGTAGAGAAGATAACGAACCTTCGTCGCCGCGCCGGTCGTCAGTGCTCGGCCGCGCACCAACACCAGCGGCCCGATGATGAACAACAACACCAGCACGCTTGTGATCCCAAGCAGCGCAAACAGAATCGAGGTGCCCAGATTCGTCTTCTGCCACTCGCCGCTTGTCCCTTCGATGACGTGCCAGATGTTAGAAAGGCGAACGGTGTTGAAGAAGAACGGATTGTTATCTCGCGTCGGCTCGATGTTGGTTTCGTAGGTGGACCAAAACTGCGCGGGATTGGGCGCCTCGATCAGTTGAGTGAAAACGTTCGGCGGGCGCGTTAGGGGCGTGAACAGCAACTGGAAGTCGTTGGTCTCGGCGGCTGCTTCGATGCTCCGCACGTCATCGTCGGTGAATTCACTTCGCCTAAAAATGAAGGTCGCGGGCGTGCGGTCGTAACCGGGCTGCGCGTCTCGCACCAGCATAATATGACGCCCAGGATTGGATATTCCAAGCTCGCTCATCATCGTCCGAGTTAGCGAGATGAGGCGCAGTAACTGATCCGGCGGCTCGAAGTACCAGCGAGTCATCGTCAGCAATCCGTCATCGGTGAGGTGCATCACGTAATCTTTGAACGCTTCGACGGTGTACAGGTTGTTTTCGCTCAAGGAGAACGCGCCGGCGGCGGTCGCCGCCCACGTGTCAACCATCGTCGCTTGGATGATGTCGTAGCGATCGCGCGAGCTTCGAATAAAGCTGCGTCCTTCGTCAACGACCAGGCGCACGTCGCGTTGCTGATAGATCGAGCCCGAATAACTCTTGAACGGCTCGGATGACATCACGTCGCGCGCAATGATCGGATTGATCTCGACCGCGGTGATCTGCTTTTGGCCGAAGACCCGCGCAGTCATAACGTCGTTGCCTCCGCCGGGTCCGATGATCAGCACGTTGGCGTCATGCTTGAGGCGATGCACCAATCCACTGAGCGAGTCGCGGGCGTCTTGATGAATCGCGGAGTTGCTGGCGTCTTTGCTGATCCCGGTGGCTGCGTCGGCGTCTATCTTTATGTCGACGCCGTTGTCGAAGTCGCCCTCAACAGTGATTCGCGAGAATGAATTCCACTTCGAGAACAAAACATTTTTTTCTTCGAAACCCTTTGATCTGCGAATGTCGATTCGATGAGTAGAGCTGTTGTAAGCGACGAGCCCGGCGATCCCGGCAGTCAAAATCAGCGAACAGATCATCGCGACGCGGCCGCCTCCCTTTGAAGACCCAAACAACACTCCTGCCAGCGCTCCGAGCGCCGAGACCAGCAAGACGATGTTGATCGCTCCGATGAAGTTCAGCACCGGGATTAACAACAGACACCCGAGCGCAGCACCCGCAAGATCGAACAAGTACAGCTTGCTTATCTCACTGGCGAGCCGCGTGATTGCGAGCGTCACCGCGCAACCCGCGAAGAAAAAAGGCAAAGCCGCCGCCCCATAAATTTTCGCGAGCCGATAGTAGTTCTCGGGCCCGGTCTCAAACGTCAGGGGATTTGAGAGAATGACGTAAAGCGAAAACAGATTACTGAGCGCGAACGACATCGCGGCAAAGCTGAGCCACCGGCCTGTGTGTTCGGGCTTCAAGCCTCGTTGAATTACATAAACGAAGACGCCGCTTGCACCTGAGCCGAATAACGCAAGCGAGATCGCCATAAAAGCGAAGTGATAATACATCGTGGCCGAGAAAAGTCGGGTGAGGGAAAGCTCGAGCATCAGGACCGAGAGAGTGATTAGCGAGATTCCAAAGAAGATTCGACTTCGATTCATTATGTGTCCGCTGAGTATCGCGTAACTTCCGAACTCCAGAGGAGTGGGATGTTTATAGAACGGATCGGCAAGAACGTCCTAGCTCCGTAGGAGCGAAATGTGGCGGCGCCGCTGTGTAATGTCATCGATTGAAAGGCACATTTCACTCCTACGGAGTTAGGGCGGCTCAACAACTTGCTTGCTGTAAACATTCCATCCCTACTGGATTGGCTGTTGATCAAAGAATCCGTCACCGCGATTTGATCAGCGCGACAATATCCTCACTAACTTGCTCTGCGCGAGCGTCCCAGGTCGATTCCTTCACTGCTCGTTGGCGCGCCTCTCGCTTAGCTTCAGAATCGTTAGCGAGCGCGTCTTCTACCTTCGCGATGAAATCATCCCTGTCGCGAGAAATGCGCAGTATACCATCCAGCGGTTCGTACTCGTAAATCGGAGTGATCACCACCGGCTTGCCTGTTGCCAGATACTCGCGCACCTTGATCGGACTGGCGTAAATGACAAACTCGTTGTCAGTCACCCACGGCAATACGCACACGTCAAACGAGGCCGCGTAACAGGGCATTAACTTGTAGCGCCTCGAGCCAAGATAGTGAACATTCGCGAGTGATTCGATCTCCAGCGGCGAACCTCTCAGTCCGATCAACACCCATTGCCAGTCAGGACGCTTCAGGCTTACGTAGCGAATCAACTCCTGATCCATCAGCCAAGAGTCGATCGCCCCGAAATAACCCAATCGCGGACGAGGAACGGCGGCGATGTCATCCGGCTCGCTCCAGTCTTCTGAAGTCGCCGAGGCGAAGTGCTCGTACTCAACCCCCTGTTCAAGTCGGTTTGCCTTTCGAGCGATCTCAGGATGCGCGGCGGTTTCTTCTTCGAACAGCTTTCGGCCCGAATAATAAATCAGATCGGCTCGCGCCAGCAGATCATTGTGCATTTCGGCGATGAGCTGCGAGGAAGTCGCGTGGTCCATTTGATTCGCATCGTATTTGTCGGAGACTTGGTAGATCAGCGCTCGTTCGCCAAGCCGGCCAACGACTTCCCGCGCGGTCGGAATCGCAATCCAAAGAATCGGGTCTCGCACGTCGTAGACAACCATCAGCAGTTTGATTTGAAACACTAACAGCCATCGATTGATCGCTCGCGCCAAACGGCTCGAATAAAACGGCAGCAGCGGAGGCGAGACAACGACGATGCCCTCTACGGTCACGCTAGGCAGGTTCGCGTAGCTGCGCAGTTTGCGTTTGATCTTGCTGAAGAGATCGGGGTGTCTAAGCCCGGGCAATCCCATCGAGATTGAATTCACAAAAATGACGCGATTACCCGCGCGCGCCAGCCTGCGCATGATGTGGTTCTTCGAGTGCTGATGGTGATACCACCAGTCTTCGCCGCCAAAGCAGATTATGGATTGGTTTCGGATCATCCTGAGGGGAAAATCGTCGGGCATTGAAGGAGGCTAAGCATACATCAAACGGCCCTTTGGCTCCGGAATCGGCCGCCCGAGTTCTTTCGCAGTTTCGATCCACTCATCGATGATGACCTGAATGTTAGCGAGAGCCTCGCTGTAGCTCGCGCCGTCTGCCGCACAGCCCGGCAGTTCTGGAACTTCGGCAATGAAGGTGGCATCCTCGTCACTCCAAAAAATAATAACTTCATACTTTGAATCATCATTCATCGTCCTGGCCTCCAAGCTTGTACTTCAGAATCAATTGGCGCACTTGCCTTACTTGATACGCCTTAGCTTTGTCGTCCTTCGGCTGCAGATTCAAGATCTCTTCGATGCCTTCTCTGGTGAAAATATGATGGCTTCAGCGTATTCGTTCGTCAAATCCAAAATGTCGGAGCAACTGGCAAATGTCTTCAAACGCAACGTTAGCATCTGAAGTACCCCGCAATACTTTTAGCAGAGTCTTCGCCGGTTTGCTCACGCTCGCACTCTAGCACGAAACCGAAGTACTGCGAAAAAGCGATTGGACGCGCTAGGCGTGCATCAAGCCCGATAGAAAGTTATTTGCGATGTGTGCTCCGATCGCCGGCCACAAAGAATTGGTCTTCTTCATAACCCAACCAAACACGCACCCGAGCAAGACCACATTGACGAGATCTCTAATCACGCGCCCGGAGAAGCCGCCCTTCGAAATCCAATAAGGCACGTGCGCAAGCATAAACAACGCAGCCGCGACGAAGTTCGACTTCCAGAAACTCAAAGTCTCGTTCAATCGATTTAAGAAGAATCCTCTAAATAGAATCTCCTCGGATATCGATGAAAGGGAGACACCAGCGACGATGCCGAGCCACTGGGATGATCTCTGAGAAAGCATCGCTCCGATGTTTCTGCCTGAGATCACTGATTCGCCGACTACAGTAAGACTAAACCAGATCACTAGCAGGACAGAGCTGATTAGCAAACCGCGCTTGTCCGGGCGCGTAGTCAGCTTTGTGTACGCGAAGGGCTTAGCACGAAGCACTGCAAGTATGATGAGGGCCGGCAAAACCCACAGCGTGAACTTGACCGCGTTCGAGTAAAGATTCCTCGCGACGTCGGACTTGATGCTTTCGTCGATGTGAATGAAGACCGTCGCGCGAAGTGACCACACTAAGAGAAACGCCGCGACATAGATGACAAATGCCCTTGTCGACAGCCGACTGTCAAGCGTTGAGCGATCTGCCGCGTCAAGAGGTTCGGATCGCACTGCAGCTGCAGGCATCATCTCTCAACCTGCGTGTTGAAGGTTCGAGCCGCCCCAAAGACTCGCGCGGCGTTGTGCCGCCACGAATACTGCTCGACAACCGCACTCCGCGCCGCAGTCCCGAGTCGCGCGCGCAACGCATGATCCTGCGCCAGTCGCTCAATCGCTCTCGCAAGCGCGCTTGAATCGCCCGGTTCCACGAGCAGGCCGCTTTCTCCGTCGGCGATCACATCGGCTATTTGTCCAAGCCGGCTTGCGATGACCGGCTTAGCCATCGCCATGTACTCAAACAGCTTTGTCGGCGAGCCGAAGAACTCGCTGCCATCGGCCGACTCCACGTGCGGTGAGACCAATATGTCGCAAGCATCGAGGTAAGACGGAACCAATGCGTGCGGGATCCGACCCGTGAAAGTTGCGCCGACGATCGAGCCGGCAGCTTCGATGATGGCCTCTGCCTCGCTGCGCTGCTCGCCCTCTCCGACAAAAAGGAAATGACACTGCCCGGATTTGCTCACTAGTAGAGCAGCTTCAGCCAGCACGGGCGCGCCGTGCCAAGGGCCGAAAGTGCCCGCGAATCCTACAACCGTTTTGTTCGCGACCCCGAGCGAGCGTCGCACCTCGTCGCCCCCGCAGTCGGGAGAAAACGTGTCAGTATCAACGCCGTTCGGGTTGACTATTATTCTTTCAGAGCCGATGCCTGCGCGTGTGAGATTGCGGCGCTCCACTTCGGAAACAACAAAGATCAAATCAGCCCCGCGCAGATTGAGCTGCTCGAATCGCTTCAGCAGCCAAAGTTGGGCGATAGGGTCCCAGTTCCGGCTGACCCAAATTTCCGAGGCGTTGTATTCCAGCGCGAGCGGGAGCCCGGTCACGAGTGACAGAGCAACGCCCGTCCAGTTGAATCGGCTATAGCGTTGATAGATGAAATCAATCTCGTCGAGCGAGCAATCACCGCGCCCGACTAATTGCAGGCTTCTAATAGTGAATGCGATGTTGTTCCACAATTCAAACATCGCTTTTGTTGCCGTGAACGATGTCGAAGGTTTTATTGACACGCAATTATGCGGCGGAAGCTGCAGGCCTGCCGCGCTGTTGACGAGCATGGTCAGTCTGTGGCCGAGCGCGGCGGCTCCACTGGCCAGTCCCGACGTGTGGGTGTGCATTCCGCCCTCCGCCATGCTTGAAGGCGTTGCGCGAATGTAAAGCGCCCCGCGGGACGGCTTTTCTGACTCGAGTTCTGCGCCGGCTGTTCTCGACGCTCGCGCTGCGTCGCGAAATCTGAGTGACAGGGCAAGAAACACGGTGAGTAACCACGACAGGGGCACAAGCAATCCATAGCCAATCAACAGCTCCAGCGCCAAACGCGGCGCTTCAACTAGCATCGCGCCGGTGCGCGAGCGCTCGAGCGCGCGACCGCTGCGGTCCGCCATGACAACCCGCCGCGCGCCCGAAAGAGCCGCTAACACTATCATCGCGCTGCGGGCGCTTTGCATGCTCAGATCGGAAGCGAACACCGCAAACACTTCCGGCTTGAGCGCTCTAACGCGAGTCAGCGCTCCGCGTTTGGATTCCCACTTGAGATCGGCCTTGTTGATGGGTCGAATCTCGGCCGTCGGCAATGCGGCCAGGGCCCACGTCATCGCAACGCGTTCATCACCTGACATATCCAGTAACAGTGCGAGAGGCCGTGTGTGATTCACTCCCTCGATTTCGCGCCCAGGAAAGATATTGCTGCGGCCCGACTGTGCAACGTCGCGCGTTTTGTTTAAAGCCTTGCTCTTGACATCCGGCGCGTTGAGTTTGTTGGTGGATTCGGGGGCGGTCACCTGGTAGCTCTTATTAGAAGGTTCCATCCGAATGCGCGCGCGAGCCACTGAAAGACCGTCTCGGGGACCAATCGCCCGAACGGTCTAAGCTCGTGGCGCGTGAGTTGGTTCGCGGTGGTCTTGCAATCACGAAAATCGCGGAATAGATGGCGGGCCTCCGACCGTGTGTAAGTCTTCACGAGCGGGTAGGCAGATTCCTTTGGATACTCAACAAGCCGGCTCATAATCTGCGACGGTGTTTGTCTGAGAAGGTCGCCGCGAAGGACGCCGTGCTTGACGATCAGCGATCCCCAGTAATAAAGCGATGCGCGATGATAGAGCATGACAATTGCCTCACCCCCCGCTCTGAGAACTCGATGGATCTCGCGGACTGCTCGCTGGGTGTCGGGAGTGTGATGTAATACGCCGAAGGAGTAAACGACGTCGAAGCTCTCGTCCGGGAAGCTCAAGTTCTCGGCATCGCCTACCGTGAACTCGCCCGTAAGCCCGTAGACCTGAAACCTTCGGCGAGCTATCTCGATGCTGCGCGGCGTGAGATCAATGCCCGTGACAACGGCGCCCCCGCGAGCAAACTGAAGCAGGTCAGTTCCTGTGCCGAATCCGATCTCAAGCAGTCGCTTTCCTTTGTAGCGGTCGAAGCCGATGGCCTCCTTCATCCACGGCGCATACTCGACATAACGGTGACGTTCAATCGCGTCGAAATACTCGCGTGTCCCGAAATCCCGGTCGCCGGCAGCGTGAGCGCCGCAAGGGTTTGCTCCCCACTGCTCGCGTGCGCGCTGCTTGTAATCCTCGGCGAGCGATGCGTGATGAGTGTTGCGTGATGAGCGATGCGTGATCAGTGATCCGCGATGGACAGTTGCCAATGTGCGGTCATCTCGATTCTGCTCGACAGAGTATTCAAACGTTGCTGATTGATCGCTCATCACTCGTCACGCTTAACTTTCCGATAGTAGTAAAGGTGCAACAGGTAGTCCAGCGACATCGCTGCAGCGGCGGTCCACGCCGCTCCCGCGATGCCGTACCGAGGCACTACGAAGATCAACGCGGCGATCATCGCCACGCCGACAATCAGAACTATGTTCCGCAGCTCCGCGCCGCGGCCGTGCGCCCCGAGGAACACGTTGTAAGGCTGAAATAATCCTATGAACAGATTCATCACCGCTAATGCCAACAACAGCGGGGCCGCCTCGCTGTATTTGGGAAAGACGAACTTGAGCGCCGGCGGCCCGAGCGCAATCAGTCCGATTGACGCGAACACGAGGGCAACTGCGTTCCACTTGACGATTCGGCCCGGCACCCGCGTGAGCCGCGCAAAGGATCGAAAGCGCGTGGTGCCTAGCGCTCGACTGATCATCGAAACGGGGCCGGCGAACTTTTGAGCGATTGCGTATAACCCGAGCGGCGCAGTGCTAGGGAAGAAATATCCGATGGCGAGTTGATCCGAACGCGAGGACGCCATTCCGCTTATGCGCGCGATGTATACATTGAAGCCGAAGCGTCGAGTCTCCTTCAACGTCAATTTTATGTAGGGCGAAGCACCCTTGAAATGGGGCTTCAGCCTGACGATAGTCCAAGCCGTCGCGAGGGCTACGGCCGCCAAATAGGCTCCCAGAGCCGTCCCTGCGCTCAACTGCTTTGCTGCAACCAGCGCGACCAGCGCGAGCAAGTTAAGCCCCGACACGAGCAACTGAAACATCGACAGCCGCCGAATCTGGTTCAGCCCAGTGCAACTTTGCTCGATGAACAATTGAAACGGCTGGAAGAAAGCCAGCGCCGCTGTCGTGATGAAAAGCCATCGCACATCCTTACTGAAAAGCACGTCTATCGGCGCTGCTGCCAATGCGATGAACAACGAGAACGCTGCGCTGATCGCAAGAGCCATCAGGACCAACGCGCCGAACGCCTGCCGTTCACTCTCGCGGTCCTCAGCAAGCGCGAGCACTCGAGCGCCCGCCGATGAGATTCCAAAGTCGAAGAAGAAGCTCGTAACCACGACGATGCTTAGACAGAAAGCGAATCGTCCCATCTCGGCCGGCTCCATCCATCTTGCCTGGATGATGCTTGCGAAGAATCCGCCAACCATCGAAGCAGTTTGCGCTGAGAAGAGCATTCCGGTTTGACGAGTTGTTTCCTTGCGACGAAGGCGGATATAGAGGTCGCGAAGCGGCGTCGATGGCATTATCGGCTCGGACATTCTTAGCCCTCGATCCATCGACGATACCACAACTCAAGCGCAAGCAGGTTCCAGATTCTGCCCTCGTGTCGCGCGAGACCTTGCCAATGCTCTTGCAACATTGCCGCGACGGAAGTGTAGTTCAGGGATGCGATGCGGCGTTCGCGCAGGAAGGTGTTTTCAAGCAATGGTTTCAACTCATCTCTAAACCAGAGCGCAAGCGGAGTTGAGAATCCCATCTTCGGACGATAAATCATCTCTTTCGGCAGGAAGCGGCTCGCCAGTCGCTTCAATAGATACTTGCCCGTGCCGTTGTTGATTTTCAAATGCGCAGGCGCGCCCAGCATTGCCTCCACCAGCTCATGGTCGAGAAAGGGGACACGACATTCAACAGAGGCAGCCATCGTGATTCGGTCGGTGCGAATCAACAAGTCGGAGGGGATCCGAGTCGCAAGATCGAAGTACAGCATTTGATTGATCGGAGTTAGAGATTGTGCCTGCGCGTAAATATCATCAACCCAGGCGTCCAACGGGAAATCAACTTTCAGGAAACGGCTCCGGTACGATTCGCCGAAAACATATGCGGTCCCTCGAAAAGGAAATGAGGAGCCTAACCTCCACAACAGATCTTGCCGATCGAGTCTGCCGGTTAAAACCTTTCCCGCCCACGAGATGTTCCGCACAAGCGGCTGCCACCGATTCAGTCGCGCTACTTGAGAATAGCTGTCATAGCCTCCGAACAATTCATCTGCTCCTTCGCCCGATAGCACGACCTTGACGTTATGTCGGCGAGCCTCTCGCGCGACGAAATAAAGAGGCAGCGAGGAAGGATCAGACACGAGGTCATCCATGAAGAAGACCCAGTCGTCGAGGAATTCAAGGAACATACGCGACGTGAGTACAAAAATGTGCTGATGGGTGTTGGCTAGATTAGCAACATAGTCGAAGTATCTCTTTTCGCTGTATTCGTCCTCTTCAAAATCCGCGGAGAAGGAATGAATCCGGCCGCTTGATTCTTGGCTCGCCAATAGAGTTACAAGCGACGAATCTACGCCGCCGCTCAAGAAGCATCCGACAGGCACATCGGCTACGAGGCGTCTCTTCACCGCGCGTCTCAAGCGGCTCTCCAACTCCTCGAGCGCCTCTTCTTGGGAGACGGATCTCTCGACGGCGTGATCCTCCAAGCTCCAATAGGTTTTCTGCTCGAGCGCTGTTCCTGACTTTTCAACCCACAGGTAGGAGCCTGGCCTCACGCGCCTCACCTTCTCCATTAGTGTGTCATCAGTAGGTACGCATCGCATCGTGAGGTAATAAGGCAGGGCCGATTCATTCAATCGCAATTCGCCTGTTCGTCGAAGATATTGCTGAAAGACCTTGATCTCAGATGCAATCATCAATCGGGAGTGGTCTCGCAAATAGTAAAGAGGCTTGATGCCGAGCCTGTCACGTGCGGCGAAGATGGCTTTCTTCGATTCATCCCAAAGAACGAATCCGAACATGCCCTGAAATCGATTCAGGCAATCAGGCCCCCACTCGGCATAGGCTTTGAGAAGAACCTCGGTATCCGAATCACTCTGGAACTGGTGGCCGCGCGCGCTGAGTTCGACGCGCAACTCACGATAGTTGTACATCTCTCCGTTGTAAGTGATGACGTTGCCGTTCGTCTCATCACGCATTGGCTGATGGCCGCGGGGTGACAGATCGATGATAGAAAGCCGCGTGTGTCCGAACCCAAGTCGCGAATTGATCAGCTCTGTTCCGCTGTCGTCGGGCCCCCGATGGGTCAGCAGGGCGGTCAGTTGGTTTAGCTCCGCCGCATCAACCGGCTCATCCGAACTCCATATTCCTACGATCCCGCACACTAGAGTGATCTCCCGATTCATCGAGTAGAGGCATCAGCAAAGACATCATTGCTTGGTCGAGGCAGCTCCAGCTCGCGAATAACAAAGCGGAATTTCCCGCGAGGCATCAGGGGTATCTCATCAGCGAAGCTCAGTGAGATCTGCATTGTATCGCCCATTTTCTCGTCGAGAGCCGCGATGATGCGCTTGGCGTCTCCTTCCGAGAAGCCGGGCTTTCGCTTAATTCGCAATTCAACTTTGCCCTTTTCCCGCTGATAAAATTGAAGCTGTTGAACGTTGTCGAACACATCGGTGTGCACGTTGAGCGCGGTGACCGAGATCAGATTGTCGAGTTTCCCGACGAGCATCTCTTGATGCCATCGTCCATAGGCCTCTTTTAGAAGTTTGTAATGGCGCCCACACGCACACCGCTCGGGGCCGACGACCGCCCAGTCATCAGTGCGATATCGGATCAGAGGCATCGCGAAGTTGTAGAATGATGTGCCAACCAACTCGCCCAGTTCGCCTTCAGCTTCAGCCGGAAAGCCGTCTTCTTTGATAACCTCGACCGCACCATATTCAGGAAAGATATGATAGTGATTGCTTAGTTCGCACTCGCCCGCCAAAACCGTCGTTTCGGTGTGCCCATACCACGAGAAAAAACGAGTTCCAAAGAATGATTCGATAAACTCGCGCTGCCCGGGATAAATGTTCTCTGAAGCGGCCAGGATCGCTTTGAAGTTCAGAGGCTCCACATCAGGTTCCTTGAGGAGACGAGCGAAATCAATTACTGCAGATGGATAAGCGTGCAGGTAGGGGAGCTTCTTCTCACGAATGACTCGCGCGTACTGGGCGACGTTTTCAGAGGTCATGTGGAAGTTTGAAAAAACAAACGCGCGCTCAGACGGCTCATACTTCCAAAAAGGCGGGTTTTTGACTGCCGAACCTCGAAGTATCGCACGTCGATCTCTGTGGTGGAAGCCGACTCGTGCCCAAAGCGTGTAGATGAAGGCCTTTTCAAGGCCCACATTCGGTTTGAGGTTGTACAAACCCAGCGGCTGCCCCATCGTTCCACCGGTGGTGAAGTAGATCATCTGTCGCCGGCCGATGTTATCGGCGAGAAAATCCTCCGGTCTCGACCGAATGGTCTCCTTGTCGAGCAACGGAAGCGCGCGCAAGTCTGAGAGCCTGCGAAAGCTTCCGGGGTCAAAGCCCGCTTCTCGAAAAATTCGACGATAATACGGTACATGCTTCGCGCAGTGATGAAGCATCACCTGCAGCTTTGAGATCTGGTATTCGATCAATCGATCCTCGTCCCATCTCTGCGACTCTTCAAGGAGCTTCAGTGTAGGCGCGAACCGTGGCCCATAGCAGATGCTCGCCGGCAGGCGATAATAAGCCGGTTTCAGGAGAGACATGACTGCGCCTCTTACATTCATGCTTATGAACTTGAGCTTCTATGCAACCGTCGAGGACTGTGCTCTTGCCGTTATAGCGTCCTCGAACCAATGCTCATACCAAAGGGTCAGGTTCAACAGGCACCACAGCGCGAGCGAGTTGTTGACGCGGCCCGAGCGATGCTCGTTTAGGATTTGGCGAACGAATCCGTAGTCGAACAGGTCTCGTTGACGAAGCGAAGAGTTCAGTAGCGCGTCCTCGAAGAAACCATCGAGACCATCAATCATCCATTCCTTGATCGGAGTGCCGAATCCCTTCTTCTTCCTGTTGAGTGTCTGGGTCGGAATGACGCCGCGAAGCGCGCGTTTGAGAATGTGTTTAGTCTGCCCGTTTCGATACTTAAATCTTCGTGGAATGGCCATCGCGAATTCAACCAGTTTGTGGTCGAGAAACGGCACACGCGCTTCAACCGAAGTCGCCATCGTGATCTTGTCAACGCGCATCAACAGAAGTTCCGCAAGTCGGAGCTTAAACTCTTCATAGATCATGCGTTCAAGCTGGTCGGCGTTGGGCTCTTCAGCAAGTAGGCGATCAACATCGTTCCGCACTACCGAATGAGAAGAAAAGCCCGCGCCGTTGGCTGCGGCTTGAAGCCTTCTTCGAAATGCCGGGGATATAAGCCGGTCCTTCGTCGTTTCATCGAACACGAACGTACCGCTCCAGAAAAGTTCTTCCCCGTGCGCGAGCCTCCGCATCAAGTCTGGCAACATCTTCATTGCATTCGCCGCGACACGAGAGCCGCCCGATTTGTAGAATGCCTGCCCCGACATCGCAATCAATTGTCTGATTGCTCTGGGCAACGTGGCCGCGTGTCTCCAGAACTTGTCGTAGACTTCTAGATAGACTGCGTACTCTCGGTAGCCGCAGAAGAGCTCGTCGGAACCTTCCCCGACCTGCACCACCTTTGTCCCGGTCTCGCGCGCGAGCTTGGAGACATAATACAACGGAACGCAAACTGGATCGGCGATTGGCTCGTCTTGGTGGAAGACCAGGTCGGGAAGAAAATCAAGTAGCTCTTGCGGTCCGATGAGAACCTCGTGATGATCGGTTCCGTACTCCCGCGCCACTGCGCGCGCTTCCTCAAGCTCGTTATAGACGAAATCCCCGCGGTAACCGACGGTGAAAGTGCGAACGGGTTGATCCATCAGCTCCGACATCAACGCTACGTTGGCACTCGAGTCGATGCCTCCCGAAAGGAACACGCCGAAAGGAACGTCGCTCATCATTCGCTTGGCGATCGATTGTTTCAACAGACGTCGGAGTTCTTCTGCTATCGACTCTTCGTCTTGAAGCTCGGCAGACTCGTGCTGTTTGACGATTGCGTCCCAATATCGCGTGATCTTAACCTCGCCTGTTGAGTCACAAACAAGTAGACAGCCGGCGGGAAGTTTCTGGATGCCGGCGAATAATGTCTGTGGCGCCGGCGTTGTCAGGAAAGTCAGATAATGATAGAGGGCTTGTTCGTCCACGTCTCGCGAGACCGCCGGATGTTCGAGAATAGCCTTTATCTCCGACGCAAAAATCAGCCGTCCGCTGGCGAGCGTGTAATACAGCGGCTTGACCCCGATGCGGTCACGAGCAAGTACCATTCGCCGCGCATCTTCGTCCCACAACCCGATTGCGAAGTCGCCTTCAAGCTCGTGAACGAAATCCAAACCGCGCTCTTCGTAAAGATGAACGATCGTTTCGGTGTCAGTGCGCGAGCGGTAGCGGTGGCCCTTCGCTTCCAG
>DASXSR010000117.1:0-6168 GCA_036505875.1 Blastocatellia bacterium | reverse complement strand
CTGCTGATGAGCTGAGCAGTGGCGCCGTCGTGCGCGAGGATCGCCGTTGCCGATGACTGCTGTGGTTCAAGGATAGTCGCGCTGACATCTTCATCGGCGGGCGGTCCTGCTACCTGGGCTTGAGCAGCAGAGAGAGTTGAAGCGTCGGGTCTGGTCATGCTGACAGTCCCCTCGCGTAAAACGGCAATCGCTCGCCTCCGGGTGAGCTGCCCCGACGAGTCTGTGACGCTGACGATGCACAGATATGCTCCGTCTGCCAGCCGCTGACCTTTGCTGTCTGAGCCGGGCCAGTCAATGACGTTGCCAGGCTTGAAGTCAGAGTCGAACAAGGTCTCGCCCGACAGCCCGATGACTTCCAGACGCATTTGGATTAGCTCACCCAGAGAGGTGAAACGAATGGAATCGTCAGAGGCGGAAGCGATGACTTGTCTGGTCGCAGGCTTATCAGTGGCGGGTGACTTTGGCTGGTTCTGCGCCGAGAGCGATGCCGACAACATAATCAACAGAATTGCAGCGAAAGTAGAATGCGACCATTTCAACATGGCAGTTCCTCCTGTTTCCGAGGGACTCGGTATTCGTCCCATCTTTGATTTCAAACTCGCGCGAGCAAAGTGGCCGGGCATATCAACCCGACGCCGTCCGCGGTTTCAGCGAAATGAATTCGCCCCTCTTCTATCAAGCGATAGATGGCCCGCGAGCTCATGCCTGAAACCTTCACCGCTTCGTCGAGGGTGACCAGAGCCACCGGTTCTGGGCATTCGTTGCAAAGCACGCAGCCGAGCTTTCGAGACCTTCTGATCACATAGACTTCGTGCTTCTCCACAGTGATCTTCGTTCTGCGTTTTGTTTTCATTCAATTTCGCGTAGCAACAACGGCAGCTCTCGATAGTTGAGTCATTGCCTATCTAAGCGGCGTCATTGCTGCGGCACTCCAGAGCCCTGGCGTATCCTTGCTCCAATCACAAACTTTGCTATAATCAGTTCCGCTTTGAAGCTCCCGAAGCGTCGCGAGATTACAGGAAGAGCCGCTCGGAAGTCTTTGAAGAAATCTGATCAAAACCTGATAAAAATCTGATTCTCGCCTCGTCGCGCTCGTGAGGTGACTGATGCAAACTCAGACGAAGCGCACATACCAATTCGGCCACTTTCAACTGGATTCACGGGAGCGCCTTCTGTTGAAGGATGGCCAACCGGTGCCGCTCACGCCTAAAGCCTTTGACACATTGCTGCTGCTTGTCGAAAACAGCGGGCGGCTTATCGAAAAAGAAGAGTTGATGAAGTCCGTTTGGCCCGACAGCTTCGTCGAAGAAAACAATCTCAACCGCAGCATCTACCTCTTGCGAAAGGCGCTCGGCGACTCGTCCGGAGAAGCCAAGTACATCGAGACCGTGCCGAAATCCGGTTACCGCTTCGTCGGAAGCGTGGTTGAATTAGACAACGGCGCGGACCTCCTAATCGAGAGACACACCTCGGAACAGATCATCACCGAGGAGGAGGTTCATTGGGGTCCCTCGGCGGTCGAACAGCCCTTTAAGGACGAATCTCGATCGACGGTCGCCAACGCAAGAACCCGATCGCTGTCTCCCTCAAGCCGTCGAGTGCTGACAGCTTCAGTGGTTGTAGTTATAGCGATCCTGGGACTTCTCATTTATTTCTGGAGCACGCAAAAAATTGGCCGATCGGCGAATCCAAACCTAAAGTCAATCGCGGTATTGCCGCTGAAGTCTCTTAACGAGAACGCTGACGACAAGGCTTTGAGCTTAGGGTTTGCCGACGCTCTGATCACGAGCGTGCGCAAGACGGTCGAGCTAAGAGTCATCTCGATAAACGGAGTAACTCGCTATACCGATTCGCCAAGAGAGCCTCTCGAAATCGGCCAGGAACTGCATGTGGACGGGGTGTTCGAAGGGACCCTCCAAAAGGCGAACGGCAAGATCCGCGTTACGCTCCGCCTAATTCGGATTAGTGACGGCAAGCAAGTCTGGAGCGGCTCGTTCGATGAAAGCGAGAGCAACCTCTTTCATCTCGAAGACGAAATGGCAGCTCGGAGCGCTCAGGCCCTGGCCGGCAATCTCCGGCCCCAGGATGCGAAGCGCCCAACCGAGAGCCGCGAGGCGTATCAAGCCTATTTGCTTGGACGGTTCTTCTTCGACAAGCGAACTCACGATTACTACGACAAGGCGATTGCTGAGTTCGAACGAGCGATCGCGCTTGATCCAAATTACGGCTTGGCCTATACCGGGTTGGCGGATGCTTATGCCTTGCAGGCTAACGCGGACAAAGGCGACAAACGAGACGAGCTTTATGAAAAATCCAGAGCGACAGCGACAAAAGCGTTGGAATTGGACGAAAGTTTGGCGGAAGCGCATACGTCGCTCGGATGGATCAAGCGAACCCACGATTGGGATTGGGCAGGGTCGGAACTCGAATTCAGACGCGCATTGGAGCTCAATCCGAATTACGCAAACGCGCATCAATGGTACGCGCTGTTGCTGTTGATACTCGGACGCAAAGAAGAGGCGCAGTCGCAAATCGAACAAGCAAGGGAACTCGAGCCGCTGTCGACAATTGTCCTGCGAAACTACTTTACAGTTGTGCAATACCGCCGGGAGTACGAACGCCTTCCTGCGCTCGCCGAACAAATAGCCAGCCTCGGTGAATCCCCAATCCCAAACTTGACCTTCCGCGCGGCCGCGTACTCAAGAACGGGGAACAGCGCCAAACTGATCGAAATAGTCGAAGCGGATCAACAGGCCCGGCAGGACAAATCGACGCCGATTGTCGTGGCAGTATATCAAGCGCTGGCATACACGCGCACTGGCCAATTAGACAAAGCAAGAGAGGTGGTTGCCTTTCTCAAGCAGGAGGCAAAAGTCAATAGCGACTCGGCATATCGGTTGGCGACCATATATGCTGAACTGGGACGCAAAGATGAAGCGATCGCGCTCCTTGAACGGTGCTATGGCGTTCGAGATGATCGCCTCGTGTGGTTAAAGGTGGAGCCTTTCTTCGATTCATTGCGCAGCGATCCGCGCTTCCAAGATCTATTGCGGAGAATGAATCTCGGATGAGTTTGCACCGCGCAAAGGAACCAAGTACTCGCCTTCAACCAACTGCTGTTGATCGTTCCCTCAGTTAAGGTATACTAACAGCCCGCAAGCTGCATCAGTGGAAACTCCAAATCTCATTCATTGAGGTGTTATGAGAAGACGTACGTCTCATTTTGCTTCGCTTATAGTTTTAATGTCGTCCATCGCCGCTAGCGCGATCGCTCAGTCGAAGATCACAACTCCGAAAGAGCAACTCGGCTTCAACTTCGGCGACGATTATCAACTCGCGAACTACACCCAGCTTGTCGACTACTGGAAAAAGCTCGCTACTCAGTCGGACCGCATGAAGCTGGCAGAGATCGGCAAGACCGCCGAAGGCCGCACGATGGTGATGGGTATCATCACCGCGCCTGAGAATCACAAAAAGCTCGACCGCTACAA
This sequence comes from Blastocatellia bacterium, assembly GCA_036505875.1. Classification (GTDB taxonomy): domain Bacteria; phylum Acidobacteriota; class Blastocatellia; order UBA7656; family UBA7656; genus Onstottus_A. The sequence goes on along the minus strand of DASXSR010000117.1, from coordinate 2,677 downwards.
AGAGATCGCGCGACGGCTAGCGACCGCTGAAGGATTAACTGACGAGCAAGCTCGCGCGCTCGCCGGTGAAGGCAAAGCAGTCGTGTGGATCGACGGCGGCTTGCACGCGACCGAAGTCCTCGGCGCGCAGCAGCTCATGGAACTCGTCTATCAGATGGTCAGCATGAACGACCCCGAGACGCTGAGGATTCTGAAAGATGTGATTCTGCTTGCGACGCCGGTGAACCCCGACGGACTCGAGCTGGTCGCAAACTGGTACATGCGCGAGCAAGATCCAACAAAACGCTCGACGAACGGGCTGCCGAGGCTTTATCAAAAGTACATCGGACACGACAACAATCGAGACTTCTACATGGTCAACCAGCCCGAGACCGAAGCGATCAACAATCAATTCTTTCACGAGTGGTTTCCTCAGATCGTTTACAACCATCATCAGACCGGGCCTGCAGGCACCGTGTTGTTCGCGCCGCCGTTTCGCGACCCGTTCAACTACTACTTCGATCCGCTCGTGCCGATGGGAATCGATCTTGTTGGCGCGGCGATGCACAGCCGCTTCGTGGCAGAAAACAAACCGGGCGCGACGATGCGATCGGGCTCGTCGTATTCGACCTGGTGGAACGGCGGCCTCAGAACCGTTGTTTACTTTCACAATATGATCGGGTTGCTGACCGAATCGATCGGCAATCCCACGCCGATCGAGATTCCTTTCCTTCTTCAGCGACAGCTAGCGAAGGGAGATCTTCCTTACCCCATAGCGCCGCAGAAGTGGCACTTTCGACAATCGATCGATTATTCGATCACTGCTAATCGTGCGGTGCTCGATCTCGCTTCAAAGCATCGCGAGGATTTCCTGTTCAACCTCTATCGCATGGGCAAGAACTCAATCGAGCGCGGGAGCCGCGATTATTGGACGATAACGCCAAAGAAGATTGCTGAAGTTCAAGCCGCGGTCGCGAAAGACATGCCGCAAGCGACTGCGGCCGCCGGACCGGAACAGCGAGAGCGGCGCATGGCCGGCATAGCTTCGGACGCGCCCGCAGGAGATACACCGCAAGGCTTTGGAGGTCAGCAGCGCGGCCTCCCGACGAAGTATTGGGAGATGTTGCGCGCGCCCGACAAGCGCGACCCGCGAGGCTTCATCATTCCTTCCGATCAGCCGGATTTCTTGACCGCGACCAAATTCATCAACACGCTGATCAAGACCGGCATCACGGTTCATCGGGCGACCGGCTCGTTCACCGTCGCAGGCAAGTCCTACCCCGCCGGTTCGTACGTAGTGAAAACTGCGCAATCTTTTCGACCACACGTCCTCGATATGTTCGAGCCGCAAGATCATCCCGACGACTTTCCGTATCCGGGCGGCCCTCCTACACCGCCTTACGACAACGCCGGCTACACCGTAGCTTTTCAGATGGGAGTTGTGTTCGACCGCGTGCTGGATGGTTTCGACGGCCCGTTCGAGAAGGTCAACGGGCTCGTCAAACCGGTGCCGGGAAGAGTGAACAATGTGGCGAACGCCGCCGGCTACTTGCTCGATCATCGAGTCAACGATTCGATCATCGCTGTGAATCGCTTGCTCGCGAGCGGCGAAGAAGTTTACTGGCTCAAGCAGCCGATCAACGGTGAACGGAGTTACGGTCCGGGCGCGATTTTCATTCCCGCGAAGCCGACTACGCTTGCGAAGCTGCAGAAGCTTGCGGAAGAAGTCGGGCTGAGTTTCGACGCGGTGGCCTCAAAGCCAACGGGTGATGCGTTCAAACTGCGCGCGTTGCGAATCGGGTTGTGGGATCGTTACGGCGGGTCTATGCCCTCGGGTTGGGTTCGCTGGCTGCTCGAGCGATATGAGTTTCCGTTCGACGTGGTCTATCCTCCCACGCTCGACGCTGGAAATCTCAAGAGCAAGTTCGACGTGCTGATCTTTGTCGACGGCGGCATTCCCGCGCGCGACGGTCGCGGCGGAGGAGGTGCTGGGGGTGGTGGTGGTGGCGGAGGGGGCGGCTTCGGTCAGATGCCCGATCCACAAAGCATACCCGCCGAGTTCCGTGAGCGCCTCGGCAACGTGACCGTAGCGAAAACAGTTCCGAAGCTGCGCGAGTTTCTCGAAGCAGGCGGAACGATTCTGACGATCGGCGGCTCGACAGGCCTCGCTTACACGACTGGACTGCCAATCGCAAACGCGTTGATGGAGAAGCAGCAAGACGGTTCCGAGCGCCCGCTCCCGCGAGAGAAGTTCTACGTTCCCGGATCGATCTTGCAAGTGCGAGTCGATAACACGAATCCTCTGGCGTACGGGATGAACGAGAAGCTCGATGTGTTCTTCGACAACAGCCCGGTTTTTAGGTTGCGACCCGAAGCGGCGATGTCAGGCGTGAGGCCGGTCGCGTGGTTCGACAGCGATAAGCCTTTGAGGAGCGGCTGGGCTTGGGGACAGAAGTATCTTCAAGACGGTGTCGCGGTTGCAGAGGCGAAGGTTGGAAAAGGCAAGCTGTTTCTCTTTGGGCCGGAGATTACATTTCGCGGGCAGCCGCATGGGACGTTCAAGTTTTTGTTCAACGGGATCTATTATGGAGGCGCGGAGCCGACGACGATGAAGTAGTTGTGGAATTATCCGGGTCGCAAGATTGGGCGGCTCAAACTGAGATACGCTATGCGGCTTCCGCAAGCGTAGTTACTAACC
>DASXSR010000116.1:0-3424 GCA_036505875.1 Blastocatellia bacterium | reverse complement strand
GTACCTCGCAGGCTTGCATCACGAGCCGCGGAGGAATAGGCTTCCTTCTCGTTCGAGCACTCAAAATGACGCTCAATCAAGTTGAATAGACATCGCTGATCTCAGCGGAAGGAGAGAAGACCAATGTGGACTCGCAAGTGTTTCGCCGATGAAGATAAACCTATTCACTCCCCAATCCCAACCGAATTCTTCTCTAATGAGGAGTTCATTCCACCGCCTCAGACTCCTCAACAGCAGCACTGGGAAAAGCGCATCGAAGAAATGTCCGAGGAGTGCGCGAAGAAGCTCGGCATCTCGCGGCGACGTTTCCTGCAAACGACAGGCGGGATGGCCGTCGCTATGCTCGCTTACAATGAGGTCTTCGGTAAGACTTATGACGTAGAACCCGTCGAGGCGCTCGATCCCGCAGCCTACGCCGAGAATTGGCCGAAGAACGAGTTCATCTTCGACAACCAAACACATCACGTCGACGTCGAGAGCCGCTGGTTCGAGGCAAGCGAAATGGGACGCCAGGCTGCAGACTTCCTGCGAAACTTCCGCCCAAATGCTGGCTCAACTGCTGAGCGACTAGCCTTGCTCAATGAGGCTCACTACATCAAAGAGCTTTTCATGGACAGCGATACTGTGATGGCGATCATCAGCGGTGTGCCTACCGCCGATTGGCGCGAAAATATCCTTCCGCCGGACAAGATGGTCAAGACGCGAAACGATATCAACAGCATGGCCGGAGGCTCGCAGCGCATGCTGAGTCACGGCATTCTGCGGCCAAACATGGGCAAGTCCGAGTTTGAAGAGATGGAGCGACAGGTCAAGACTCTCAAGATCAACTCGTGGAAGATGTACACCGGCTCGCTGATCGGCGACGGGCCGTATTGGCTCGACGATGAGAAGGTCACGTATCCGTTCTGGGAGCGCAGCCGCAAACTCGGCGTCAAGAACGTCTGCATTCACAAAGGACTCCCGCTTGGCTTGTTCAACGAGGAGCATTGCCATCCAAAAGACGTCGAGAAGGTCGCGAAGGACTTTCCCGATATCAACTTCATCATCTACCACTCGGGATTGAATCCGACTCCAACCGGCGGCGGGCGACGTCGCGAAGGCGCGCAGGCCGGCCCGCAGTACATATCGTGGTGCTCGGAGCTGATAGACATCGTCAAGCGGAACAATCTGAAGAATGTCTACTTCGAGATGGGAAGCACTTGGAACATCTTGTCGGGCGGCTACGGCGGAGACGGCACTCCTGCGATGCACTTCCTCGGGCAGGTGATGAATCTTCCCGGCGGTGAAGATCATTTGATCTGGGGCACGGACTCGATCTGGGGAGGCAGCCCGCAGTCGCAAATCGAGCGATTGCGGCGGTTCCAGATTCGTGACGACGTGGCGGAGAAGTACGGCTATAAGAAGCTCACGCCTGAGATCAAAGCTAAGATATTCGGGTTGAACGCGGCGCGGCTCTACAAGATCGACGTGAACGCCAAGCGCAAAGCGATTCAATCGGACAAAATCGCCGAAATGAAGCGGGAGTACGACGAGTCGCCTCGTCCGAGCAACACGCAATTCGGCTGGGTGTGGCGCAGCCGCGGGCAAAGAGCGTAATTTGGACTGCACTGCCCAGCCTCGTAAGTTGAATCTTAGTCGGCGGCGCTTTGGTTTTGTTTTTTAAGATTGAATCTCTGGTCGTATCCTCGCAAAAATAAGCCAAAGCGCCGCCTGCGGTGCTCAGAACAACGATGCTCCGAGTTGGCGGCGCACTCCAAGGCTCTGCCTCGATTTGATGTCCGCACCAAATCCCAAAGCGCAACTACTGATAGAAGATCTGCGACGGCTGGTCGCTGAGAGCAGACGGGCCGTAGTTTTCACCGGGGCGGGTGTCAGCACCGAATCTGGCATACCCGACTTTCGAAGTCCCGGTGGAATCTGGACCAAGTATCAGCCCATCGACTTTCGTGAGTTCAAGTCTTCGGAAGAGGCGCGGCGCGAGACCTGGCGCCGCAAGATCGCAGTCGACGAAGCTGTCTCGCAAGCACAGCCTAATCGAGGTCATCGCGCAATCGCGCATCTCGTCAAGCAGGGAAAAGTTTCAAGCATCATCACACAGAACATCGACGGCTTGCATCAGCGATCGGGCATTCCAGATGAGCAAGTGATTGAGCTTCACGGCAATGGGACTTACGCGGCGTGTCTCGATTGCGCGAAGCGATACGAGCTTGCCGAGATCTTCGCCGCGTTCAGGTTGAAAGAGGATCCGCCGGTTTGCGATTGCGGAGGATTCATCAAGAGCGCGACGATTTCATTCGGCCAGCCGATGCCCCTTGAAGCGATGCGCCGCGCGCAAATGGAATCAAAAAGCTGCGATCTGTTCCTGGCGATTGGCTCGTCGCTTGTGGTTTATCCGGCGGCGTCGTTCCCGGCGGTTGCTAAGCAGAGCGGCTCGCGTTTGGTAATATTGAATCGCGAACCAACCGATTTGGATTATCTGGCGGACTTGGTGCTCAATCTCGAAATCGGGCCGACGCTCGGCGAAGTGACCGCGGTTGAGTGAAGAATTATTCTAGAGCGATGAGAGTTGCGAAGCATTCAAAAGACTTGTTTCTATGCGTTATCGCGATATTGTTGCTGCAGTCTCAAGGATCGGGCGTTCAGCAGAAAAAGCGCGACGCTCAACCTGCTCAGTCACCGGAGACCATCAATCCCCAGGAAGCGGCCCAGCTCGAAGCTGTGATCACCACTGATCTCGGCGTGATTCGATTGGAGTTCTTCCCCGACAAAGCTCCCAAGCACACTAATGAATTCATCAGGCTCGCGCGGTCGGGTTTCTACGACGGTTCAGCGTTTCATCGGCTGCTTCCGCGCGCGATCATTCAAGGCGGTGACCCGCTCCTCAAAGATCCGCAAACTCCTCGAGCGCGCTGGGGCACCGGAGGCTTCACCAAGATCCCCGACGAGCTAAGCGATATCAAGCACGTTCGCGGCACAGTCTCGACCGTCGGCGATCCAGCGCAACCTAGCAACGGAGGCGCGCAGTTTTTTATTTGTCTTTACCCTCAGCCGCAGCTTGACGGTCACTACTCCGCTTTCGGACAAGTCACCGAAGGTCTCGACGTCGCAGAGAAAATCTCGGTGGCTCCGGCGGATGCGGATCATCTGAGCGTCACGCCGGTGAAGATCGTCAGCATCAAGATCGAACGCAAAAAGCCAGAACCATTCAAAGACGCGACCGTCGATCAAATGCGAAAAGATGTCTTGCTTCGAACCAGTCTCGGCGACATAACTCTCGAAATGAATCCGGACCTCGCGCCCGAGCACGTGCGCAACTTTTTGAAGCTTGTCCAAAGCGGCTGGTACGACCACACTGCGTTTCATCGCATCGTACCCGGCTTCGTGATTCAGGGCGGGCTCGGAGCGACTCGCGCCGACAACAAAC
>DASXSR010000115.1:0-11494 GCA_036505875.1 Blastocatellia bacterium | reverse complement strand
GGCTTGTGCGACGGGTCAACAAGAAACCAAAAGCGGCGCGCAAAAACCGCGCGCCGCACTCTATAGACTAGCGCGAGGTCGCGGGAGTTGTTACAGTGTTCAAACAAAAGGAGTAATCCGCATGAAGAAAGCGCTCTCTTGCTCTTTCGTGGGAATGCTTATCGCGGCCTGTTGTCTGGTTCTTTCACCGGCTTCCAGCGCCAGTGACAATACCAACGAGAGGTCAGTGACCTTCACCAAAGACGTAGCGCCGATCTTTTACAAACACTGCGCAGACTGCCATCACCCGAATGACCTGGCGCCGATGTCGCTGTTGACCTACAAGGACGCGAGGCCCTGGGCGCGGTCGATCAAAGAGAAAGTCGTCTCGCGCCAGATGCCTCCTTGGCACGCCGATCCGCACTACAGTCAGTTCTCAAATGACCGCCGTTTGACCGATCACGAGATCGCAACCGTTGTTGCGTGGGTCGATGGCGGGGCGAAGGAAGGGAATCCGAAGGACTTACCCGCCGCGCCGAGCTTCTCCGACGGCTGGAAGATCGGCAAGCCCGACATCGTTCTCTCGATGCAAGATGAGTACACGCTTGAAGCCAACGGTCCCGACGAGTACATGAACTTCGTGATGCCGACCAGTTTCAAAGAAGACGTTTGGATTCAGGCCGCCGAGATTCACCCGGGCAATAGAAAGATCGTTCATCACGTGGTCGCGTTTGTTCAGACGCCGCAGTTCCAGGCTCAATGGAAAAGCACCCAAGGCCGGCCCTCGCCTCAATCCATTTTTTATCAGGACGGAACGCTGATTCGCACGAAGCTGGAAGCGCCTGCTTACGACGACGGTTGCACCGCGCCCAACGGCGGGCTCGCGCGCGGCAGCGGGCAAGAGGGTTTAGGCATACCGCTGTGCTTCTACACTCCGGGAAAGGACCTGGATATCTATCCTTCGGGAACTGCCAAGTCGATCCCGGCCGGTTCGAACATCGTCATTCAGGTTCATTATTCCAGGACAACCGCCAAAGTCGAAAAAGACCGAACCAGCGTGGGACTGGTCTTCGCCAAAGCCCCGCCCGAAAGAATGCTGACGGCTTTTGGTGTGCTCAATCACTATTTCAAGATACCCCCGGGCGCGGATAACCACGAGGTGAAAGGCTGTTATACCTTCAGCCGCGACGTCGAGCTTTACACGCTGCTTCCGCATATGCACGTGCGCGGAAAGGACATGAAGTACGAGGCGGTCTATCCGGATGGCAGGCGCGAGACTGTCCTGTTTGTTCCCAATTACAACTTCAACTGGCAGACGTTGTACAAACTCGAGAAGCCGCTCACGCTTCCGAAGGGAACGAAGATGATTGTGACTGCCCACTTCGACAACTCGGCGAAGAATAAGTACAACCCCGACCCGACGAAGAGCGTGCGTTTCGGCGACCCGACCTATGACGAGATGATGATCGGGTACTTCGACTACGTCACGAGCGCAAAGGTGCGCAGCGCACTTAAGATTGATCCGGCGATCTACGACGCATACGCGGGCGAGTACTCTGTCGGGCCTGCGACGTTCACCATCAGCAGAGAGGGTGACCGCCTTATGTTCACCGCGCCGGGGCAGCCGAAGGTCGAAGCGTTTCCCGAATCGGAGACCAAATTCTTCTTCAAGATATTCGACGCGCAGGTCACCTTCCTGAAAGATGACAAGGGCGGGGTGACCGGATTAAGCTTTGAGATCAACGGCCGGACGATTCGGGCGACTCGAAAGCCCGGATAGCGTGATAACAAATGAACGCTCAAGCAAAGGAGAAGAAAATGAAAAGAGCTCTATCACTCTCACTCCCCATTCTGGCCGTGGCCGCATTCTGTATCGTTGCGCTCGCAAGCGGACCCGACGATGCAAAGAAAGCTGAGGTGACGTTCACAAGAGACGTCGCCCCGATCTTCTTCAATAACTGCGTGCAGTGTCATCGGCCCGGCGAGATCGCGCCGATGTCGCTGTTGACCTACAAGGACGCGCGCCCCTGGGCGCGTTCCATCAAGGAGAAGGTCGCCAATCGCACTATGCCACCCTGGCACGCCGATCCCCATTACGGCGAGTTCTTGAATGACCGAAAGCTCTCTAAGAAGGACATCGACACGATTGTCGCTTGGGTCGATCAAGGAGCGAAAGAAGGCAACGCAAAAGAGCTCCCGTCAGCACCCCAATTTCTTGAAGGTTGGAACATCGGCAAACCCGACGCGATATTCTATCTTCCGCAAGAATACACAGTCCCCGCAAGCGGCGTGGTCGAGTACAAGTACTTCAGCGTTCCGACCAACTTCACCGAAGACAAATGGATTCAAGCGGCCGAGATTCGTCCGGGTGTTCGGGGCGTCGTTCATCATATTATTGTCTTCGCGCAGAATGGGATTGAGCCTCAGCGGCTGATAGTCGGCTACGCTCCGGGAGAGCAGCCGGCAGTTATTTCAAAGGGACTGGCCCGCAAGATTCCCGCAGGATCGAAGCTGGTTTTTCAGGTTCACTACACGCCGAACGGGACCGAAACGAAAGATCGCTCCTACGTCGGGTTTATTTTTGCAAAGGAGCCGCCAAAAGCTGAAGTCGTCACGCGACCGGTGTTGAATGCGAAGTTCGTAATCCCGGCCGGCGATCAGAATTACCAGGTTGAGTCAACGTACAGCTTCACGCAAGACGCACACATTTATTCGCTGATGCCGCACATGCATCTTCGCGGAAAAGATTTTGTGTTCAAGATAACGTTCCCTGACGGCAGCTCAAAGATTTTGCTGTCTGTGCCGAAGTATGATTTCGCGTGGCAGACGTATTACGTTTTGAAGGAGCCGCTGGCTGCTCCAAAGGGAACGCGAATCGATTGCCTGGCGCACTTCGACAACTCGGAGAAGAACAAGTACAACCCCGACCCGACAAAGGAAGTGCGTTGGGGAGATCAGACCTGGGAAGAGATGATGATCGGCTGGATGAGCTTCACCTGGGACAAGCCTCAAGAGAAGACTCAGGCTGCCAAGCAGTAACAATCATCCGAGCATTCAGTTAGAATTGAGGGGCCGATCCAACCAGCGCGGTTCAGGTTGGTCGGCCCTTGTTGGTTATGAAAGGAACACCGCAAAGCGAAGCGGCCAGCCGACCACGCAGCGAGGGGGCGAAACGTTTTATTGCAGCCGCGCTTTTGACCGCAGTCTTCCTCTTTGCGTTTGCTTTATCGTCGAGCGCTCACGAGCCGATCACAACCAAGGTCCGGTTCAACAAAGAAGTCATCCGGATTCTCCAGCGTAGTTGTTTGGGTTGCCATCGGCCGGGTGGAATTGCTTTTTCGCTTACCACCTATGATGAAGCTCGCCCGTGGGCCAAGGCGATCAAAGAAGAGGTGCTCGAAAAGCGGATGCCTCCGTGGCACGCGGTCAAAGGCTACGGCGAGTTTCGCAATGCGCCTTCGTTCGCCCAGCGTGATATTGATTTGCTTGTGAATTGGGTGGAAGGTGGCGCCCCGAAAGGTGAAGACAGGGACTTGCCCGAGGGTCCGCTGTTTTCCGATGACTGGCAGTTGGGCAAACCTGATTTGGTGCTCAAGCCGGAAAGCGAATCCGACATCGCTGCTGACGCCGATGAGTTTCGCACCTTCGGGCTTTCGCCATCGTTGAAGGAAGATCGCTGGCTCACAGCGATTGATCTCAAGCCCGGGAATGCGTCAGTCGTCCACTGTGCGACAATTTACTATTCTGTGAGCGATCCAGTCTCGGGCGACAGCCCCGAGCCGAACCCCGGCGTGAAGAACACCTCAATGTCTCACAGAAGCTTCTTGCACCCGCTCGCCACTTGGACGCCAGCGCAGAAGACCTTAGCTTTCGGGGATGGAGTCGGGAAACTATTGCCGGCCGGCTCCTGCGTCTCGTTGAAGATTCACTACCGCGGCTCGGGCGAGCCTGCCAAAGACTTCACTGCAGTCGGTCTTTACTTCGCCAAGACACCGCCTCGCAAGCGCGTTGAGGAGCTTGCAATCGGCAATCTCGATGCCGTGATTCTTGTGGCCGCTGAGCCCCAACCGGTTAAGTCGTCCCTCGTGCTAAGCAATGACACGGAAGCAATCGCGATTCGTCCTCTCGTGCATCCGCTGATCGTCTCGCTCCAAGCTACCGCATATCGACCTGATGGTTCTCAAGAGGTGCTGATCTGGACGCGGAGTTATCAGTTTGACTGGGAGCCGACCTATTACTTAAAGCGGCCGGTCGTGTTGCTAAAGGGCACGCGCATTGAAGTCATCGCGTACTTAAACAACTCCGCCGATAATCCGAATACTCCCAACGATCCCCCAAAACAACTCCGCTGGTCCGAGCTTACTTCTGAACCGCTATGCACGCTTTCTGTTGCGGTCAATATCCACGACACACCGGCTACTAATCGCTAGCGCAACTCTTTGAATATCGAGATGCGTGACTGAGACTCTAAAGCCGGTACGACGGGAGACCGAGGTCTGAAGATCGCGGCTAACCGTGGTGATCACACGCCCTGTTTGTGGTAAGGTGTGAGCACTAATTCGATAAGAGAAAGGAGGCAATCCGATGAAGAAGCAGTTCATTTTCATTCTGTCCTGTATGGTTTTCTTAGTCGGCGCCCTCAGTCCGGCGCAGGAGAGAAAACAAAAAGCTGAGCCGGGCCCCAAAGCGTTTGTCGGAAAAGTTACTCAGGCAAACGAAAGGACCGCTGATGTTACAATGGTCGGTGCGAATGGCGAGAAGGTCACTCTCAACTTCTCTCGTCCCAGGACCGGCTCTTGTCCTCGGGGCCGCAAGCCGCCAGAGTGGGTATTTCCAAAGGTAGGCGATGTTTTCGTCGCGCGAGTGAGTAGCGACTGCGACGACTGTCTTGCGACTTGCTGAGGGCGCTGCGTGAGCGGCCCGGGCGGCCGCTGCTTTTGCTACGAACACCTCGGAACTCGGAACATCCAGGATTGCAATGCCGCTTGCAAGCGCGCGTACGGCGCAAATGCTTCAGCGCTCGCGGACTGTGAGGCCGGGTGCCGGCAGCAGTTTTCGCGAACGCCGAGCCGATGAGAACATGAATCCAAAGAGGCAAGGAGGTATTCTCAATGAATCGCTTGTTCATCCCTGTGCAGTCAACAGCGCGATGGGGGCAATGTTGCTGATTTGCTGGGCTGAGATGAACTTCGACTCAGCTTCGGCGAGTGGATAAAGCTTCGCCCATCCTGATCTTGCTGTTAGCAGATCCAAAGGATGAGGTTCAGGCGCTTGCCGTCTCCGATGAGGGAGCGCAGGGACCAAAGAAGCCAGTCAACAAATAGCTGAAAGCAGGCGTGCCGAGATGGAGAATATGTGACGGCGTCCTCAGCGAGTCTCAATCCGATGACCTGGACTTCGTGCACTATCAGGTCCCACGAGAATCTTACTCTTTCAAGTTGCTTTCGGAGAAGTTAGGAAGTATTCTGGAAACTCGCCTTTGGAAGGAGAGGATCCATCATGAAAGTTCTGCTCGTCTACCCTGAGTTCCCAGAAACCTATTGGAGTTTTCGTCACGCCTTGTCGTTCGAAGGGAAGCGATCCGCGTATCCGCCTCTGGGATTGCTGACCATATCGGCGATGCTCCCCGATTCGTGGGAGCGCCGGCTCGTCGACATGAACGTACGCTCACTCAAACAGGCAGATATCGAATGGGCCGACATCGTTTTCGCGAGCGCGATGCTAGTGCAGAAAGAATCGCTCAAGCATGTGGTCGCCTTGTGCAACGCTAAGGGCAAGCGGATTGTGGTTGGGGGACCCTACGTGACAACAACGCTGGAAGCGTTGACCGGGGCAGACCATGTCGTATTGGGTGAAGCGGAAGAGACTTTGCCTGAGCTTATTCGCGACCTGGAGCGAGGCGAAGCGCGACCGGTTTACGACGCGCCAGAACGTCCTTCGATGTCGCTGACACCGATTCCCGATTTCAAGCTGGCAGACATGAAACGCTATAGCGCAATGTCGGTACAGTATTCCCGCGGATGCCCGTTCAATTGCGAATTCTGCGATATCATCGAAATCTACGGGCGTGTCCCAAGGACCAAGAGCAACGAGCAGATGCTGGCCGAATTGGACACACTGCGTGAGAGCGGATGGCGCGGCACGGTATTCATCGTCGACGATAATTTCATCGGCAACAAGAAGAACGTCAAGAAGTTGCTCCCGCATCTGGCCGAATGGCAGGAGCGTCATAGCCGGCCGTTCACGTTCATCACCGAAGCCAGCGTTAACCTCGCCGAAGACGATGCGCTGCTGGACGGGATGAGGCGAGCCAGTTTCAACCGCGCGTTCCTGGGCATCGAGACGCCGGTCGAAGAAAGCCTGAAAGAGGCCCAGAAGGGTCAGAACCTGCGTCGCGATCTGCTCGATTCGGTGAAGAAGATCCAGAGCTACGGCATCGAGGTGATGGCAGGGTTCATCGTCGGTTTCGACAACGATCCGGATGACATCTTCGATCGGATGACCAACTTCATCAAGGACAGCGCCATCCCGCTTGCGATGGTCGGGCTGTTGACCGCTCTTCCCAATACACAACTCTGGCGTCGGTTGAGTGACGAAGGAAGGCTGCTGGGTGAAAGCGAGGGAAATAACACTCACTCGGGTTCTTCGCTCAATTTCATTCCGCGAATGGATTCCGCCCGCCTTGTGGAAGGTTATAAGTCGATCTTGCGAACTGTGTACGACGCTCGCGAATACTACGATCGTGCGCTCGAGTGTTTGAAGCGAGTGTCTCAGCCGGGGCCGAAGCCACAGCGCGGGAACAACCTGATCCGCGATCTGTCTGCGCTCACGAAATTGACGCTCAAGCTCGGCGTACGGGACCGCGAGCGATTCGAGTTCTGGCGCTACTTCACGCAAACCCTTGCGCACCATCGCGGCGCGTTCGCCGACTCAATGAGATTGGCTGCGATGGGCTATCACTTCCGCAAGCTGACCGAAGCCTATTGCGAGTAGACTCAAGGAAGTGTTTTGATGCGCTTTCGTCTAGCCGCGATCTTGTTCTGTCTGATAGCGGTTGGCGAATTCGCCCTCCCTTCTCCCGCAGGACCCAAGGCCGACGCAGACGCCTGGGTCAAAGCGAAAGTTGATGCGCTGGTTTCGGCTGCGCGTGCAGCTTATGAAAACAACGACGCGCTGCCAGCTTACAAGAAAGTCCTGAGCTCAATAGCCGTCACGATTCGGCGTCGTAAGCTTGCCGAGGATGCAAACTTCGCGAGCCGGTATCGTGAGTTTGTTGACTACGTTGAGACCGCGTCACTGGCCGTTCGGCCCGATCACGAGCTTGGCTTCGAAATCCCGGACAAGCAATACTTCGAAGAGACGCGCCGGTATGTGCAAATCCCCGACCTCCTGTTGGCGCCAAGCTTTCTTCGCTGGGTGAGCCGCTTCGAGACTCTCGATCGCGCCAAGACTTTTCTTCGCCAGCTTAACAACTCCAGAGAGGCTGCTGACCAGCTTATATTTTTCAGCTACACCTCGCGACACCTCGGCACTCCCGACAACGACGACAGTTTTGTGAGGCTGTTGATTGTAGTTCCGGGCAATCCGGAGAAATGGGTCCAGTTTGGTGTTACCGACCCGAAAACGCGGGTTCGCATTCGAAATGTTTCTGTGGTGTCGGCGATCACTAATTCCGATGGAACATTTAATGCCTACTTCAAAGACTACTTCAGGACTTATCGTCGTAGTGCGTCGATCAGCATAAAGGGCCGCTGGGAGTTGGGATACGGCGATGATTACTGCGCGAGCTGTCACAAGAGCGGCATTCTGCCTGTCTTTCCCGAACCGGGAAGCGTGAGTGCTGACGAGCAGCCGGCGCTTGCGGCCGCTAACGAGCGGTTTCGGTCATATGGATCGCCGCGCTTCCAATATCTGGATCTGAACAAGCTAGGCCCTGGGCTGGGTTCATCCAGCACACTGTTGAGAGTCAAGCGCTTCGGCGAAGCTTTTGGCGAAACGGTAGTGGGGCGATCGATGAACTGTAACCGCTGCCATCAACAGCAGTGGTTGGGAGCTCTCAATTGGCCTATGGACAGGGTCCTGATCAGCTCTTACATCAAAGGGGGCCGGATGCCTTCTGGCAGCAGGCTGTCGGATTCGGAACGAGACGAATTGCACGAGAAATTGATTCAAGAGTATTTCGCGATTGACGACGCTGCTCCGGGCATTCTGAAGTCATGGCTGTTGGGCAAGCGCAGGTGACTTCCGTTTGAGTCACCGTCCGGGCTACAACGACTCCCGTACCAGCTAAGTGAAGCGGCTTTTCGTTAATCGCGACTTAAGAGGAGACTGAATGAGAAGAAAACTCTCACCTATTGTTTTGTTGATGCTGGCGTTTGGAGTGAGTGCGCAGACCGCGCCTGACGCCGACGGGCTGACGAAGCTGCTGCAGGAATTTCTCGAGGGTGCCTCGCACAACGATGCCGCGGTGCACGAACGCTTCTGGGCTGACGATCTTATCTACACCAGTTCGTCTGGGCGAAGAATGGGCAAGCCCGACATTATGCGGGGCCTCCGGTCCGATCAAGCCAGCAAGGCTCAAGCCCCGACAACTGTCTACACCGCTGAAGACATTCGCATTCAGCAGTATGGCAGTACTGCGATTGTGGCCTTTCGGCTGGTTGGCACGACCAAGAAGGCAGAGAAAACTGAGACAACCAACTACTTGAACACCGGAACATTTCTCAAGCGCAACGGCAAGTGGCAAGCTGTGAGTTGGCAAGCTACCAGAATTCCGCCCGCAGAAGAAGGATCGAAGAGATAAGTGGATCGTCAAAACTCCATAGCGCATTTATTCAAATTACAATCAAGGAAAAAACCGCCATGAAAATCACCCGTCGCAAATTCCTGGGCCAGGCAGTAACCGGCCTCTCGTCTGCAGCGCTTATGCGACAGCATCGTTTGCTGTCGTACGCTCGATCAAAGGGAGTGAAATTCAAGGTCGGAGCGCCGGACTGGAATCTGAAGCAAGAGGCCAAGATAGAATCTATCGCGCTCGCTAAGAAGATTGGCTTCGACGGCGTTCAAATCAGCCTCGGCGTTGGGATCGACAAGCTGCCGCTGAGCGACCCGGCGCTACAGAAAGCCTTTCTTGACGAATCGAGACGAGTGGGCCTGCCGCTCGCTTCCGTGTGCCTCAACATTCTCCATCGCAACACCCTCAAGTCAGACCCGCTGGGTCAGCGGTGGGTGGCTGATTCCATACGCATTGCGAAGACCCTCGGCGTCAAAGTCATATTGCTGCCGTTCTTCGGCAAGGGCGCGCTCCAGACGAATGCTGAGATGGATTATGTTGGAGACGTGCTGCGAGAGATTGCGCCAACGGCTGAGAAAGCGAGAGTGATCCTGGGGCTAGAGGACACCATTTCAGCGCGCGATAACGTTCGCATCATGGAGCGCGCTAAATCGCCGGCGCTGCTCGTGTACTACGATGTGGGTAACTCGACGGCCGGAGGGTTCAACATAATCGAAGAGATTCGCTGGTTAGGGCGCGAGCGGATCTGCGAAGTTCATCTCAAAGATAATCCCCACTTCCTCGGCCACGGCAATATTGACTTTACTGCGGTCGTCGATGCGCTGGCAGACATTGGATTCGGCGCCTGGGCGCATCTTGAGACGACCAGCCCGACAGGCTCAATTGAAAACGATATGGGGGCAAATCTGAAATTCATTCGCGAGACAATCGCGAAGAGAAACAATTCGGCCCGTTGATATTGAAGTGCCAATCCGAGAATTCTGAAGTCCCGGCTGCTCTTAAGTGCTTACCGAGGCTGGCCCCCACACTGACGTCTTGACCCGTCCCGATGCGGTAGTACAATCAGACTCTGATTAAATCCGTCGCACATTCTTCCAAGCAAAGGAGACTCACGTGAGAGTTGAAGGTCGGATCGAATTCCAGATATTAGAGCAAACTGCAGAGCGTGTGATTTCGGAAATGCCGATACACTCGGGCATCAAGAATCCTTTTGGAGTCGTTCACGCGGGAGCGATATTGTGGTTCGCCGATGTGAGCGCAACTGTCTTGGCGATGGGTTCAACCGAAGCTAGCGAAGGTATGGCCGGGTTTCCTCTCGCTGTAACTCTGAATGCCAACTTCGCGGGGAATCAAAAGGAAGGCAAGCTCAAAGCGGTCGCCTCCTTTGTGAAAAAAGGGAATACAGTATCAATCGTGCGAACAATCGTCTCAGGCGAGAACGATAGGTTGATAGCGGATGTCACAACAAATCACATCGCGGCGAAGTGAAGCCGTTCAATTTTGAAGTCTTTTCACTCGCGGGCTCCTGCTGCCATCTCTTCCTGCCTCTGTTCCCGTTTCTGGCGGCGTCTTCTGAGCACAAACATCGTTATGAATATCACGACGACCAGACCCAGAGCGATCAAGCCCGCGCCTTTGATCCACTTCTCCAACAAGTCCCAGCTTCGGCCGAAGAAGAACCCGGCCAGCGTTATTGTGACTGACCACAACACCGCCCCGAGCATATTGAAAAGAGCGAAGGTCGGCCATCGCATCCGCGAGGAACCAGCAAGCAACGCGGCAAATACTCGCAGGCCGGTGATGAAACGCGCAACTAAGATGGTCTTGTCGCCATGTGCCCCGAAGAATCTGTCCATGTGAGCGATTCGAGCCTTCGTCAGCCCAACGTATCGGCCGTAGCGCTCAAGGGTTGCGCGCCCAATCTCACGCCCAATCCAATAGCCCGCGTTGTCGCCGAGCACCGCGCCGGCTGCGGCGATCGCCATCACTTGCCACAGATTGAAGTTGCCTTGGGCGGCGAAGAACCCGGCAGCGAGCAGAATGGTCTCGCCTGGCACCGGCACGCCCGCGTTCTCGAGCATCACTCCGAAGAACACCACCCAGTAACCATATTGGGCGAAGTAGGAGAGAAGTTTCGCGAGCATTTTCTTCCATCGTACTACCCGCCACAACGCAAGAGCAACTTAACAGACCGTCGAAAACTGCCTTTTTCTTGACAGGAGTGACGTAGCTATCATATGATCAGCACGCCTCCACGGTAGGTCTTCGGGGGCTGCCGAAAACAGCAAGCGAGTTCGCCGTACTTGATTCGTTTGCTCACGTTCTCGCGCGCTGCTTTCCTAAGTTTCTAGCAAGCTGACAACTGAATAGCTGTTTCAAGGGCTGCGGGATTAACTATAACGCAGCGGGACAGGTCACCGCCGATACGCTGGGCAATGGAGCGACTGAGAGCTACGGGTACGACACCAATCGGATGCAGTTGATTACCCAGAACGTCACCGCTCCCGGAGGCTCATTTGGAGGGCTGATGCAGCTGAGTTACAACTACGCTGCTGTGGCAGGACAAAGCGGCGCCGGAACCACAGCGGGCAACAGCGGACAATTGATGAGCATGTTCGGCACGATCGGCGGCATCAGTGAAGGTGCTCTTTATTACTATGACGACCTGGGCAGGCTGGCGACAAGCTCGCAGGGCAGTAACGGACAGAGCGCCGACCGCCG
>DASXSR010000114.1:0-3267 GCA_036505875.1 Blastocatellia bacterium | reverse complement strand
CGACACGCGCGATGCGTGTCGGAGCGCGTGTCAGCGTTCGTGAGAAGACGATCTGCTCGGCCTTCTGCCAGACCCGTGCGAAGTCGCGGTGTTCGGGCGGATAGCCCTCCAGCGGCCCATCCCAGTGCGCCATCGTCTCATAGAGTCGCCGCCCAAGGAGATGGGTTCCGATCGGCCGCATTAACTCAGTGATGAAATCGAATACTTGATCCGGATTGCCCCAATCGAAGGCGCCGGTTTTGTCCTCGATGTAACCGTCGAGTGACGCATTGGTGATGTAGATTAACTTCGACATACGAGAGAATCGTACTAGACTTCGCCCATGTCGATGGGCAAACGAAAACGCGACCGACAGCGGGCGATGTGGGTGACGGCGACGAACTTGCCGACGGCCACGAGTCATCCCTTCTATCGTCGGTTGAATCAGCTGCTACGAGAGCACGGCTTCGACGCCTTCGTCGAAGCGCAATGTGCTGGCTCGGCGCGCGCGAAATGCTTTTCGCCACGGGCTGCTAGAGGGAGAATGAGATTGGTCTCCGATGGCCGGACGAAAAATCCTTCACGTCGACATGGACGCTTTTTACGCTTCGGTCAAACAGCGGGACAATCCAGAACTGCGCGGAAAGCCCGTCATCGTTGCGTGGAAGGCGAAACATTCCGTTGTCTGTGCGGCTTCGTATGAAGCGAGAAAGTTTGGTGTGCGCTCGGCTGCAGTTGGCTTCATGGCCGCATCTTGACCGCCAGGCCGTCGTCCACCGGCACGACCACCACGGCAAACGGTGTTCCTGCGTCGTCGGACAACTGTGGCAGTGCGCTACCGAACTGGTTGTTGCCGAGCTGGGAGTTGTCGTAGTACGGAGCGAAGATCATCATATGAGGATGCCAGTGGCCGATACCCGAGGCCAGATTCTGATCTGCTGACCACATGTAGGCGAACGAGACTTCATCCCTTCGCGGAAGTTGGCCCTTAGCATAGGCCACCTGCACACCTTCGGTTATCTGGTCCGCCGTTTTTCCTTCCATTCCCAATTTGCTTCTTAACTCGTAATACGGCAGCACCTGCCTGGCGGCGGGCGGGTTGAAGCAGATCGGGGCCCGAACGCTGGGGTCATAGACCAAGTCACGGAACTGCGCCGGAGTGTAGGTTGGCGCCGACCATCCGCGCATTACAAGACAGACGAAGCCGTTGTCACCTTGGGCGGCGATTTTATATCCGGACGCTGTAAGTATCTTGATGCTGGCATGCGCCGAAACGCCTTCGGGCGCAGCGCTTCTCGCCAAGGCAGTCTCGGCCTCGGGCGTCATCAAATACTGGCTGAGCGGGGGATACGTGGGATTCTGCGCCTGCATGATAGCGGCGTTCAACGCGGCAAGCAGAAAAAACAGAACTACGTTAAGATTCTTCATTTCAGTTTATCTCCTTATCAAATTGTTCTCGTATTCACTGTTACGGTTTCGGACGGCTCGAAGATACGCACTCGCAGTCGTCACTCAGGAGGGTCCGGAGGGGACGAGCCTGGCTCGCGCCTTAAGCCCGTCACGCCGGGAAATGCGTACCTTCAGGCAGAGGCTTGCGTCGCGCGCGCTCCACGCCCAGCCGCGCGGCGCGCATCAGTGACATTGCCGCGATGCATGGTTTGGTGGAGTGCCAGGGTAAGGAAGCTTCGCCCGTAGGTGGCGAACTCCTGCTCCCGTCCTTTGGGCGGCGCCTTAGTCGGCTTGTCGAGGTCCGCCTCGCTCAGCGACTCCAGCAGCTTCAGGTTCTGCTCGCGCAATTGGAGATATTTCTCTCGAACCTCGGCAAAGGGTGGATACAGGCTGGCATCCGCGACGGGTTCGGAGTTCTCACCAAAGTACGGTTGCCAGTCTGCGGCGGGATTCTCGTCTCCAAAAAATACGGCTGGGATCATGCCCTCAACCACCGTGAGATGACCCAAGACCCAGAGCGGGTGGCACCCGCCGTTCGGCGTCGGAAACGTCGTTGCCGCGCCGCTCATCTCGTCGATGACACTCAGCACCGCTCCATTCGAAAGGGTCAGCGCGAATTTAATGGCGTCTTTCGTTTGCATTTTTCTTCCTCCTGGAATTGCCTTCTCATCCTCTATTACGGCTCCGAAGCGATCCAGGATACGTGCCCTCTAGCACCTCCCTTAAGGTCGGTCGGCCACAACGACAGAGGTCGCCGCGGTGAGAATCCACGGGCAATGCCCGTAGTCCAGAATGCGGGCGACGCGGCGGTCGGTCACCTCGAGGCGAACGATGGCTTGGGGCGTCCAGCCGTCGGTCTCCCGATGCAGTCGGATGATGACGGGTTCGCCGTCCACTTCGCCCACTGCCATTCGCCACTCGAAGGTCAAGCGCTCGTAGTTCCCGAAGTAGGGCGATTCGCTCAGTGGGCCCAGGAAACGGTCGGCCACTTGTAGCCGTGCGTCGGCAGCGATGAGTTCTCTCACCCCGTCCCAATCCCGTTGGTTGAAACGGTCAACGTAAAGGCGCAACAACTGGGCGAGTTTGACGTTCTTCGGACGCGGGCGCTCCGCTGATGCAGGAATAGCCGCCAATTTGGTGCGGCCACGTTTGAGCGCGGCCTTGACGCCCCCAACAGTCGAGCCGACCAGCTCTGAAATCTCTTCGAGAGAGTATTCAAAAACGTCTTTCAGCAGCACGCATGCGCGCTCCTTAGGGGGCAGACTGATCACGAGCTGTTCGATCGCTCGACCAACACCAAGGACAGGAGGATTCGCAGGCATTGCGGAATCCGGACCTATAGCGGTGGTTTCAGCCTCAATCCGGACGCCACGCCTGCGCAGGAAATCGATGCAGCGATTGTGCGCGATCCGGAACAGCCACGGGCCAAGAGGACGGCTGTCGTCGTACTGGTCTAGCTTCCGGTAGGCCTCGAATAACGCGTCTTGGACAACATCCTCCCCGTCCATCACAGATCCGGTCATGCGCGAACAGTACCGGTGCAGCCGCGGCCGGAGTTGAGTGATCGTTTCAAGGAACGCCAGATAGCGCGCCTCAAAGGGACCGGAGCGGTCTTTTTCCTCTTGGTCGGCGGTGGCCATACCTACTTATACGCAGCCAATCGCCTTTAGGATACGCACGGAAATCGACAAGTGGAGCTAGCTGTCGGTCTCGATGAGCAACGGCCGAAGGCGGCCCAGCGAGGTTCACGAAGGCTGCATCGAGTGCTCAGGGTCAAGCATCAAAAAGATATAAGTGGAGTCTCAGAAATGAACTACTTCGACGCACTTGAGCACGAAG
>DASXSR010000113.1:0-11427 GCA_036505875.1 Blastocatellia bacterium | reverse complement strand
ACTGTTGATTCCAACTGCAGCGCGACGCAGCCTTCGTGAATCAGTTCGGTCGCGTGAGGGCCGATCAAGTGCAGTCCAAGCACTTCATCGTAACGCGAATCGCTCACCACTTTTGCCATCCCTTCAGTCGCGCCAAGTATTTGGGCCTTTCCGATGACCGGAATGGGAAAGTGTCCGACTTTGACATCGTAGCCGCGCTCGCGCGCTCTTGCTTCGGTCAGACCTACGCTGGCGACTTCAGGCTGGCAATACGTGCAGCTTGGAACATGGTCGTAGTTGATAGGCCGAGGATTTTTCCCCGCGATCGTTTCCACAGCGAGTATGCCTTCAGCCATCGCAACGTGCGCGAGCAACGGCGTCGGAATCACATCGCCTATCGCGTAAACGTTAGGCTCGGCCGTGCGCATATGATCGTCGATTTTGATATAGCCTTTCTCAACTTCCACTCGCGTGTTTTCAAGCCCGAGCCCGTCAGTGTAAGCGCGGCGCCCGACAGCAACCAGCAATTTGTCAGCGGTAAACTCGCGATCCTCGTCTCCGATTCGCGCCGTCACTCGCACGCCGCCATCCTCCTTTACTGCCGATTGAAAGTTTGCGCTCGTAAAGGTCTTGATACCTTGCTTCTTGAAGGACTTCGCCAGCTCCGCGCTGATCTCTTCGTCTTCAATCGGAACAATTCGCGGCAGCAACTCGAGGATCGTGACGCTGGTTCCAAACCGACGAAAGATCGAAGCGAACTCGACCCCGACCGCGCCCGCCCCCAAAACGATCAGCGATTTTGGAATCTCTTTCAGTTCGAGTATCTCGTCGCTTGTGATTATCTGCTCGCCGTCGATGTCCAAATTTGGCAGCGAACGCGGAACAGAACCGGTCGCGATGATGATGTTCTTGGTTTTGACGTCCTCGGTCGAGTCATTCGCGCCGTTCACAGTAATGCGACCGGGACCCTCGATGCGCGCGGTTCCCTTGAAGACCTGAACTTTGTTCTTGCGCATCAGGAAGTCGACGCCCTTCGAGAGCTTCATCACAACTTTGTTCTTGCGCTTCTGGGCCTGATCGAAGTCGAGCGAGATTTCGCTGGCGACTATTCCGTGTTCTCTTGCGTGTTTGAATTCGTCGAGCAGATCGGCGGTGTGAAGAAGCGCCTTGGTAGGGATGCATCCGCGCAGCAGGCAGGTGCCGCCGAGGTTTTTGTCTTTCTCAATGATCGCGGCTTTTAAGCCTAGCTGACCGGCTCGAACAGCGGCAACGTAGCCGCCTGGTCCTGAACCTATGATCGTTACGTCGAACGTCTCGGGGCTTGAGCTCAATTTGTCGAACTCCTCCTTGGCTTTCAATCCAATGAGAGTTTTACTTCGTCTCCTTCAACTCTGACTTCGAACTTCTCGACCTTAGCCAACGGGTTAAACGGCGAGTCACCGGTAGCCAAACTGTAGGTCCATCCGTGCCACGGGCATTGAACGGTGAGGTTAGTCTGATCGATGAACCCTTCGCATAACGGTCCGCCTCGATGCGCGCAAGTGTTGTCCAGCGCGAACACTTCGCCGTTGACGTTGAATATTGCAACAGACCGGCCGTTGACTTCCACAAGCATCGCCTGACCGGCCGGCAGGTCTGACGCGTTTGCTACTTTAATAAACTCGGATGTTGCTTCGTCCATGCTGAGTGTTGAGTCCAAACTTCTGTTGTAACCGGGCGGGATCATCTTAGCAACCGGTTAAGCTGGCTTTCAAGGTGCATTGTCTGTGGTTCCTTGACAGAGACTAACCCGATATATAGTTTATAAGTTTCCGTTTTTGCAAAGATTTACTCATGTTCGAAGCACTATCAGACAAGCTGAAGAAAGTCCTCAAGGACCTGCGCGGGCAGGGGCGGCTGACTGAGGCGCACATCGAAGCCGCTATGCGCGAAATTCGCATCGCGCTGTTGGAAGCCGACGTCAATTTCAAAGTCGTGAAGACTTTCGTCGATCGCGTAAAAGAGAAGGCCCTCGGCCAGGAAGTCATGGGAGCGCTTTCGCCTGCTCAGCAGGTGGTCAAAGTCGTCTATGACGAGATGGTCGAGATGCTGGGCGGCACTTCGACTCAACTGCTCTTCACGAAGCGAATCCCAAACGTTGTGATGATCGTCGGTCTTCAAGGCTCCGGTAAAACTACAACGACCGGCAAGCTGGCGCGGCTGTTGGTGGAAACACAAAAGCGTAGACCGCTTTTGCTTTCAGTAGACGTTTATCGACCGGCGGCTCGACAACAGCTCTCGATCATCGGTGAGGCCATAAAACATCCGGTCTTTGAAGCGCCCGAAACAAACGACCCGCTCGAGCTTTGTCGAAAAGCCATGCGCGAATGCGAGCTGGTGGGCTACGACACGCTGCTCATCGATACGGCGGGACGGCTGCACATCGATGAAGAGCTGATGACAGAGCTCCAACAGATCAAGCGCGAGACGGCGCCTTCGGAGATTCTGTTCATCGCCGACGCGATGACCGGACAAGACGCCGTGCGCTCGGCTCAGGAGTTTCACGACCGAGTCGGTCTGACCGGCGTGATCCTGACCAAAATGGAAGGCGATTCGCGGGGTGGCGCCGCTCTCTCGATCAAGGAAGTGACCGGCCAGCCGATCAAGTTCATCGGCGTGGGCGAGCGATACGATGCGATCGAGCCTTTCTATCCCGACCGAATCGCGCAACGAATCCTGGGCATGGGCGACGTGCTTACGCTCATCGAGAAGGTGCAGCAGGAAGTCGATCAGGAAAAAGCGATCGAACTTCAGCAGAAGCTGGCGCGAGACAAGTTTTCGCTCGAGGACTTCCGAGATCAGCTTCGCCAGATGAAGCGGCTGGGCTCGCTCGACAAACTCTTGGATATGTTGCCTTCGAACCTGCTCGGTGGATTCAGAGTTACGCCCGAGCAAACCGCCGAGATGGAACACAAGCTCAAGATCACCGAAGCGATCATCAATTCGATGACCCCCAAAGAGCGGCGCGATCACACGTTGCTCAACGGCTCGCGCCGGAAACGAATCGCGCGAGGCAGCGGGACCGCCGTTCAGGAGGTCAACCAGATGATCAACGAGTACACCGAGATGAGAAAGATGATGAGGATGGTGACTTCGGGTGGGCTCGGCGGAATGATGGGTGGGCTGATGGGCGGCGGCCTTTCCGGTTTCGGCGGGGGCGCTCGTCGCAAGGCCACAAAGAGAAGGAAGAAGAAAAAGAAAAGATGAGAGTTTGGTAGTCCCGCCTTCAGGCGGAAGTTTGTACGCGGCTTCGACGCGAGATTACGAACTTCCGCCTGAAGGCGGGACTACGAACCTCTGTTGGAGGTGAGTATTGCTATCAATTAGATTGACCAGGAAAGGCACGAAGAAAAAGCCTTTCTATCGAATCGTAGTCGCTGAAAAGCGGTCGAAGCGCGACGGGCGCGTCGTCGAATCCCTCGGCTATTACGATCCGACCCGCAATCCTGCCGAGGTAAAGATGGACCGCGAGCGGGTGGATTATTGGATGCAGCGCGGGGCGCAGCCCTCTGACACCGTTCGCAGTCTGATCAAGCGAAAGGCTAAGGCTGTGAGCGCCGACGCCGGCGCGTAATTTTGGTCGCGCCGAGCGAGATGCCCGATGAACGAGAGCTCATTAACGGAAGCCATCGAGACTATCGCCAAGGCGCTCGTCGATTATCCTGACGAGGTTGACGTGCGAGAGTTCGACGAACAAGGCACTACCGTGATTGAACTCAAGGTGTCGCCTCAGGACCTCGGCAAGGTGATCGGCAAGCAAGGCCGGACCGCCCGCGCGATGCGGACCTTGCTGCGAGCGGCCGGTATGAAATCGCGGCGGCGATACGCGCTTGAGATCCTCGAGTGAGCGCCACTCCTGACAAAACCTCCGACGTTGTCATCGCGCGGATCGTCAAGGCTCGCGGCATTCGCGGAGAGGTCGCAAGCACGGTTGAGACTGACTTCCCCGAAAGGTTCTCTTCGCTGGAGGAAGTGACGGTTTGGATGCCCGACGACTCGCGCCGCGCGCTGAGGCTCGAAGATCACTGGTTCCACAAGGGACAGGTGATTTTGAAGTTTGAAGGATATGACACGATGACGGCGGCGCAGAATCTGGTGGGCGGCCGTCTGGTGATCGCTGAAGCCGATTTGGAGCCGCCCGCAGAAGGCGAGTTCTTTGAACATCAAGTCATAGGATCGGAAGCGGTGACTTCTGACGGACGAAACCTCGGACAGGTGAGCCGACTTCTGCGAACCGGCGGAACCGATTTGCTGGTCGTGAGTGACGAAGATGGTCGCGAGCGACTGATCCCGTTTGCCGATGGTATTTGCGACGTGGATGTGAAGAGCAAGCGCATCACGATCAGTCCGCCGGAAGGCCTGTTGGAATTGTAGAGTGCAGATTGCAGATTGCGGATTGCGGATTGCGGATTGAAAGCGCGCACAGGGCGAAAGAGAATCCAAATCCGAATTCCGCAATCCGCAATACGCAAGACGCAATCGATTATGCGTTTCGACGTAATAACGATCTTTCCGGAGATTTTCAGCGGGGTCTTTGACTTTGGAATAATTCGCCGCGCGGTCGAAGCAGCGCTGATCGAGATTCACGTTCACGACCTGCGCGACTACACGCTCGACCGTCATCGCCAGGTGGACGACCGTCCCTTTGGTGGAGGCGGCGGGATGGTAATGAAGCCCGAGCCCTTGTTTAGCGCCGTGGAAGCGATAACGAACCAGGAATCTGATGTGAGCGTCGTGTTGCTTTCGCCGCAAGGCCGCTTGTTCGATCAGCGGGTTGCCGAAGAGTATTCGCGAAAGCAACGCCTCGTCTTGATCTGCGGGCGCTACGAAGGAGTCGACGAGCGAGTAGTCGAGCATTTGAGCACGGACGAATTATCGATTGGGGATTATGTGCTGTCGGGCGGCGAGATTCCAGCAATGGTCGTAGTCGATGCGGTGACGCGGCTTATCCCCGGCGCGCTGGGTTGCGGAGAATCCGCGCAGCGCGAGTCGTTCATTGATGGCTTGCTTGATTATCCGCACTACACGCGCCCGGCAGACTATCGCGGAATGAAGGTTCCAGAGGTGCTGCTCAGCGGCAATCACGCAGAGATCGACCGCTGGCGACGAGACGAGGCGCTAAAGAAGACGCAGCGCCGCCGCCCTGACTTGATCGGCAACGAGCGACGCGAGATAGAAGAGAGTTAGAGTTTAGACGCGGGCTGCGCCCGCCATTGGGGGAAGAACTATTATGAATCCAACAATCCAGGCTGTCGAAACACCACAGCTACGCAATGATATTCCGGCATTCGGGCCGGGCGACACTGTTCGCGTACTGGTGAAGATCAAGGAAGGCGACAAGGAGCGGCTTCAAGCTTTTGAGGGAGTGGTGATCGCGCGAAAGCACGCGGGCGTTCGTGAAACCATTACTGTGCGCAAGACAAGCTTCGGCGTCGGGGTCGAACGAATCTTTCCAATTCACGCCAGCGTGATCGAGAGAATCGAGCTGGTGCGCCACGGACGCGTGCGCCGCGCGAAGCTTTACTACTTGCGAAAGCTGCGCGGCAAAGCGGCTCGCATTCGCGAGCGTGATACCCGCGGCGAGCGCGCGGCGGCCGCAGCCGCTGCCGGCGGGACAGATGTCGTCGAGGAGGTAGAGACAAGCAAAGCGGTAGTTGCGGACGAACAGACCGGCGAATAGTATTCTCGAGTTAGCTCACCCCACAATGTAATGGATCCGCTCGGGAGGTCGTATGAGTACTCAAATCGACATCGACTCGCTTTTGACAGTTGAAGACCTTGACCTCATGCCCGACGACGGCAACCGCTATGAAATCATAGAGGGAGAACTATTCGTGTCTCGCTCACCAAGTCTTAAACACCAGCGCGTGTCCAGAAACATAGTCGTCATCTTCAGCGGATATCTCGACCACAACCCGATCGGCGAGGTCTTGCACACGCCGGGAGTAATCTTCAGCAACCTCACCGGGGTGATGCCGGACCTTGTGTTTGTGAGCTCCGAACAGCGAGACGAAATCGCTTCCGGCGATCGGATAATGGGCGCCCCTGTTCTGGTAATCGAGATCGTCTCGCCGGGGCCTGAGAATGTGAGGCGTGATCGTCTTGTCAAGAAACAGCTCTACGCAAAGTATGGAGTAAAGGAATATTGGCTGGTCGACCCGGAGGCACGCACGATTGAAGCGTATGTTCTTGAAAGCGGCCTCTTCGGGCTGCAGGCGGCTTACGGTGAGGGTGATGAGTTGACTTCAGACTTGTTGCCCGATTTTCGGTGTAAGGTAGAGGACATCTTTAGAGTCTAGCCTTCAATATAATCGGGCGGCGCGTACTGTGCTCGCTTGGTCGCTACCCGTGGTCTGATCCGGCTGATTTGAAGTTTTGAATTATCGATTTCCGTTCCAATGAGCGTCCTTTCCCCTCAGACCTACGAAGACTTTCTCTCGCTTGC
The DNA here is from genome assembly GCA_036505875.1 of Blastocatellia bacterium. Lineage (GTDB taxonomy): Bacteria > Acidobacteriota > Blastocatellia > UBA7656 > UBA7656 > Onstottus_A. The sequence goes on along the minus strand of DASXSR010000113.1, from coordinate 4,964 downwards.
GCGTGAAGGCACGGTTGTCCCGGTAGTCAAGCGCGTGATGGCTGATCTTCTCACGCCAGTCGCGGCCTATTTGAAGATCGAACGACTCAGCCCTCATTCATTCCTGCTTGAATCAGTCGAAGGCGGTGAGAAAGTCGCTCGCTATTCGTTCATCGGCTTCGCCCCCGAAACCATCGTGCGCAGTCAAGGCAGGAAAACTGCAATTGAGACCGCCTCCAGTATAGAAGAGACTCACGAGCCGCACCTCGACGTGCTCCGTCGCGTTTCGGGGCGACATGTTCCCGTGAGGCTGCCCGATCTGCCGCCCTTCGTGTGCGGCGCGGTCGGCTACTGGAGCTACGACGCGGTTCGTTGGTTCGAGAAGATCCCAGACGCTCACCGCGATGATGTTGGGATCGACGATGCGGTGATGATGTTCTTCTCCCGGCTGCTGGTATTCGATCACGTGCGGCATCAGATTCACGTGATTGCTAACGTGTTCACTGACGGGAGGACCGATGGCCTCGAAGCTGAATATCAAAAAGCGCTCGATGACATTGAAGCGATGGAAGCGCGATTGGAAGACCCGATCGAGCCACTCTCTCGGCAAGCAGGCCAGTCGGACACGAAGGTGCGTTCGAACATGAAGAAAGAACAGTTCGAGCAAGCTGTCGTGGCCGCCAAGGAATACATCGCCGCCGGCGACATCTTTCAGGTCGTGCTCTCGCAGCGATTCGAAGTCGACTTGAGCGCTCATCCATTCGAAGTTTATCGCGCGCTTCGCGTGGTGAACCCTTCGCCTTATATGTTCTTTCTGAAAATCGGAGATCAATCGATCATCGGCGCGTCGCCCGAGATGTTAGTCCGCGCGACGGGCCGACGAATCGAGTATCGCCCGATCGCCGGAACAAGACCTCGCGGCGCAACCGAGACTGAAGACTTGCTGCTTGGCGAGGAAATGCGCGCCGACGAAAAGGAAGTCGCCGAGCACGTGATGCTGGTCGATTTGGGCCGCAACGATTTGGGCCGCGTTGCAGATTATGGTTCGGTTGAGGTCACCGAATTGATGATAGTCGAGCGCTATTCGCACGTGATGCATTTGGTCTCTTCTATCAAGGCCCGGCTTCGGTCGGGGATGGATCGCTTCGACGCGCTTGCGGCCTGCTTTCCGGCGGGAACGGTTTCAGGCGCGCCAAAGATTAGAGCGATGGAAATCATCGATGAGCTCGAGCCTACGCGTAGAGGAGTTTACGCCGGGGCCGTCATGTATCTGGACTACTCCGGTAACCTCGATTCCTGCATCGCGATTCGAACGATCGTGACCAAGAACGGCCGCGCTTACTTTCAAGCGGGAGCAGGTATCGTCGCCGACTCAGTGCCGGAGAGTGAGTATGTTGAGACAGTCAACAAGGCTCGCGCGATGCTGCAGGCGATTGAGGTAGCGAGAGGCTAGAGACGGTGGCGCATCCGATCCTACTTCCTCGCTACGAGATTTGAGTATACCACCCATTTGCCGTCAACAGTTCCGCCAACCAACGTGTACACCTCTGCCGCCGAACCATTGGTAACTCTCCAATTTCGAAAGAGTTTATCGGGAGGCTTTCTGTCTAACTGGATCCGGCTGCCGGGAAGGTTGTAGACCATCCTGGCGAAGCTGGCGACGTCGCCGCCGCCCGCCCTCTCGCTGAGCACCGCCGGCAACAGGCTGTTCAGTTTCGCTTGAGCCTCGGCCGCGGTCTGCGAGTCCTTCGCTTCCTTTTGGTTCTTGGCGTCGAGCTGTTGCTGGGCCTGATCCGCGCGCGACTTGAGCGCGGCATTCTCGTCTTGAAGCGCCTTCTTGCTCGATTGGCTTGACGAATACAGCGCGTAGTTAGTGGACAACAACGCGATGGCGCCTGCCAGCGCGGCGATCACTATGATCAAGGCCAACACCAGCCAGCGTCGCTTCATAGATTCGGTCTGCTGTATCTGTTCCCTGATGGTGTCGACGTCTCTCTGCGTGTAGCTTATGACCCATTCATCATGAGTCCTGGTTGTGTGAGGTGGATGATTTATGGTCGTTGCCATATGCCCTCCTTGGAGCAGATCGGCTGGAGCATCCGCATTGTCATCTTACACCCCAACGCAAGCTGAATGCACGAGTCTTTTGGAGTGCGGGGTTCGAGACCCCGCCCCTTCTCAGGTAGTGACGAATTTATTCGTTCCCTGAGCGGCAAAAGGCGAATGAATTCGCCACTACGTGAGAGAAATAGTCTCGAAGACTCGCCATCAGCGCTCCAAAGCTAAGCGACGGCAGATTCAGCGTCCGACATGAAAAGATACTTTCTCCACTCGGGGCGCGACTCGGCTGAGTGGCGCAATATAACTCGATCCATGCCGTAAGTCAGGGCGGCTGGGTTCGACAGCAGCGGCATTCGCGCTTCCTCGGGCGTGCGGTCGCCCTTGCGCTGGTTGCACGCAAAGCAAGCCGCGCACAGGTTCTCAGCCGCCGTCCTTCCGCCACGCGAACGAGGGATGATGTGATCGATCGTCAGCTCGAATGGGCCGCCCTTCATTCCGCAGTACTGGCAGCGGTGACGATCGCGCGCGAGGATTCGCGAACGCTTGGTGCTCGAGCGCCCTTGTCGCCCTCGCACGTCGATGTATTCGATCAGTCGAATCACCGAAGGCGCTGGAAACACGAAGCGCTGCGAGCGAAGCACCCGATCGCCGTCAAGCTCGACCGTTTCAGCCGAGCCCTTCCACACCAGCCGAACCGCGCGAGGAATGTTGACGATGCCAAGCGCTTCGTACGAAGCATTCAACAATAGAACTTTTCGGGTCAGTGCCATCGGAATTCTGAGAATCGAAGATCAAAGATAGAGGATCGACAATCCTCAATCCTCTATCTTCCATTCAAAATGGTCAGGGAGAGAATCGAACTCTCACGTCCGGTTTGTAGGACCGGCGCCCTACCGTTAGGCTACCCGACCAGAATCACTCGACGCGGCGACGGCGACACGGCGAGCGGGTGACGCAAAGAGCCTCGTGTGAGAGTCGAACTCACGCTGTCGGTTTGGAAGACCGAAGTCATAGCCGCTAGACCAACGAGGCGAAAGCTTCGTGCTGGATTCGAACCAGCGCTTCCGGTTTACAGGACCGGAGTCATAGCCAACTAGACCAACGAAGCGCGTGTGAATCTCAAATCTCAAATCTCGAATCTCGAATCTCAAATTGGAAATTTGAAATTTGAAATAACATTGTCCAATGACCCAGGCAGGACTCGAACCTGCGACCTCCTGTTTCGTAGACAGACGCTCTTGTTCCATCTGAGCTACTGGGTCTATTCAATTTTCAAGTGCGGACGGCAGGACTCGAACCCGCGTAGACTTGTTTCGAAGACAAGCGCCTAAATCCATTCGGCCACGTCCGCAAAGTTGCGAAGCCAGGGGTCGAACCTGGACTCTCTCGGTTCAAAGCCGAGCGTGTTGCCAATTACACCACTTCGCAATGGTGGTCGGAGCCCGAATCGAACGGGCGTCTCTTGCTCTTCAGACAAGCGCTAAGCCGTCTCAGCTATCCGACCATTCCACGTAGTAACGACTTCAGTCGTTAAGAAGCCAAAGCGACTGAAGTCCACTACCTGAACGAACAAGCTGCCGGCAGGAGTCGAACCTGCGTCCACGAGTTTAGGAAACTCGCGCCTCGTCCCCTCGGCCACGGCAGCGAATAATGGAGCCGGAGGGAATTGAACCCTCACCTTCGGTTTGCAAGACCGACGTCATTCCGTTAGACCACGGTCCCAATTCAAGTCGGGGTCCCGAGAGTTGAACTCGGACTCTCCTGCGTCCAAGGCAGGCGGCTTACCATCAAGCCTTGACCCCGAAACGTAGCACACACTTTAGTCTGTCCGTTTCACTACTTAGGGCTACGACAAAGAACAGACTAAAGTCTGTGCCACTCCTGGCTGGGGCGGGGAGGGTCGAACTCCCAATCTCTCGGGTAACAACCCAGCGTGTTGCCATTAACACCATACCCAAAATCAAATGGCTCGAGGCGGAGTCGAACCGCCGGCATCAGGCTTATGAGACCTGCGCTCTGCCGTCTGAGCTATCGAGCCGCGACCAGTCCGCCTGATCATCGTGAGCTTGCGCACAAGCGCACGCTTGCGCCACGCGATGTAGCGCTCGCGTTTCGTCTCGGTGATGATCGGGAGAATCTTCGCCATAAGTTCACCATAATTAGTGACGAATACATTCGTCGCTACGGCTCCACGAAGAACGAATGAATTCGTCACTACGTGGATATCCAAGAGCCCGCCGCGAGAATCGAACTCGCCACCTCTCAATTACGAATCGAGTGCTCCGCCGTCAGAGCTTCGCGGGCAAAATTTGGCTCCAGGGGCAGGAGTCGAACCTGCGCATAGCTCGCTTAACAGGCGAGTGCCTTTCCTCTTGGCTACCCTGGAATAAATTATCAAAGAGCCGACACCGGGATTTGAACCCGACCTTCTGCCTTACCAAGGCAGCGTGCCGCCTGCAACACCTTGCCGACCGATGGGCCGCGTGGGAGTCGAACCCACTACCTCCCGATTAAAAGTCGGGAACTCATCCTGATGAGCTTGCGGCCCGTACTCCCGCCAGGATTCGAACCCGGATCACGCGCTGATCTGGCGCTCGCAGGGTATAAACCTGCCGCTCTTCCAATTGAGCTACGGGAGCATGACTTCAAACATCTGGTGCGCCCGTAGGGACTCGAACCCTCCTCCCAGATTTAAGAGACCTGTGCTTCGCCATCAAAGCTTCGGGCGCTCAAACGCTCCCGGCGAGAGTCGAACTCGCATCGTTCCAGTTACGGCTTACTCGCTTAGAAAGCGAGGCCGGTACGGGAGCAATAAAGCGGGCCATGCGGGATTTGAACCCGCGGCCTCTTGGTTGACAACCAAGCGAGCACTCCAAGCTGCTCCAATGGCCCGTGGTAGCGCGTGTGAGATTCGAACTCACGAT
>DASXSR010000112.1:0-18954 GCA_036505875.1 Blastocatellia bacterium | reverse complement strand
AATCCGGTCCCGCCTTTTATCACCTCGAAACTTCAACAAGAAGCTTCGCGCAAGCTGCGCTTTGCTGTGAAGAAAACTATGCAGCTTGCCCAGAAACTTTACGAAGGCGTGGAAATCGGCGAGGAAGGGCTGGTTGGTCTGATAACTTATATGCGTACTGATTCGACGAGGGTAGCCGACTCGGCTATTGCGGAAGTCCGCGAGCTGATTCAAAACCAGTTTGGGCAAAACTATCTGCCGGATAAGCCTGTTCATTATCGCTCCAAGAAAGACGCCCAGGATGCGCACGAAGCGATACGGCCCACCTCGGCTCTGCGCACCCCTGATGCGGTTGCGCCTTTTCTGGACAAGGACGCCTTAGCGCTTTATAAGCTCATCTGGCAGCGGTTCGTCGCGTCGCAGATGATGCCGGCGCTGTTCGATCAAACGACGATCGACATCAGCGCGGGGCCGCGTTATCTGTTCCGCGCGACCGGTTCGGTCATCAAATTCAACGGCTTTCTCGCGGTTTACGAAGAAGGCAAAGACGAGAAAGATCAGGATGACGAAGATCAATCGCACAAGTTACCGCTGGTTGCAGAAGGCGAGCAACTTACGCTTAACAGTTTGACCGACGAGCAACACTTCACGGAACCGCCTCCGCGATATACCGAAGCGACGTTGGTGAAGGCGTTGGAAGAGAAGGGAATTGGCCGGCCTTCAACCTACGCGGCGATCATGAGCGTGATTCAAGATCGCGAATACGTGCACCGCAAAGACAGCCGGTTCTTTCCGACTGATCTGGGAACTCTCGTGAACGATCTGCTGGTTGGAAGCTTCGACGATCTATTCAACGTCCAATACACAGCGCACATGGAAGAAGAGCTGGACGAGGTCGAAGAAGGAAAGATGCGCTGGACCGACACGCTCGCGGAGTTTTACGAGAAGTTCACGAAGGATCTTGAAGCTGCCAGGCGGCACATGCCTAACATCAAGCGCCTGGAGATAGAGACCGATGAGAAATGCGAGAATTGCGGCTCGCCGATGGTGAAAAAATTTGGACGCTACGGTGAGTTCCTAGCTTGCACGAATTATCCCGAATGTAAGACGACTCGCGACATACCGAAAGTCCAAGACGAGGCGAGCGAGGAAACCCACGCGGAAGCCGCGGAGGAGACTTGTGAGAATTGCGGGCGTCCAATGGTGCTGAAGCGAGGCCGCTTCGGGCAGTTCCTGGCCTGCACCGGCTACCCAGAATGCAAGACGACTCGCAAGATTCAAAAGGGCGGAAAGATTGCCGCGCCAGACGTCGTCCTCGAAGAACCTTGTCCGCAATGCGGCAGCAACCTGGTGATCAAGCAGGGGCGCTACGGTCCGTTCACCGCGTGCTCGAATTATCCGAAGTGCAAGTACATAAAGCAGGAGACCACCGGTGTTAGCTGTCCCCAATGCGGGGAAGGCGAATTGGCAGAGCGACGAAGCAAACGCGGAGTGTTTTACGGCTGCACAAGGTATCCAGCCTGTAAGTTCACGATGCGAGACAAGCCGGTTCCACGTGAATGTCCCACATGCGGCGCTCGTTTTCTTGTTGAGAAGACCAAGAAAGATGGAACGCGCGAGCTTCACTGCATCGCCGAAGGATGTAAGTACAAAGAGCCAATCCCCGACACTGACGTTAGCGACGAGCAAACGGCATCGCGGATGATTGCTTAGCTCCTTAACCACTAAACAAATCTCAACGCGAGCCGGCCTAAACTTGACTCAACAAGCTATTACCTTCAGCTAGTCCCGGACCTCCGCATTGACAAAACCAGCCACGTGACGTAAGAAAGAGCGCGTTTGGTGCGCTGACCTGGGATCGCACAGAATCTAATTCGAAATGAATTAGAACAAATACAAGCGGAGGATAAACCGTGAAAAGAGCACGCTATGTGAGGACGACTTTTCTGTTGGGAGCCGTATTGTTGATTGTCGGCACAAACGCCGCGTTGGCGCAGGACGCGGTGAAAGTTGAGCCGGACAAGTACAAAGTGCTGTTGGACAGCGATCGGGTCAGGGTCCTGGAAGTTAACGTGAAACCTGGTGAAAAGACCGTAATGCATTCGCATCCCGCGAATGTGATTTACGCGTTGAGCGATGCGAAGACCAAGTTCACGTTCCCCGGCAAGAGAAGTCAGACCCGTACGTTTAAAGCTGGCGACGTTGTTTTTGGCGGGGCAGAAAAACACGCTGGTGAGAATACGGGCAGCACTGACGTCCATGTGATCGTTTTCGAGCTGAAGGGCGGGAAGAGCGGTAAGACAGCAAGGGGAGCTGATCCTGTCCGAGTAGACCCTAAGCACTTCAAAGTACGGTTGAATAATGCGAGGGTGCGAGTGCTTGAATTTACAGCCAAACCTGGCGACAAGATACCGATGCACACGCATCCCGACTACGTCACCTACAACATCAGCGGCGGCAAGACGACGTTCTCGTTTCCCGGCGGCAAGACCGCCGAGCGAGAGGCGACCGCGGGGGCTGCCACTTTCAATAAGTCGGAGGCACACGCTGCAAACATCGGCTATGAGGCTCATGCTCTGCTCATCGAGCTAAAGCCGCCAGCGCCCGCGCCAAAGAAAGAGACGCCACCGGCCGCCCAATGATCAAACTGCCCGATCTGCCTGCCATGGCAGGTCGGGCATTCTTCTTTCTCAACCCTCTCAACGCGTCTGTGGTTGGTCGCGAAGCCGGACGCCTGCAACTTCCGCGCTTTCAGCCGAAGCACCTTCGAGGTTGGCTTGAATGGCCGCTCGGGTTCGCGCGATTAGCTCGCTGAGATCCTTCTCTGAATACTCTCGAGTGTCAATCGGTTTTCCGATCACAACGTCAACTCGACCTGGTCGCGGCGCAAGAGTTGTCTTTGGCAGGAGCTTGAACGTCCCTCGGATTGATACGGGAACGATTTGAACGTCGGCACGCAATGCAATCTTGAACGCGCCTTGTTTGAAATCCTGAAGTCGCCCATCGGGCGTGCGCGTACCTTCAGGAAAGACCGCAAGCGACTTGCCCGCGCGCACGCCATCGATCACGCCGCGCAGACTCTTTGCTGTCTTGCGCGCGTCGCTTCGATCGATTGGAAAATTACCCGCCGCCCACAAATGCCATCCCATGAACGGCACGTAGAACAATTCCTTCTTGGCCATTATCTTGAACTGATGAGGCAGGCTGCCGAACAGCGCGGGAATGTCGATCAGGCTCGAATGGTTAGCCATGAAAACGTAGTTCTGATCGCTGCGGACGTTCTCGGTTCCGTGAACGTGAATGCGAGCGAAGATGCTCCATGCGATCAAGCGGCACCACCACCTTGCGCACCAATGCTGCGCCGCTCCGCTTCGGTCAAACGGTGAGATCAAAAGCGAAATGGTCGCCATCACCACTGTGTGCGTGTACCACAGCAGATTAGCGAACGGCGCCCAAAGGTAAACCAGAATTGTCTTTAGCTTGTTCAATAATTCTTTGACTGGAACAACGACGCGGCAATCAAGAGCGCGATGATCGACTTCGCGTCATCGATCTCGCCCGAGTGCACACGCGCGATTGCTTCATCAAATGACATCCGCACAACTTCGATTTCTTCATCCTCGTCGAGGTTTTGTTCACAAGGCTCGAGGCCCGAGGCCAGGTAAACGAACAGGCGTTCCTGACAATAGCCCGGCGCGACGTTGAACTCGCCCATCTTGCGAAGCTCTCGCGCGCGATAGCCCATCTCTTCTTCCAGCTCACGCAACGCGGTTTCTTCTGGCGTGTGGCCTCGTTCGATTCGACCTGCGCAGATCTCCAGCGAGTAGCGTCCCAGCGGATAGCGCCACTGCCTTACCAGCCCAACGCTTCCATCTTCGAACAACGGCAACGCGCCCGCGCCGCCGTTATGATGTACAACCTCAATATTGACCTCCCCCTTTTCTTTTGACATGAATCGACTCAGCGAGAGGTCGAGCACCTTGCCCCGGTAAATGTAGTCTCGTTTAATTAGCTCATGTGACATAAGAAAGTGAAACGTGATGCGTGAAACGTGAAACGTGATTCGTGAAACGTGATGCGTGAAACGTGATGCGTGAAACGTGATGCGTGAAACGTGATGCGTGAAACGTGATGCGTGAAACGTGATGCGTGACCGCAGGCGTTGCGGCTGCCTGTTCAGAATCACGCATCACGTTTCACGAATCACGTTTCACGAATCACGTTTCACGCATCACGTTTCACGCATCACTCTTCACATCGCGGCGCTCTGAGCATCCGCTTCTTCCAGCAGCTTCTTCACTTCGCCCACGAGATGCAGAGACCCGGCGACACAGACCAATCCGTCGGGCGGGGTCACGCTTCGCGCCCACGAAAGAGCCTGTCTTACAGTTTCCGTGAAAATGACATTGCGCGATGAATTGAGCGCTGATTTACCCAGTCGCGCACCGTCGGCCGCGCGACTGTCTCTAACTCGGGTTAGCACAACGGTCCGTGCCGCATCGAAAAGCTCGGACGCCATGCGATCGATATCCTTGTCGCTCATCGCGGCGAAGATGAGTGTAACCGGGCCAACCCAAAACTCATTCAGAAAAGCCCTCAACGCCCGAGCGCCCGCCGGATTGTGTGCGCCGTCGAGAAGGACGACGGGCTCGTCATCGATTACTTCCAAGCGGCCGGGCCAGCTCACGTTGCGCAGTCCTTTGATGATTGCTTCCCTCGGGATCGGGAAACCCGATTCGTTTAAAAGCTCTGCCGCCTCAACTGCGGCCGCGCCATTGTCGGCCTGGTGCCGGCCTCGCAGGCCTGAAACGAGTCGCGTGTAGTTCGAATGCGCGGACTCGTAATCGAAAGCTACTTGACCGAAGTCGCTGGTTGTGACATCGGCCGGCTCGTTTGCAAATACCGGCAGCACGCGTGTCTCGAGACAACGTCGCATAAGAACCTCGGTGGCAGCCTCGTATTGCTGGCGACCGATCACCGCGCGCATACCAGGGGCGATGATCGCAGCCTTCTCGCTGGCGATTTCTTCGATTGTATTACCGAGCATGTTCTGATGATCCAAGTCGATCGAAGTAACCACGGAGATGATTCGGTCGACAGCGTTTGTGGCGTCGAGCCTACCTCCGAGACCCACCTCAAGGACTGCGAGTTCCGCGCCACGCTGCTGGAAATACAGAAGCGCAATTGCAGTGACTTGTTCGAAGAAAGTCGGAAGCGCTTCGAGCTCGCCCGATGCTACCAGGCGTTCACTCGCCTCGCGAACGACTGAGGCGAGTCTGGCGAAATCCTCTTCGGTTATTTCGGCATCGTTAAATCGGACTCGCTCCTGGATGCGAACCAGGTGAGGCGAGGTATAAAGCGCAGTCTTGTGGCCCGCGGCTCGGGCGATCGAATCGATCATTGCCGCGACTGAGCCCTTGCCGTTGGTTCCGGCCACGATCACTGACTTGAAGGAGCGTTGAGGGTTGCCGATTCGGTCAAGCAAGCATCGTATGTTCTCGAGCCCAAACTTTGCAGCAAGGACCTCGTGCCCAAGCGAGTACAGATATTTGACCGACTCTGTGAAATCCATCGATAAGCTATCGCGACGGCGGCTTTCCGTTTTGCGTCATGAAATCCAGTGAGTGGATGATGAAGGCCTTTATATCCTTCCGTTCAACAACCGCATCGAGCATTCCGTGCTCGAGCAGGAATTCCGCGCGTTGAAACCCTTCCGGCAACTTCTGCCTTATTGTCTGCTCGATTACACGAGGCCCGGCAAACCCGATCAGCGCGCCGGGCTCGGCAATGTTAAAGTCACCCAGCATCGCGTAGCTGGCAGTCACGCCACCAGTCGTGGGATCAGTCAGAACCGATATGAACGGAAGACCGGCTTCATCCAATCGCGCGAGCGCCGCTGATATTTTCGCCATTTGCATGAGCGAGATGGCTCCCTCCTGCATCCGCGCTCCACCCGACGCGGAAAAAATGACCAGTGCCGAGCGAGTTTTGATTGCTAACTCGATGGCGCGTGCGATCTTTTCGCCCACCACCGCGCCCAGCGAGCCTCCGACGAATGAAAGCTCCATCGCGCAGACAAGTGCCCGGCGTCCGCCGACCTTGCCTTGAGCAGTAATAAGCGCGTCAAGCAACTTCGTGCTCTCTTGCATTTCCCGGAGGCGCTTTCGATAGCTCTTTGTGTCGGCGAAATTCAGAGGATCGGTCGACTGTAACCCAGCATCCAATTCATCCCATTGCTCGTCGTCCAGAGTGAGCTTCAACCTCTCGAGGGCGCCGATTCGGCGATGGTGGCCGCACCGCGGACAGACGCTCAGGTTCTCATCTACCTCGCGCTTGAGCAGCATCTCTTCACAGACCTGGCACTTCACGAACAATCCTTCGGTTCGGACCGTTCGCTCTTCGCCCTCATCAGGCCGCCTCGGCTGGTCTGTTTTCTTGAACCAGGGCATGGGCTGGGGGTTGGGAGTTGGGGGTCGGGGGCTAGACTAACCCCCGACACCTATGTCCCAGCCCTATTTGCTCCTTTTGCTGAAGTTGGTCATCGTTTCTTGAACGTCTGCCCGGTGATTCACGACCCTAGCGATGATGAATAAGAGATCTGATAACCGATTCAAATAAGCAATCGTCTCTGGGTTGATTTGCTCGTTTTCCGACAGCGCGACAACCCGCCTCTCAGCGCGTCGAGCCACTGTGCGGGCAAGGTGCAACGTCGCTCCTGCTTCCGAGCCACCCGGAAGAATAAACTCTCTCAATGGTTTGGTCTGCTCCAAAAAGCGGTCTGCCCACACTTCGATCCTCTCGACGAACGAGGCGTCTATACGCGGAACGTCGATCTCAGATGGGCTCGCCAGGTCCGCGCCTAGGGTGAAGAGATCATTTTGAATCATCCCAAGTGTCTCGCTTATCTCTTGGTCCTGCGTCCTCGCGCGTGCAAGACCGATCACCGAATTCAGCTCGTCAACTTCGCCATATGCCTCCACTCGCAAGCTCGCTTTGCTGACGCGCGCTCCGCCCACAAGCGACGTTTCACCTTTATCCCCGGCCCTCGTATATACTTTAGTAATTCGCATTTGGATCACCGAAGCGTGAATCATTCTAGGCACGACTCATGATCCTTGTCAAAGTTGGGGATGAGACGGTGAGCCCATTAACACCTCACTTCAGTGAGCTGTTAGCGACCAATCACCCCGTGTGGCTCCATCCCGCCCACGTCACTGAAGTGAGGTGTTAATGTGCTCCCCGTGGTTATCTTGGTTGCGTGCGAGTCGCGCGATGTCGGATACTCTCGGATATCTGGTGGTCATTAGACGATGGCAAGAATAACTGTTGGCATACTAGGACTTGGAACGGTCGGCACCGGTGTTGTCAAGCTGTTGGCCAGCGATAGTCGTTTCAGAATCAAGTGGGTCGCAGTTCGCGACAAAACCAAACGTCGCGACGTCGACCTGTCATCGATACGAGTGACCGACCAGCCTTACGAGCTGGTCAACGATCCTGAAGTCGAAATAGTGATCGAAGTGGCTGGCGGAATTGCGCATATCTACGAGTTGATTAAGCAAGCTATCGGAAACGGTAAACATATCGTAACCGCCAACAAAGAAATGATCGCCCGACACGGCTCGGAGATTTTCCAGCTTGCCCATAGAAACAACGTAACGGTTTTGTTCGAAGCTGCAGTCGGCGGCGGCATCCCGTTGATCTCGACCATACAACGAGGCCTCGAGGCGAACGAAATATCAAGCGTCGCTGGAATACTCAACGGGACCACCAACTATATTCTCACTGCGATGGAGGAGCGCGGCCAGACTTTTGACGAAGCGCTGGCCGAAGCTCAGCGGCTCGGGTTCGCCGAAGCCGATCCGACCAACGATGTCGAAGGTTTTGACGTTGCCTACAAGATCACCATTTTGGCGTCGCTTGGGTTCGGGCGGTTCGTGGATGCGGATTCGGTGCATCGTCAGGGCATAACGCAAGTGACTGATCTCGACATCGGTATGGCTCGCGAGTTCGGCTATCGCATTAAGATGATCGGGTTGGCGCAGCGGGGCAGCGGTTGTTTGGAGGTGCGGGCGCAGCCGATGCTCGTTCCGATTCATCATCTGCTTGCATCGGTTGAAGGGGCGAACAATGCGATCTTCATCAGCGGGAGTGCGGTGGGCGAAGTAATGCTGGTGGGTCCGGGCGCAGGTCAAATGCCGACGGCTAGCGCGGTAGTAGGTGACTTGATCAACCTCGCAAGCGCGTTGAGGCTTCCAGATTTCGCGCCGTATTTTCAGCCTGCGATCGATTCACACGAGTCCCCGCTCTGCTCAATAGAAGAATCCGAGAGTGCTTTCTACATAAGGCTAGAGACCGAAGACAGTCCAGGGGTGATTGGGAACATAGGTCACGCGCTCGGCGGACATCAGGTGAGCTTACACAGCTTGTTGCAACGCGGGGTGCCGCAGTCAGGCCCGGCCACAATAATCTTGCTCACGCATCGCGCGAGTGAGCGAAACGTCGCTCGCGCAGTCAAAGAAATTGAAGCTCAGCCGACGACGAAAAGAATAGGAGTCGCGCTGCGAGTGTTTGAATAAACCAGAGATCAGAGGTCAGAAGTCAGAGATCAGAGATCGAGTATCAGAGATCTGACCTCTGACTACTGACTTCCGACCTCTGACTTCTGACCTCTGACCTCTGACTGAGCGATGGTCTACTATGATTGTTCAAAAATTCGGTGGGACTTCAGTCAAATCAGTTGCGCGAATTAAGAACGTCGCGAGAATCATCGCGCAGGCAGCCGCGGAAGACTCGGTCGTGGCAGTAGTCTCGGCGATGGGCGACACGACTGATTATCTCGTCAAGCTCGCAGGGCAGGCGAGCGACTCGCCCAACCGCCGCGAGCTCGACGCGCTACTGGCGACCGGCGAGCAGATTTCGGCGGCGACAGTGGCGATGGTGCTCAATGAATTGGGCGTGCGAGCGACTTCGCTCACCGGCGCACAACTCGGCATCACGACTGAAAGCACCCACACGACCGCTCGAATTATCGACATAAACACCGAGCGGATTCGCCGGGTGCTTGACGATGGAAGTGTCGTAGTCGCTGCGGGCTTTCAAGGCATGACCGCTGAAGGTGATGTCACCACCCTTGGACGCGGCGGATCTGACACAACGGCCGTTGCAGTTGCTGCGGCGCTAGGAGCTTCAAGCTGCGAAATCTTCACGGACGTCAGCGGTGTGTACACTGCCGATCCTAACATCGTGCCCACCGCGCGTTTGATGAACGAGGTTTCGTACGAAGAGATGCTCGAGATGGCGCGTGTCGGCGCGCAGGTTCTTCACCCGCGTGCGGTGGAGCTTGCTCGCAAACACCGGCTTCGCGTCAGAGTCAGAAACACCTTTGACCTCAATCACGAAGGAACAATTCTCAAAGGAGCTGATGAGATGGAGATCTACCGCCCTGTAAGCGGCGTCACGGTCGATCGGGACCAAGCGCGGCTTGCAATCTTGAAAGTGCCTGACCGACCCGGCATCGCGGGCGAGGTGTTTGGGACCTTGGCGGCTCAGGGCATTGCCGCGGATATGATTATCCAGGCGTTCCACGAAGACCGCTCGGTTAACGATATTACCTTTACGGTTAAGCGCAGCCATTTGCCCGTTGCGCGGGCCATACTCGAGCAAACGGCTGCTCAAATTGGAGCCGAAAGTGTGCTTGCGGATGAAGACGTGGCCAAGGTGAGCATCATTGGAGCGGGACTCATGGACCAACCTGATGTAGCAGCAAGAATGTTTTCGGCGTTGGGGCGAGCCGCAATCAACATTAAAATGATCTCAACTTCCGAGATTCGAATAAGCTGCGTGGTGAGCGACAAGGACGCAGAACGGGCGGTCACAGTCGTGCACGACTTGTTTCATTTAGAAGAGGTCGCCGCTCACTCAGATGGTCGCATCGCAATCGAAAGCTGAGTAGCGCTGCTCCAAAACCCATAGACACTTAACTGCGGGCCGACGCTGTCCCTCACGGCGCGCGAGAAAAACCTTAAGAGATGGTGACATGCCATGGTCGAAACACGAAGCAAGCAGGCGCTGCATTCTGCCATAACGGTGCCGGTGGTTCGAAAGCTTTTGCATCGAGGCGCGCGCTCGCGCCTGGCGCGGATATTTACCAAGTCGTACCCGGTCGAGGTTGCACGGCTGCTATCGGCGCTGAGGGGTTCGGAGCGCGTCCAGGCGTTCGAGATTCTCCTGGCAGAAACCGATCTATCTCACGCTGCGGATGTCATCAGCGAAATGTCGCCCGGCGACAGCGTGTCGCTATTGGAAGACTTAAAACCGGATCAGATCGCGAAGCTTCTGAGCGAGATGCCGGCTGATGACGCGACGAGTCTCGCCTCGAGACTGCCCGATCCGTTGGCGGCCGAGGTGCTAGCCCTGATGGAAACCGAACCCGCCGCCGATGTTCGCGAGTTGCTTGAACACGAGGAGCGGACCGCAGGCCGCATAATGACGCGCAACTACTTTGCGCTCGATGAAGATGTCACAATTGCTGAAGCGGTGGCCGCACTACAGAAGCGCTCGGAAGAATTCGAGATGGTGTTCTATGTCTACGCGGTCGACAAGCGCGATCACCTGGTCGGAGTGGTCAGCCTGCGCAAGTTGCTGACGACTCATCCGGCGACTCAACTGAAACGAATCATGGTGCAGGATGTAATCAGCGCCAAGACCAACGCCAGTCAAGAAGAAGTCGCGCGACTGGTCGCCGAGTACAATCTGCTTGCCATTCCAGTTGTGGACGACGAAGGGAAGATTGTGGGCATCGTCACGGTGGACGATGTGATCGACGTCATGCAAGATGAGGTAGCTGAAGACCTCTTGGCGCTTGCTGGTGTGACCACGGAAGAGAAAGTGACCACGCCGGCGGGCCGGTCGCTGCGACTCCGCGCGCCGTGGTTGTTGGTGAATCTCGCAACCACATTCGCGCCGGCGTTTGTGATTGCAAGATTCACGCCGGAGATTGAGAGATATGCTTATCTCGCTGCGCTGGTGACGATCCCGATGGGAATGGGCGGCAACGCGGCGACTCAAACGCTGACCGTGATCATCCGGGCACTGGCGCTTCACGAGCTGCCAAGCGTGACTCGGGTGCTCGGCAAGCAGTTGATCGTTGATCTGGGTAACGGAATATTAAACGGCTTAGCTGCGGCGCTCATCGGGTTCCTGATTTCGGGCAATTTCTGGATAGGCCTCGTGCTTGCGCTCGCGATGATAGCAAACATGGTGGTTTCGGGCATGGCCGGAACGTTGATACCGGTTGCGCTCAAGAAGGTGGGCATCGATCCGGCCGTTTCGTCAACCGTATTCGTAACGACTTTTACCGACGTCGGGGGATCGCTGTCGTTTCTCGGCCTGGCCACTCTCTTTCTGAAGCTGTGGGCGTGATCCTGTCCAGCAAACGGACTAAATTCCCGGTGGCCTGGGCGTATTGACCTTGATTGCGCTGATGCGCGTTTGCAACTCTGTCAACTGGGCATCTGCTTCCTTGCCTCGATTCTGCAGCGTGACGATCGTTTTCGCGATAGCGGCTTTCAAGGCTTCCCATTCTTCGCGGATTCGAAGCTTGCGACCGAGCGCCGTGTCAATCTCCTTTTCGGCGGCCTGAAGCTGCTTGATCGCGTCGTCCCACTTTCCCAATCGGTGAGCCTCGCGCGCGGAGGAGATCGCCAGGGACGTCCTCTCGATATCACCATATAAGTTCTCCTGTCGATGCACTGGCACTGCAACTTCGGGCCGGTCAGAACTCGGCGCGTTTGCGGTGCCCTCGGCCTTCGGTGCTTTCGCGCATCCGAGGTCAAACAGAATGAGACACATGAGAAATAACAGAATGAGAACAGATCTGGACATTTGTTTCGCCTCAGAAAATGAAACCACAGATGAACACAGATACACACAGAAGAGACATGTTCATTTGTGTTCATCTGTGGTTTCATTTTCATCCTTTCAGGGTGCCGTCACTCGACATGAACGACTCCTATGAGATTTCAGAGCAACCGCCTGAATAAATTAAAACCGATGCTGAACTTGTCCGGTGGAAGCGCCGCATTGCTCGAGTTGTATCTGGCGGTTGTAGTCGTTTGCGTATTCGAGAACGTAAGCGAGAACACGTGTCGGCCGATTCGCTTTTCGATTCCGAAACCGATCTCCGCCTCCGAATTGTTTTTCAGTGCGGTTATTGCTCCGGTCTTTGGATCGGTTTCAAAGATCAACTGTCCCATCTTGAATCCGACTCGTGGAGTGTACTCGAACAGAAGGGAAGTCGTGGGCCGGACCCGCGCATTCACGCCGAATCCGAACGATCCTGAATGCTGACCGAGCCGGAGTTTTGACGCCACCGGACTAAACGAAACAAACTCTTTGAAGCGATCGCTGCCATTAGAATTCACGTGGGCCGCAGGGGAAAAGAAAACGTTTACGTACTTGGTTACGCTGCGCCCGAGCATCGCCTGGAAGTTGTAGGTATACCGCTCAGTGAAGTTGTGATCACCCTCGACGCTGCCGTAGGCGGATAGCGCGACGGGAGAGCGCCCGGCTTCGTCCAACAGGTGGTATCCCAGCCCAAGCTCGATCGTCTTGCAGAGTCCCGGCTGGCAAAGCGGCGAGCGGTACACGTTCGCGTACAACCTGTCCGTTATCCCGTATGTAAAACCTAGAGACGATACTGAAAAACTGTCCAGGCCGAACAGGTCCTTCGTCGTCTTCTCCAGCGGCCTGATCGTCTCCTGAAAACGATGAGTGAAGTACAGATTCAGACTGTGGCGGCGGACACGCTTCGGTGTCGGGATGTTCACGATGTGGTAATCGTAGGGCTCATAAGCCTTGCTGCTTTCGCGCTGCCTGGTCGGGACCTGCGCGGGCTCTTTCGATTGCTGAGTCTGGGCTGCTTCAGTCACCGAGAATCGCTCTACCGTCTTTGTTGTCGTGTTGATCTTCAGCCGCTCACCCGCGACTTCAACTATTACGACGCCCGGCGCCGTGTCGAATACAACGTTCACCGCCGGACTGTTTTCAGGCGGGTTGTCTGACGTTGTCTTCTTCTCCGGCGGTCTCGACGAATCGTCGGCCGATTTGCCAAAACACAAAGTTGATAACGATAAGATCAAAAACGACGCGCCGATTCCCGCAAGCATTTTCTTTGTTGTGTTCATCTCTGCTGAGCTCCTTGAAGTCAAAATGGCAGAGCGAGTAACGTTGTCGCGAAGCGAGAGTATAAACCTAAGCCTCACGTTTTCCAAATCTTTGCCATCCCTGCTCGAACGGATAAGCTCATTACCACATGAGAGCGAGGCAGTAACAAATTCATTTGTCGCGACGTATAATGCACTCCTGTAGAGAGGATAACGAAGCCGATGACCAGAAAGAGTATGACGAGTCAACACAGGAAGACGGGGTCCTTAGCTAAACGCACAAGTATTCTGATCGGCATCACCACGACGGTACTGGTCGCGGTCGCCACGATTCTACTCGTGTCGCGAAGCCGCCCCAGTCAGCAGGATCGCTCCGATAAGACCCAGGATGCTGCAGGGCCGGCGTTCTCGGAGGCAGCCGCGCGGCAGGCATCGTACGAAGTCGTTAATAGCTATCCTCACGATCCGACTTCGTTTACACAGGGTTTGGTTTGGAAGGATGGCGGCTTCTATGAGAGCACGGGATTGTATGGTCAATCAAAAGTTCGACGGTTGGAGTTTCCGTCAGGCAAGGTGACCAGGGAACTGAAGCTCTCGCCGGAGCTCTTTGGCGAGGGCCTCGCTTTAGTTGACGGTCGGCTCATTCAACTCACCTGGAAGTCTCGTCGCGGATTCGTGTATGACCGCGACAGTTTCAGCGTGGTTCAGGAATTCAGATACGACACGGAAGGATGGGGCCTTACGTATGATGACAACAACCTCGTTCTGAGTGACGGCAGCAGCGATCTGTTTTATCTTGATCCACAAACGTTCAAGCCCGTGAGAAGGCTGGCAGTAACGATGAACGGTCGCGCGCTTACCGAGCTGAACGAGCTTGAGTTCATCGAGGGCGAGATATGGGCCAACGTTTGGCAGACTGATTTGATCGTGCGAATTGAACCTGCCAGTGGAAGGGTGACGTCGTTTCTCAACCTGAAGGGGATACTCGCTCCGTCAGACCGCACGGGAAGCGACGCCGTGCTGAACGGGATCGCCTACGACGCGGAAAAGAAGCGAATCTTCGTGACCGGCAAGTTGTGGCCGCGGATATTCGAGATCAAGGTCAAGCCGTAGGCCCTCAGCTTTGCGCGAAACTCGCGTCCTGTAAGCTACTCTTCAAGCAGCGCGGCTAAGTCTTCAACGGTGGTTGCAGGCTCGAGACAAGTGTAGTCCCGGCACACGTATGCCGTGGCCTTTCCGTCAATCGAGGAGCGATCCATCAAGAGCTTGATCTCGGATGTCGCAGTCTCGTCGCTAGCCTCCGATCCCGCGACAACTTTGTTTGGGATATAACGCGAATAAATCTCTTCGAGGAACGCGCGAACTTCGTGCGTGTTGAGCTTGCCGACTATGGCGATCTCTTTGGCTTCTGAAAGGTATAGATCAAGCGCGCACAATGCGTATCCGAAAGCGCTCGGATACCGACTCATCCCTTGTCGCAACGTTCGAAGGATGGTCGCCGCGTAGCGGGTGTACTCCTGTTCTCCAGTGAGCAGAGCGAGCTTCAATAGACCACTCGCCGCTGCCGAGTTGCCCGAAGGCGTCGCGTTGTCAAAGTAGTCCTTCGTCCGCGTGATTAGTTGTTCGTGATCTGAGGACGTGAAGTAAAACCCGCCGCCTTGCTCGTCCCAGAACTTCGCGATCATCGTGTCTGCCAATTCGCGCGCTTGGGTGAAGAACCTGAGCTCGAACGTGGCTTCGTAAACCGCCAGCAAGCCCTCGATCACATAAGCATAGTCTTCAAGATAGCCATTCAGCTTCGCCTGACCGGATTTGTAAGTACGAAACAAGCGGCCATCCTTTATTAGCTGCGTGGTTATGAACTCCGCGTTGCGGACCGCGACTTCTCGATAATCGTCGCGCCCAAGGATGTTCGCGGCTTCAGCGAACGCCGTCAGCATAAGCCCGTTCCAGGCAGCCAGCACTTTGTCATCACGTCCCGGCCTGACGCGTTGCTCCCGCGCATAGAACAGTTTTCGCTTGCAGGATTTGATCGTCCTGCTGATTTCCTCAACGCTCTTGCCTTTCTGCGCCGCGAATTCTTCCAGCGAACGAGGCGTGTTGAGAATAGACTTGCCGTGCTCAAAGTTTCCTTCCGCAGTTACGTCATAGAATTCGGAGAAGAGCTCGCCATCCTCTTCGCCGAGAATGCTGCGCACTTCCGCTTTGGTCCAAACGTAGAACTTTCCTTCCTCGCCTTCGCTGTCCGCGTCTTCGGCCGAGTAAAAGCCCCCGCTGGGGTCGGTCATGTCGCGGATCATGTATTCGAGCGTCTCTTCCGCAATTCGCCGATAGAGCGGATTGCGCGTCTGCTGATACGCGTACAGGTAGATTCGCGTCAACAGCGCATTGTCGTAAAGCATCTTTTCGAAATGAGGCACCAGCCATCGCTCGTCCACGGAGTAACGAGCGAAGCCACCACCGAGATGATCGTACATCCCGCCGGCTGCCATCTTCTGAAGCGTCGTTTCGACCATCATTAAAGCCTGCGGTGAGTTCGTGCGCTTGTGATGTCGCAACAGAAAAGTCAACGCCATCGAGGGCGGAAACTTGGGCGCGCCGCCGAAGCCTCCGTGTCTGGAATCGAAGTTTCTTGCCATTGCGGCGAAGGCTTCGTTCAGCACTTCAGTCGTCAGCATCTCGCTTGACGCGATGAACCGATCGCTTTTCTTCAGCTCAGCAGTAATGGCATCCGCGCTCGTAGCTATTTCTTCTCTCTTATTCTTGTAAGAGTCAGCGATCGCCATTAGAACTCTTGGAAAGCCCGGCATCCCGCGCCGGTCTTCAGGCGGATAATACGTGCCGCCGTAAAATGGTTTCAGATCAGGAGTAAGAAAAACAGTCATAGGCCATCCGCCGTGGCCGGTCATCATCTGCACCGCGTTCATGTAAATTGAGTCGAGATCGGGGCGCTCCTCGCGATCGACTTTTATGCAGACGAAGTTTTCATTCATCACTCGCGCGATTTCTTCGTTCTCGAACGATTCGTGCTCCATCACGTGACACCAGTGACACGCGGAATAGCCGATTGAAAGCAGAATGGGTTTGTCTTCTTGCCGCGCGCGCTGGAGGGCGTCAGGGCCCCAGGGGTACCAGTCGACAGGATTGTGCGCGTGCTGGAGGAGGTACGGGCTAGTCTCGTCTATCAGTCTATTTGTGTGGCTGTGCGTTGTCATTTGGACCTCTGCTAGGTCACTATAATGGTTGGGCATCTACTCTGACCAGCAGCCGGACCTCGCCGATGTGTCGCCGACGTAAAATTCTTGCACCCTGCAGGAGCGCGCGAGCCGTGTCCTCATGCGTGAGGCGCGTCCCGTTGAGTAGTCTGAGGAACATTACCCAATACGACAGCGTAACGCCTTATGTGTTCGACGCAGGAAAAAGCCTGCGGCGAAAGCTGAAGGTTGCATCTTTCACATTCCGATTGAGGCGAGTCCTTATTTTCGGGGAGAAACTATGAACAAGATTCCTGTTTTCGCCATCGCCGCGTTCTCGCTCTTGGCTGCAGCTCTGTGCGCGCTGCCTGCCACACATGCGAATGGTCCGGGGCCATCAGCAAAGAACGTCACGTTTAGTAAAGATGTCGCGCCAATCTTCTTCAAGAGCTGCGCCCAGTGTCATCGCCCCGGCGAAGCCGCGCCGTTCTCGGTACTGAGCTACAAAGACGTTCGGCCCTGGGCTCGATCGATCAAAGAGAAGGTCGTCAGTCGTCAGATGCCTCCCTGGCACGCGGATCCGCACGTCGGCCGGTGGGCCAATGATCCGCGCCTTACGCAGGCTCAAGTCGATACGGTCTCTGCCTGGGTGGATGGCGGAGCGATAGAAGGGAATCCGAAGGACCTGCCGCCCGCCCCTCAGTTCGTCGAAGGCTGGGGCATCGGCAATCCTGATCTGATCATACAAATGCCCGAAGAGTATACGGTCGAAGCTAGCGGCCCCGACGAGTATCAATACTTCGACGCGCCAACCGACTTCAAAGAGGACAAGTACGTCCAAATGGCAGAAGCCCGGCCCGGCAATCGAAAGGTGGTGCATCACATCATCGCCTTCGTGGTTCCGCCGGGCCAGCCGAGCCTCAACATGGTTCCGAAGGAGCAGCGCGCCGCTGTGCTGGCAGGGTCGCTGAAGAACACGCCGTTCTATCGCGATGGCCTCTTGATTCGGATGAAAAAGGATCAGCCGGTCTACAACGACGCGAGCGAGATTCCGGCCAATCTGAAAGGTTTCAACAACATCGACGATTTTCTTACCGCTTATGCGCCAGGCAGTGCCTACGGCGAGTGGCAACCGGGAACGGCGAAGAAGATTCCAGCCGGCGCGACCATTCGCTTTCAGGTTCACTACTCAAAGGTAGCCGGCAGCGTTCAGAAGGATCGTTCGATGGTCGGTTTGATCTTCGCGAAGCAGCCGCCGGAGAAGCTCATGAGAACGCGCGCAGTGTCGAACGTCTTCTTCGAGATCCCCCCGAATGCCGAGCGTCACAAAGTGACCGCCAGTTGGAAGCCGAGTCTCGATGTCACGCTTTATTCTCTGATGCCGCATATGCACTATCGCGGCGTAGCCATGGAGTACAAGGTCCTTTATCCCGACGGGCGTTCGGAGGTGCTCCTGAACGTGCCTGCTTACAGCTTCAACTGGCAGATGGCCTATCGTCCGCAAGCGCCGATTCACATTCCCGCTGGGAGCAAGATTCAGGTTACGGGATATTTCGACAACTCGGCGAAAAACAAATTCAATCCGGACCCGGCGCAATCCGTTCGTCAGGGTGAGCCTACCTACGACGAGATGATGATGGGTTTCATGGATTACACTGCGGAGAAACCGCAGAACGTGGCGAAGGTCGATCCGCAAGTCTTCGACACGTATGTTGGGAAGTACGAGTTTCCCAACAAGAGCTTGTATGCGGTAACTAGAGAAGGGAATCGGTATTTCGGCCAGGCCCCGAAGAATCCGAAGCGTGAGCTCTTCCCGGTATCGGAAAACAAGTTCTTCATTCCCGAAGTAGAGTCGCAGATCACGTTCGTGAAAGATGACAAAGGCGAAGTGATCGAGTTGATCTACGATCAGAACGAATCGCAGAGACACTGCAAGCGAGTCAGGGAGAACACAGCAAGTAACCAGAAATAGCCAACGTTGTGTTGTTCATCTCAACTGAACGCAGCGTTACAGCGCGGCTCTGCTAATTCGGCTCGCTCGAGTCAAAGTCAGGGTGCCGAGGCTCGTCGCTCGGTCTTCCGTACTCTAACCGCCAAACCTAAATTTGTCGCAACAGAGCGAAGGCCGACTGTCTGCGATGATCGTCGTTTAACGACATCTCGAAAAGCTTTGCCCTAACAGCGTTGGCGTTTCGGCCGACAAGTGTATAGCTTCCAGTCTCTCGGCTTGAGGAAGAGGTTTTCGATCGCTTTGCGAAGATCGTATGGGACGGATGGATTCTCGCTGTCATTGATAAGGTTCAGTCCGGCGAGTACTGCTTCTGCGGTTTCCAATCGTGCGATCACCTTCGAAAGTAACAAGCGTTTTGCGGTTGGGAGCCGCTCTGCGCACAACTGGAATATGTGGTCCTTAATCAACGTGTCAGCCCTACCGAGATCGGCAATCGACGATGCTGGAACGTCACCTTCACCATGGTCATGTTCAATATTCCAGAGCTCCAATCCATCATCCTCTGGCTCAATGAAACCCATCAATACTCGTCGAGAATCCGGCGTGGCTAAGGTAGAGACAGCGTTTATCCACTCTGCAGATAGCTTCGCCTCGCTGGTTCCATCAA
>DASXSR010000111.1:0-6997 GCA_036505875.1 Blastocatellia bacterium | reverse complement strand
GCTTTCGCATCGAGTATGAATGCGGCGAATCCAGGTGTGTCGAGTAAGTTGATCTTTGTCCCGTTCCATTCGCAGTAGGCGAGCGAGCTTATGATTGTGAGTTTGCGGACTATCTCGTCTTCGTCGTAGTCGGTGGTGGTGGTGCCGTCATCTACGCGTCCCAATCGGTTGGTGGCCCCCGCGTCAAACAGCATCGCCGAAACCAGCGAGGTCTTGCCCGCGTGGCCGTGACCTACAATGCCAACGTTGCGAATCTCCTTGGTGCCATAGACCTTCATGGAATCAGTCTCCTCTTTAGAAGGTGATGAGAATGAATCAGCTTATAACCCACAAAGCTGACTGCGCAAGCGATGAGGAGTTTGCGCCGAAGTCGTCCCTCGCCGTGCAACGTTCGCCTCTAATATAATCAATTCCTCCGCTATGGACGAAAGGTCCCTAAAGACACTTGAGCTCGATTCGCTGCTCCAACTTCTGTCGCGGCAAGTTCAAACTCCGCTCGGACGCAAACGCGTGCTCGCTCTAGCGCCTTCAACCGATCGCTCTCACATCAATCGCGAGCTTGATAGAACAACCGAATGCGTCGGCTTTCTCGCAACTGTCGGATCATTTGGGCTTTATGACATCGCCGATCCTGAAGACTCGCTTGCCGAGCTGCAAGTTGAAGGCACAAGCCTCGATCCTCATCGCATCCTTGAGCTTCAGCGATTAATCGGCGCAGGGATGGATGTGCGTGCTCAGTTCGCCGACGCCGAAATCAGAAGCCGCTACCCTGAGTTGACAACGATCGCGGGACGCATGCCGGATCTTCGGCGAGTGCTTGCTTCGATTCGAGGCAAGATACTTCCCACCGGTGAGATTGATGACAGCGCGAGTCCCGAACTTCGTCGCATTCGTCGCGAGATAAATCATCGCCGCGACCGAATCTATCGCAGTCTCGAATCGATCATGCGCGAGCGAGCAGCGCCTGCAATTCAAGAAGACATAGTCACGATTCGCAACGGCAGGTTCGTGATTCCCGTTCGCACCGACTCGCGCGGACAAGTGCCCGGTGTTATGCACGGACTCTCATCGAGCGGACAAACAACCTTCGTCGAGCCGATGACGATCATCGATCAGAACAATGAACTGGTTCGATTGCGTGAAGAGGAAGATATTGAAATCGCCCGCATCATGCTCGAACTCAGCGACACGTTGAGGGCGAACCTCGCCGGAATCGCGGCGGTTGCAGACGCGCTCGCGGAATTAGACTTCGCTCAAGCAAAGGCGAGGCTGTCAGCGCAATTCAATTGCATGCGGCCTGACATGATCGAGGGTCGCGAGTTCGCTCTTGAAGACGCGCGGCATCCGCTGCTCGAACACACGCTAAAAAAATCCGGCGGCAAGGTCGTTCCGATTTCCTTGAAGCTCGACGATGCACATCAAACGATGGTGATCAGCGGGCCGAACGCCGGCGGCAAGACTGTTGTGGTCAAGACCATTGGTCTGATCGCGTTGATGGCGCAGAGCGGGCTGAACGTTCCCGCTGCTCGCGCCGTGCTGCCGGTCTTCTCGCAAATTCTCGCCGACATCGGCGATCAACAATCGATCGCGGCGAACCTTTCGACTTTCACCGCTCACGTGCGCAACATCGCTGAGATGGCCGAGCGCGTTTCGCCGCCCGCGCTTATCCTCCTCGATGAAGTTGGCACCGGAACCGATCCCGATGAAGGCGCGGCGCTTGGCGTTGCAATTGTGGATTTCTTCCGGCGGGCGGGCGCGACTGCGATTGTGACCACTCATTACAATCCGCTCAAGATCTGGGCCTCGCAAGCCGAAGGAGTGTTGAACGCCTCGGTTGAATTTGACGAAGCGACCCTCAGGCCGACTTATCGACTAATATCTGGAGTTGCAGGTGTTTCCGCTGGGCTCGAGATCGCGCGGCGGATGAACTTGCCGAGCGAGATAGTCGGTCAGGCGTCTGCGCGGCTTGATCCATCTCACGTTCAGGCCGGTGATTACCTGCGCCATCTGAAGAAGCTCGTTGACGAGCAAGAGAGCTTACGCGTCGCGCTTGAGGAAGAACGTCAGGCGACGGCGGACAAGTACGCTAAGCTGGATCTTGACTTCGCTCGCCGCGAGGCAGATCGGCAAAGGGAATTCGAGAGTCAGCTTGCTCAGGCGGTCCGAGAGTTTACCGCCGAAAGCGAGCGCTTGATCAACGCGATCAAAGACCGCGCCGCGGCTGCGCGATTGAAGAAGGAAGCTGAAGCGCGAGCGTCAGAGCTGCGTCGCTCGGCCGCAGTTCGAATACGCAAGCAAGCCGCCAGCGCCCCAGTCGTAAGCGGTCACGTTCCGAGCGCCGCGCTCACCGAATCGGCGACCGGAATCGAAGTTGACGTTGGCGAGATTCGCGAGCGTGACCGAGTTAGGATCAAGTCGTTGGATCAAGAAGGTATAGTTGAATCGATCAACGACAGCGAATACACGGTGCTCGTCGGATCGCTCAGGTTCCGCGCGGCACGGGATGAGATTCAACTGGTCAAGTCCGCTGCTCCATTGACGAAGCAGGCTGCTGCGCTGCCGCGCGGCGTCAGCGCTGAAATAAGCGTGGATCAGAGTTTTACGCCCGAGATAAACGTGATCGGAGCGACGGTCGATGAAGCGACCGATCGTGTGGACAAGTTTCTGGATAAGGCTTACCTCGCAGGAGCCGAGTCAGTACGAGTGGTTCACGGCCACGGTACCGGAGCATTGCGCCGAGCGATCGCGGAGTTGTTAACAGGTCACGCGCACGTCGCTAGCTTTCATCCTGCACCTCCCAATGAGGGCGGCAACGGCGCAACAATCGTGGAGATCAGAAAGTAGTCAATCTGGTTAAACAGACGAATGCCCCGTCCGCTGCGTACTTATTGGTGAGCCGAACGACGTAACGCAGGCTAGCCTTGACCCCACGGAGCCGATGAAGCTAGCCTCGCATGGTATGGTAACCGCGGTACGACGGCTTTTCCTATCATTACGGCTTGGTACGATCGCGCTGGTCTTGGTCTTGATCTACGTTAGCGCAGCGGCCATCAGCGTCGTAATCGCTCATGTCCTAATCGTTTTGAGCCCGGACTCCGGCTTAGGGAACCGCGTCATTGGGCCCGTTGCAAGAGGGTTAGAGTTCTTGGATATTCACTGGAAGGGTGTTCTGATTCTGGTGGTGCCATTCATCGCACCCATCGTGCAAGAGCTCATTCCTCGTCTTCGCAAACTAGGAAGTCTCGAGTTTGATTCCGTTCAGCTTGAGCCTGTAGGAGTTCGCGAGAAACCCTCAGAGGCACCACCTGGAGCCACTCTATGAAACAAGAATCAGTCCGTCGTTTCGAAATCACGCCCAGCCAATATGAACTGTTCCGATTCAGCGTCCCGTATCCTACAACGCTAAATATCCAGCTCTTCGCGACCGCTCCCGTGAATCTGGTGCTGCTCGACGCCGACGACAAGACTGAGTACGAAAACGGGAAAAGCACAACGCATTCGTATGCAGCGTCGTGGGGCAGGCGGACCGACTTGAACGAGACAATTAAGGTCGACCCGGGAACCTGGTACTTGGCCGTGGAAGGAAGCACCGAGTCAAGTGCGGGGCGCATCAAAGTGAGTCTTGGTAGTTGACCAGATGTGACCGCCGAGGCAGGACTCACCCAAGTCATACTACTTGGGGTGGTGAATCGAAGATCGCGCAGTTGCGGGTTGACCCTTCAAATCTTCACCGCGAATCCCATTGATGTCCGCGTAAAAAGAAATCCTGCCCGTCTTTCCGTAAGTCGTTGGCGTCGCCGCCGCGAAAAAAGTTTTCTCATCGGCGCCCACCGTCAAGCTGAAGTGATACCCGCTCGCTTCGCCATCCTCGAGGTCCTTGGGCACACCTCCAAGTCGGATCAACTCAGCGAGCGATGCGTTCTTGCCTTCGAACTTGCGCGAATAGATTATCTCAGCGCCTATGATCCGCTGCAGCATTTCATATGCTTCGCTCTCGTTGACCTGCATCCGCGTGTTGAAGAAGAACGCGCGACCCTGCGCGTTCACGAGAGCGAGCGTTTCCTGATCGCCGACCAGCCACTCGTTACCGATTCGGATGAGCGTAACCGATTGCAGTTCCTTTGACTCTCCGAACTTCAAAGAGACGGCCGCCATCTGTCCGGTTATCTTCTCCCCGCTAGGCTCGATCCTGTCAGGGATGGAAGCGAACGTACGCGCGAAGTCCGGCTCGAGGTCTTGAAGCTCGGCTGATGTCAGCCCTTCAACTGCGTTGCGATAAACAGAATGCCGAAAGCCATCGAGGTAACGTTTCGCTTTGAGCGCTCGGTAGAACGTCAGCGCGGTTTCGGTCGGCGACTTGCCGTCCTTCTGCGCTTGTGTCGAAACGCAGAGTGCAAGAAGGGCGAGGATTGCGGTGAAACGCGCAGCCCGGCTGTTTGAAATCAAACTCGTTCTATACATCGTTGTTTTGCGAGGGGCGTAGATTGAAGGGAGCGCCCAAGCAATATAACCCGGCGCGCTTGGCGTTTCAACGCTAATGAGAACATAATTCGGACTAGGGTGTGATTGAAGAGCGATGGCTTGATAAAGGCGCCCTTGATATTGGCGCGCTATTGTGGGAGGCGAATTCGCGGTTGTCATTAACACCCAACTTCAGTTGGGTGGGGCGAGGGCGGGCGGAGCGTAACCGTTTCAACGGTTTACTGAGTCGGCAGCGAAACTGTTTTTCACACCAACGCCTCACTGAAGTGAGGTGTTAATGAAAGAGGATTGCCACTCGGCCCCAAGCCCACTGCTACTCACACCTCGGAGCTATGAAGGAATCGCCCATTCTACCCGTAAAGGTCATCGAGCAACTCCAGCGCGTGCTCGGCAAGAACTTTGTAAAGACGGATCGCGATGAGCTTCTCGTTTATGAAGCTGACGCGCTCACGATTCACAAGCTCCCTCCTTCGGCAGTAATCATTCCCGGCAGTGCTGAGGAAGTAGCAGCCGCGGTTAGGATTCTCGCTGCCGAAGGCATACCCTTCGCTCCTCGCGGCGCGGGCACCGGTCTGTCGGGCGGCGCGCTGTCGCTTCAAGGCGCCGTGATCTTCGAGCTGGCTCGGCTGAACAAGATTCTAAAGATCGACATCGACAACAGGTTCGCGGTCGTCGAAACCGGCGTGATCAACTTGCACGTTTCACAGGCGGCTTCTCCGAACGGTTATCACTACGCGCCTGATCCATCGAGCCAGATGGCATGCACCATCGGCGGAAATGTTGCCGAGAACTCCGGCGGCCCGCATTGTCTCAAGTACGGGATGACAACCAATCACGTGCTCGGTCTCGAAGTTGTATTGCCGACCGGAGAGATCGTCAACTTGGGCGGAGGCGGCGTAGATGCGCCGGGCTACGATTTGTTGGGAGTGTTTGTCGGATCGGAAGGCACTTTCGGCATCGCGACCAAGGCTACGTTGAAGCTCACTCGTCTGCCGCAAGCGATAAAAACTCTGCTGGCGGAGTTCATGACCGTGACGGACGCCAGCCGCAGCGTGAGCGACATAATAGCGGCGGGGATCTTTCCTGCAGCGCTCGAGATGATCGATCAAGCCACGATTCGCGCCATCGAAGAGTCGATCTACGCCGGCGGTTTTCCAACTGATGTCGCCGCACTGTTGATCATCGAGGTGGATGGTTTGGCTGCGGGGCTCGAACACGACGCGGCTCGCGCGGCTGAGATTTGCCAGCGCAACGAAGCCCGCGCGGTCCGGGTGGCAAAGGATCAAGCGGAGCGCGAGCGGTTGTGGGCGGCCCGAAAGCGCGCGTTCGGAGCTATGGGCAGGATCAAAACTGATTTGATGATCCAAGACGCTGTAGTCCCGCGTTCTAGACTGCCCGAAGTACTGGACGAAATCTATCGCATCGCCGCCCGTCATCGTCTGACGGTTGCCAACGTGTTTCACGCAGGCGACGGGAATCTTCATCCGAACATAAGCTTCGACGGGCGCGACCCCGATCAGGTCGCTCGAGTCGAAGCAGCTTCGAAAGAAATCATGCAGTTGTGCGTGAGCGTTGGCGGCTCGATCACCGGCGAACACGGGGTCGGGATGGACAAGATCGAATCGATGAGATTGATCTTTTCAGAAAGCGATATGGAGCGGATGCTCGCGGTGAAAGAAGTATTCAATCCAAGCGGCTTGTGCAATCCTGGGAAGGTGATTCCAACTATGAAGACTTGCCGATACTGCGGGTTTGGGATCGAGGACTTCAGGCACCGTCTCCAGACGCCGCATGGGATGAGCAGCGCGGCGAGTCAAGAAGCTGTGTCGTAATACTGGCCCCAGCGCGAAACTCGTTTTAGGCACCAACTTCCCCGCACCTAATGCTGGCGATCACGCGGCGCGGTTTTTGCGCTCGCGCGCATCGCCGAGTTAGCCGGCCGAGCGCGACGATCGTCGCCGAGTTCGCGCCAAGGCCGACCTCGCGGCCCTTTGAGGCGTTAATGCTCTCGCCTCACGTCACGCCTGTTCGCCGATCTCCCGAGTTCAACCGAGAATTAGGCGGCGGCTTACTGCCGTGGAAGATAATGGCTCACAACGCCGCGCCGCCTGAATTCTTAAGCTGTTTAGGCGGGTTTAGGTTTACCTGTCACCTCTCGTCTTCGTGTGGGAAATTCTCCTCCCTAACTTTAATTTCAACTTATCTGGAACGCCTGCTCAAAATAAAACTGACACTCACCCAATGGCGTCTGTAACGTCCCATCGAGCCTCCCTAATATTGATGTGCCGGGGGCCGGAGCGGGGAATGGCGCTACCACGTTGAGAAATGAGGTTACGCCCGGCACTCTAGCGGGATCGGACCCTTGCAGCAAGAACGTGAATGCCGCCCCATATACCTCACTCTTATCCAGAGACATCATGACGATGCGGACAAAGGTTATGGAAGTGACCAGGTCTGCTGGGATGACTTCAGCCGCCATAGATAATCTCCCATAGGCAGAATTATAATTAGCCTC
>DASXSR010000110.1:0-20795 GCA_036505875.1 Blastocatellia bacterium | reverse complement strand
TTCGGAAACTCCGCGATATGGACCGATGCCTCACGCTTGCCGGGCAGGCTCTCCCAGATCTCGTCGGCGGTGAAAGCAAGTATCGGCGCAAGCAGCCGCGTGAAGCTGTCGACTATTTCATAAAGCGCCGTCTGCGCGCTGCGGCGCCCAACCGACTTAGGCGCGAAGGTGTACAACCGGTCTTTCAATATATCGATGTAGATATTTGAAAGCGTCACCGTCGCATAGCCATAGAGCGCGTGATAAACGGTCGAGTAATCGAAACGCTTGTAGGCCTCGACGGCCTTGCGCGCGACCTCCCGACTCGCTGCAAGCGCCCAGCGGTCGACCTCCCACATTTGATCGCGCGAGACTCGGTCTCGCTCCGGATCGAAGTCGCCGATATTGCCGAGCGCGTAGCGTGCCGTGTTGCGAAGCTTGCGATAGGCATCGACTACTCGCGTCAGAATCTCATCAGACAAGCGAACATCTTCAGTGAAGTCGGACGACGCAACCCACAGTCGAAGTATTTCTGCGCCTTGCTTGTCGATGACCTCATAAGGCGAGATGGCGTTGCCCAGCGACTTGTGCATCGCCTTGCCTTCGCCATCGACAGTCCAACCGTGGGTGACCACGGTTTTGTAAGGCGCCCGGTCGTGTGCCGCGAGCGCTATCATCAGCGACGAGTTGAACCAGCCGCGATACTGATCGGGTCCTTCGAGGTAAACGTCCGCCGGCCACGGCAGTTTGCGTTCGCGCTCGAGGACCGCGATAGACGAAGAGCCCGCATCGAACCAGACGTCAAGGATGTCCATCTCCTTCGTGAAGCGCGAGCCTCCGCATCTTCGACATTTGAAATCATCTGGGAGCAAATACTCGGCTTCGCGCGAGTACCACGCATCAGAGCCTTCCTTCTCGAATACAGATGCGACGTGATTGATAACCTTGGGATCGGCGACTTCTTCGCCGCAATCGTTGCAGTAGAAGACCGGGATCGGCACGCCCCACACTCGCTGGCGCGACACACACCAGTCGGGCCGCCCCGCAAGCATGCTGCGCATCCGCTCGCGTCCCCACGCCGGAATCCAGGTCACACGCTCAACTTCGCTGATGGCGCTCTCTCGCAACGAACGTCCTTCGCGATCAGCCTTGTCCATTGAAATGAACCACTGCGGCGTGGCTCTGAAGATCACCGGGTTGTGACATCGCCAACAATGCGGATAGCGATGGGGGTATCTTTCGGTGTAAACGAGCGCACCCGTCTCGCGCAGGAAATCGACGATCAGATCGTTCGCTTCAAACACCTGCAGCCCTGCGAACCCTTCAACATCCTTAGTGAAGCGTCCAGCGTTGTCAACGGGGCAGTAGACCTCGGCGCCTTCAAGCTGACCCGCAAGCACACCGGTCTTTCGCAACTCATCGTATATTGGAGCAAGTTGAACCCGATACTTTTGGCCCATCACGAAGTCGTCGTGGCCATGACCAGGCGCCGTGTGCACGCAGCCGGTTCCCGCCTTGCCTGTTCCTTTCTTCTGCGCGTCGGCCACGTCGATCTCAGATTCAGCGTCGGATTCACCACCAAGCGTAACGTGCTCCCCAAGCATCAACAACGAATCTCGATTAAGCCACGCGTGTCGTGCATCCAACCCCTCGAGCGCCGAGCCCGGAAAAGTTACGACTACGCGAGGCTCGCCCAGCCCGCACTTCTCCGCGACCGCGGCGACCAGATCGCTCGCAACGATGTAGATCTCTTTGCCAACGTCAATCGCGGCGTAGCCAAAATTCGGATTGACCGCAATGCCGAGATTCGCTGGAAGCGTCCACGGCGTGGTCGTCCAGATCAAAACGAAAACCGGCTTATTGAATTCGGATTGCAGATTGCGGATTGCGGATTCCTCGAACGCAATTCTGTTTTCGAGCGCGCGTACTTGGTCTTCCGGCAGCGGGAACTTCACGTAAATCGATGGGCTTGTGTGCTCTTTGTATTCGACCTCTGCCTCGGCGAGCGCGGTCTGATCGTGTATGCACCAATACACAGGGCGCGCGCCCTTGTAGACGTAGCCGCGCTCGACGAAGCGTCCGAACAGACGCGCAGTTTCTGCTTCGTATGCGTTGGACATCGTCAAGTAAGGATCATCCCACTCGCCGAGGATCCCCAGCCGCTGGAAATCGCGCGTCTGCCGCTTCAGCGATTCCGCGGCGTGCTCGCGGCAGACTCTCCGAATCGACTCGGGAGTCATCTTGGATTTCTTCGCTCCCAGCTTCCTGTCGACGTGCAACTCGATAGGCAACCCGTGGCAATCGTAACCGGGCACGTATGGGGCGTCATATCCCATCATCGAATGCGATTTGATGACGAAGTCTTTGAGTATCTTGTTCATCGCCGTGCCGATGTGAATGTCGGCATTGGCGTAAGGCGGACCGTCGTGGAACACAAACAATGGGCGGCCCGCGCGCGCCCGACGAATCTCGTGATAGAGGTCCATTTGTTTCCATCGCGTGAGTCGCTCGGGCTCGCGCTGCGTGAGGTTCGCCTTTTGCGCGAAGCTGGTCTTCGGCAGGTTCACTGTCGCCTTCAGGTCGAAAGGCTTCTCGTTTGCCATAAGAGAGGATTTTAGATTTTGGATGGCGGATTGTCGAACCGAGTAGTCGGAACGGCGTTGCGTTCTATAGTTCGCGGGTCGTCCCTTCGGTTACAGAAGGAAAGGTGGAAGGCTTTGCCGGCGGCAGCTCTTTGTTCAAAGGGTTTGGCTTGTCGAGAGGCGTTTTTGGGTAAGGGGCCTCCAACCTTTTCGGCAAGGGAGTAAAGAACGATGCCGCGACTATGAGTCCTAGCCCTATCATCAAGACCAGCAAACCAACCCCGCTCGCGATCAAGACCTTTTCTTCGTGAGTCAACCAACTGATCAGCATGAAGAAAGTCATTATGGCCAGTCCAACCGCCGACGTGATCACCCCTTCGCGAATCTGATTCGATCGTCTCTCTTGTTGGAACGCGCGTCTCTCTTCCGGAGATTCCAAAAACCTTTCGACTGCGGGAAGGATCTCGAACACGGCTCGTCTCAGATCATCGGAAGCTTCGAATTGGGCGATCTTAGCGGCGATTGCGCGGCCAATTTCTTCTCGAGCCGTAACAGCAGAAGTCGTGATAGCATCCGGCTGGTCGAGTGCCGAGCGTACGGCGTGCAGTGCCGTACCGCAACTGCGGCAGAACTGGTTACTGCTCTGATCTTCTATCCCGCAATTTGGGCAAAAAATAACTCGGTTCATCTTCTCAGGTTAGTACGGTCGCGCACTCAACGTTAGTTCCCACAAAGATTCGTTGAGACATTACGTGGCTACTTGAACCGACCGTCGAAAATCATATCCTGACCAAGCTTGTGTGTGCGCGCTGAGGAAAATGTTATCGCCTCGTCGAGTCGCGCAATGCCGAGATCGCCGATCGCATCGATCCCTTGGCCGATTATCTTCGGGGCGATGATGATTATAACTCGATCCACCAATCTCGCGGCCAGCAGCGACGTGATGATCTGCTTGCCTCCTTCGACCAGCACTGACTCGACGCGCCGACCACCGAGCTCTTCAAGTAATCGCTGCAAATCAACGCCAATGTGCTTTTGCGACACAGGCAATCGCAAAACTTCAGAACCAAGAGCCTCGATCGCGCGCACACGGGCGAGATCAGCATTTTCGTTGGCTACCACGAGCGTGTGACTCGCCGCGCCATCCGCCAGCACGCGCGCGCTGAGCGGTGTTCGCAAGCGGCTATCAACGACGATCCGCATCGGATTCCGGCCTTTTGTTAACCTGACGGTCAGCCGCGGATCATCGGCGAGCACAGTGCCTATGCCGACCAGGATCGCATCATGCTCGCTCCTGAGTTTGTGAACAAAACGCTGCGCGGGCGGGCTGCTTATCCATTGCGAGTCGCCTGTCGACGTTGCGATGCGGCCATCCAGCGACTGCGCGAACTTCACCGTAACGAAGGGAAGGCGAGTCGCGGAGTGCTGGAGGTACTTTTCTCGCGTCGATCGTTCCGGCATAGGACGCCTTCAGTTTAGCATCGCTTGAAACGAAAGCCACACCTGATGAATATTTTGAGTGCGCTGGCGAGCCCGCGTAGTAACGAATTCATTCGTTCCTGAAGCCGACGAATGAATTCGTTACTACGTGGAAGTCCGGCGCTCCACGGAAAATGTCAAAAGACAAGCCAAGGAACAAGAAGCTGCTGGTCGCCGCAGGACTGGTGGTGCTGGCCCTTGCGGCATACTGGGGCGTGAACCAAAACAGTTTTGTCAGCTACGACGATGACGTGTACGTCGTGAACAACGACCATGTGAAACAGGGCTTGAGCTGGAACAATCTGGCGTGGGCTTTCACATCGACTTCGGCAGCGAACTGGCACCCGCTGACTTGGATGTCTCACATGCTTGATTGTCAGTTGTTCGGTCTGAATCCCGCGGGTCATCACATCACGAGCCTCTTGATTCACATTGTGAACGCGCTGTTGCTGTTTTGGGTACTTAACATAATGACCGGCGCGTTGTGGCGGAGCGCATTCGTTGCTGCTCTGTTTGCCGTTCATCCTGTCAACGTGGAATCAGTAGCCTGGATCGCCGAGCGCAAAAACCTGTTGAGCACGTTATTCTGGCTGCTAGCGATTTGGGCGTACGTTAGATATGCGAAGAAGCCAGCATGGGCTGCGTACTCGCTTGTGGCTGTCTGTTTTGCGTTGGCGCTGATGTCAAAGCCGATGGCGGTGACGCTCCCGTTCACGCTGTTGCTCTTGGATTACTGGCCGCTTGCCCGACTAAGAAAGTCTGAGGCAGAAAACACCTCTGATAAGAGGGTCAAGTCCAAGAAATCGAAGAAACAAAGTGCAGCCGCGCTCACGTATCCAAGTCGCAATGTAATACAGCTTGTGATCGAGAAAACGCCGCTATTGTTACTGGCGATTGCTGCCGGTGTCGTCACCGTCTATGCGCAGCGAGCCGGCGGGGCGGTAGCGACAATTGAAAAGTTTCCCATATTGCTTCGTCTCCAAAACGCTCTGGTGTCTTATGCGACTTATTTGTTGAAGCTATTCTGGCCCGCCGGGTTAGCCGTTTTTTATCCGTATCCTCGCCACGGTCTGCCCACTTGGCAAGTTGGATTGGCGGCGCTTGTAGTAGTGTCAATCACCGCGCTGTCGGTGTGGAGATCTAAGCAATTCAGGTATCGCGCGGTCGGATGGTTCTGGTATCTCGGCACGCTCGTTCCAGTAATTGGATTGGTGCAGGTCGGGCTTCAATCGCGCGCGGATCGGTATGCCTACGTGCCGTTCATCGGATTGTTCGTTGCGGTGATATGGGTCGCAAGCAATTGGAAAAGTGTGAGGCCGGCACGGCAGCAGCGCTTGGCCGTTCTGGGACTCGGCGTCGTGATAGCGCTTACAATCGTCACGCGGATTCAGACAAGCTACTGGCACAACAGCATCACTCTCTTTGAACGGGCGCTTGCCGTAACCGACAACAACTATGTCGCGCACAACAATCTCGGCGAGCTGTTGGCGCAACAGGGAAGGCTGGAAGAAGCCGCCGGGCACTTTTCGGCGGCGATTGAGGTCGATCCATTTTACGCCCACGCGAGGCATAACATGGGAATGGTGTTGGTTCAGGAAGGAAAACTTGACGAAGCCATCGGCGAGTTCGAGAAGGCGATTGAGATCGAGCCTCGATTCACCGACGCACACAACAAATTGGGCGCGGCGCTCGCAAACGAGGGAAGACTCGACGAAGCGATCGTTAGCTTCTCCAAGGCAATCGAGATCGATCCTACTTACGCCTCAGCCTACGCCAATCTCGGTTCTGCTTACGATCAGCAAGGTAAAATCGCAGAGGCCGTCACGGCCTATTCGACAGCTTTAGAGTTCAAAATTGACAACTCGCTGGCGGCGCAAACTCACTTCAAACTCGGGAGACTGCTATCAAGGAATGGCAACAAGACCGAGGCCGTCACGCATTATCGAGAGGCCTTGCGACTCAGGCCGGACTACCCGCCCGCTCAACAAGCCTTGCGTGATATCCTTACTGAAGTTGGCCGATAGAAGGCGAATGGCTCATTTGTTGCGCGTCCTTTCGGCGAGAAGCTAAGATTGATGCACAATGATTGTCGAGCTTGTTAAAGAGTTCACCTTTGAAGCCGCGCACCGCCTGCCTCGCGTCCCCGAAACTCACAAGTGCGCGCGGCTTCACGGGCACTCGTTCAGATGCGAAGTTGCCGTCCGTGGCGATGTCGAACCCGAGACTGGGTGGTTCATCGACTACGCCGACATCTCGGACGCCTTCGAGCCGATACGTCAGAAGCTTGACCATTATTATCTGAACGAGATCGCGGGGTTGGATAACCCGACCAGCGAGAATATCGCGCTGTGGATTTGGGAGCGATTGGAGGGGCGACTGCCTGGCCTGCGGCGAGTGACGATTCGCGAAACTTGCACCGCGCGATGCGATTATTTCGGGGAGTGATGAACTGGAGTAGCCTTATGAGAATTCGATTAGCGGCCTTGTTGTTTTTTGTTGCCGCTATTATTTCGCCGGTAAGCTGGGCCGGTTCCGGTCACTCATCCGATAAGGACCTCGGAAAGGTCGCGGCTTGGGTTCTTGATCACACCCGCGCGGGGCAACAAACCGAGTTCCTGGTCGTATTGGGCGAACAAGCAGATCTCAGCGGCGCCGACGCGCTCACGAATAAGGACGAAAAAGCAGCCTACGTCTACCGGGCGCTTTGGGAAAAGGCCCAAGCCACACAGGATCCGCTTCTTCATTGGCTCAGGGCAAACCACATCGAGCATCGCTCGTTTTACATTATCAATTGCGTTTGGGTTAAAGGCGATCGCAACATCGCCTTGGCGCTCGCCGCGCGACCCGATGTCAGAAGTATCGCGGGCAATCCCGTGATTCACAACGACATTGACTTACCGAAGGAACAGGCGCTTCAGCCTTACGCGACCGACACAATTGAAGGAAACATCACCAATGTTCGCGCGCCCGAGGTATGGGCTTTAGGTTACACCGGTCAGAACGTCGTGATCGCGGGCGCCGACACCGGTTATCTCTGGGACC
Organism: Blastocatellia bacterium; assembly: GCA_036505875.1. Lineage (GTDB taxonomy): Bacteria > Acidobacteriota > Blastocatellia > UBA7656 > UBA7656 > Onstottus_A. The sequence continues at coordinate 13,713 of DASXSR010000110.1, read as the reverse complement.
ACACCGCGCTCAAAAACCACTACCGTGGGTTTGACGGGGCAAGTGCCAATCACGATTACAACTGGCACGACAGCATTCACTCGGGAGGCGGCATCTGTGGGCCTGATTCGCCTCAACCTTGTGACGACAGCGGTCACGGAACTCACACGATGGGGACCGCGGTTGGAGACGACGGGCTAGGAAATCAAATCGGAATGGCGCCCGGGGCAAAATGGATCGGCTGCCGCAATATGGATCGAGGCAACGGCACTCCGGCGACATATATCGAATGCATGGAATTCTTCCTCGCTCCGTATCCGGTGAACGGGACACCCGCGCAAGGTAATCCCGCTCTCGCGCCAGATATTACCACTAACTCGTGGACCTGCCCGCCTTCCGAAGGATGTTCGCCAAACACCTTGAAACAGGCAGTCGAGGCCCAGCGCGCGGCAGGAATACTGATGGTAGTCGCCGCCGGAAATGCAGGCCCGAGCTGCTCGACGGTTGTAGACCCGCCCGCAATTTATGACGCAAGCTTTTCGGTTGGAGCGTATAACCATTCCACTAACGCAATCGCGTCGTTCAGCAGCCGAGGACCGGTGACCATCGACGGCAGTAATCGAATGAAGCCAAACATCGCAGCGCCCGGCGTCAGCGTAAGATCGTCTTGGACCTCGAGTGTGGTATCTTATAACACGATCAGCGGCACCTCTATGGCGACTCCACATGTTGCAGGCGCCGCGGCCTTGCTGTGGTCAGCTCAGCCGTCGATCAAGAACAACGTCTCTTTTACAATACAAATTCTGAATGACGCCGCGGTTCACGTACCGTTGACCTTGTGCAGCAGCAGCGGCTCGCCTAACAACGTTTACGGGTTCGGGAGGCTCGATGTTAAGGCCGCCGTCGATGCCGCCTTGCCGTGCACTTCAGCTCCTGCGCTCTCTCAGACGAGCGCTGCGTTTCACGCCAATGCAGGAACCGGAATGGTCAATGTAACGTCGGTGGCCGGTTGCGCCTGGGTTGCGATAAGCAACAACCCGGACTTCATCACGGTAACTTCGGGCGACCGGGGAACCGGCAACGGGACGGTTAGTTTTTTGGTGGCCGCCAACACAACCTCAATCTCGCGCAGCGGAACGATCGCGATCGGCGGCGTGACCTTCACTGTAAACCAAGACACGACGTTGTGCTTGCAGGATGAGGCCAGCGCTGCTAGCTCGGTGTCGTTTAACGCGGCGACCGGCGATTACACTTTCTTCTGTGACGGCGCCCTGATCGCAAGTGGTAGAGGCACACTAACCCTCTCCGGCTTATCGGGCAGCATTGAACACAACAAGGGGGATCGCCGCGTTTTCATCCAGTGGGACCTGGCTGCGGCGGGCGGGAAAGGTTCCGGCAGCGCAACTGTTCAGCTTGGCACTAAAACAAAATGTCAAATTACCGATAACGATTTAAGCAACGACACCTGTCCGGCGCCGACACAAACGGCAGCCTTAAGAAAAGAAGCTCGGCCCTGAGGCTGCTCAACCGACCCACGGAGCCTCAAAGTAATTACCCCGGCTCGGCCCGGTTGCAAACCGATTGTTGACGGGCAGGTTGACTCTAAAAAGCAACTAGGATAGAGTCTGTCCCCTCGACATTGCCTCACGCTCAGTTTGGCATCATAGATCGAGACGAATGCGCCTGTGCAACCGCATCGGACGCGAGAAACCAAAAGTTCACACAAGGAGGGTTTACTGATGGAGACTTCCAGAATACGAAGAGGTTATTTGATCGCTGCAGTAATTATCGCGGCAGGACTTTCGGCAGCGTTACTGGTGACGGCGCGTCTCACCTCAACAACGGCACACGCGCACTCAAAGCTTGCCCGTTTGTCGGCGAAGAAGCAGCCAATTAATCCATCGGCAAAGGTAGTTGCGCAGTCTGCGATTGAGGCTGCCGGGCGCGCCATTCAAGAAGCGCAGGCGGCTTTGGATCGGGCGCTGTCCGAGGAGAAAGCCAATCCCACACCGGGTACCCACAAGGCGGCGGACGAAGCGGCGATCGCACTTCAAAATCTGGGCGCTGAAGTGGTCAAAAGCCTGAACGAAAGGAGAGGCGAAATTGAGGTTTCCGTAAGACAGCTTATTCAGGCTTTGAACATAGACCCCGCGCAGGTCGAGACGGATCCCGCGACAAGGGACCTGATGGCCGAGATGAACGCGGCAATAGATCTCATCAAATCGCTTTCTTGGTCGAACCCGAAGCCGGAGCTGGAACCAAATGACGACGCGGCGAGGTCGGATAGAATTCTAATGTCTGGCGAGGTCTTCGGCGCGCGAACCGGCAGCGTTGAGCGGGGCGACGCCGATTTCTATTCAATCGAATCTAAAGATGGATACCTCTTGCGCTTCGACTTGACGATTGTCTCCGGCAAGAAGGGTAGGACCGTAACGGCAGAGTTGCTGGCGCCTAACACACTTGCGAGCCTGCTTACATTCGATAGCGGCAGCGCCAATGCGGGCAAAGCGCCTGAATACAGCATCAGTGGCGGAGGGAAGTACTACTTGAAGATCACGGCGAAGAAAAAGACAGATTACCAGTTGGCCGTGCATCAGATCGAATCTCAATTGCAGGCGGCGGCCACCTTGTGCACTACCTTCAATTTCGAAACCGGCGCACAAGGATTTACGGTCGTGCCGGTGGTGAGCACGCCATTATGGCACTTGGCGACAACTTGCCGCGCGGAGTTACCAGGCCACAGCACTCCGACCACTTTTTATTACGGTCAGGAATGCCAACTCCCATGCGGAACGGCTCCAGTCGATACGTGCGCCGCGACGTGCAACTACAATACCTGCGACCGAAATGCGTCGAATCTGGTATCGCCAGCTATTCCCGTTGGCGGGACAACAACGCTGACCTTCAATTACCTTCTGTTCGTAGAATCGAGCGGCGGTTTCGATACGGCATTCGTAGACGTATCGACAGATGGAGGGACCACTTTCACCCAGGTGCTCAGCAAGGCCAGTCTAATAAACGACAACAACTGGCACAGTGCAGCAGTCGGTCTCTCACCATTTGTGGGCTCAGCTTCTAGTGTGAGAGTGAGATTCAGATTCGATTCGGTTGACAACATCGTCAACAGTTCAACGGGCTGGCACGTGGATGACGTGGCCGTTTGCAGCACAGCAGCGAATGCCTGTCCGCCGACTAGCTCACTCCTTTGTTTGCAGGATGAAACAAACGCCGGCAACTTCGTTGTATTCGACTTCTCAACAGGCGCCTACCAGTTTTTCTGTAACGGCGCTCTAATTGCCAGCGGCACCGGCACACCCACTGTGAAAGCCTGCCTTGGCACTATTGACGATGCAAAGGGAGATCGGCGTGTGCACATAGAGTGGGATCTTACAGCGGTAGGAGGCAAAGGCGCAGGCACCGCGATTCTCCAACTCGGTCCGAACAATACTAAGTGTCAGGTCACAGATAAGGACATGAGCAACAACACCTGCACGGTACCGGCGACATGATCTCTTGAAGGGAGCGAAACACCGACGCTGCTGCAAAGTCAAAGCGCCGTTGCTTCCTAGTAAAAGAAGCTCGCAGAAACCTGATGGGGGAGCCGGTTGCGGTCGGCTTCTCCATCTTTTTTTCCGGGCCCTGCTTTGCACTTTCCGACACCCGCGTCTTGCGGTATCATTTGGCTAAGCTGTTCGCGACCTCATCCGAGGTTCATTAGTAACCGGAGCTGCCAGCTCCAGAACCGAAGGGACGTTAGGGGTATCACACAATGCGCGCCTATGATATTAAGACGGAGCGAGGGCGCGAGGTCACTCTAGAGACGCCCGACTTTCTCGAGCAAGCGCGTCAGTTGTTGTCCCGAAACCTGCCGGTCCAACTGCGAATGAGCGGAAGCAGCATGAGTCCAGCGATCGCGGACGGCGACGTGATCACTGTCGAACCAGTGACCGATGATGAGCCTATCAAGCAAGGCGACATCGTACTCTACCACAGCCGGTTCGACACGGCCGTTATCCATCGCGTCATCCGGCTCGAGCGCGCCTCGTCCGAGCGTTGCATCTTAACCAGAGGCGATGCGGCTTCGCACAACGACGCACCGGTTCCGCTCCACAGGATTCTTGGCAGAGTCAGACGTGTCGAGCGCGCCGGCGAGCGGATTAAGATGATGGCGCCCAGGCGCGGTCTTATTCAGGCGCTGATCGCGTGGCTGCATCAGCTTAAGTTTTGGTAATCTTTGCAACTTCTCTGGATTTGTCCCGAGGTTGGAAGCTCAACTGAAAAAGCAATTCACCTCGGGAGCACGCGTCCTGAAACAAGAAGCCAAATCAACACAATCCCGAGTGCAATCCGGTATGCGACGAATATGAACGTCGTATGACGCTGAAGATATCTGAGCAGGAATGCGATGGAAGCATAGCCTGTGATAGCCGAGACAACGCCGGCAACCGCGATCTCAGTCCAACCGGTGTTCAGCGAGTGTAATGCTTTCGGAAGCTCGAACAGCCCGCTAGCGGCGACCGCCGGAATCGAAAGCAAAAATGAAAACCGCGCGGCCGTCGCGCGTTCCAACCCCGAAAACAGTCCTCCCGTAATGGTCGTGCCCGATCGCGATGAGCCGGGAATGAGCGCGAATACCTGGGCAATGCCGACGACGATTGCGTCGCGGATTTTGACGTTATTGATGTCTCTTCGCTGCTTTGCCACGATCTCGGCGATGGTCAGGACGATTGCAAGCCCAATCAAACTTCCGGCGATTATGCGCAGGTCTTTGGTCAGCATGCCTTCGATTTGATGTCGGAACAGCAACCCGACGATTGCGACAGGCAGCGTCCCAACGATCAACAGCCAGCCCAGCCTCGCGTGCCGCTTCGCGGATTCATCGACAGCTCGACGGCTGAGGGCGGCAAGGCTGAAGGTGATGAGCCCTACTAAAATTTCAATCAGCTCGGTCCAGAAGTATGCGACGACTGCTACCAGTGTGCCTAGCTGAATGACGGCAATGAACGCGGTCCACTGATCGGGATGCTGAGGATCGATCAGGTTCATCCACTTGCCGGCAAGTGTGAGATGAGCCGTGCTGCTGACCGGTATGAACTCTGTCAACCCCTGAATCAGACCGAGAATAATGGCTTGAAGAATCGACATCGATAAAATGTCCCCAGTGAAACAAAAGGCGTGTGATACTAGCGAGTCTCGAGATTGCCTGTCAACGAGAGTCTTCGCTCGGTTACGACTGAACATCCAGCACATCTTGGCGTGTCACTATACCCACGATGCGGCCGTACTCTTCGACCAACAGCGCCGGCGAGGTCTTGAGATACTTTACCGCTGCGTCGACGCTGATGTCTTCATTCACAACCGGCAAGGCTCGATCCATTACTTGGGCGACCGGCGACTGCATTAGCTCGCGGTTGTCGAGCAGCTTTGCCATCAACCGTCCCTCGCGCAAGCTGCCGACCGATTTGCCGTCGTCAAGCACCGGCAATTGCGACAGACCGTAAGTCTTCATCATTTGAAGCGCGTCGCCAACGTTATGGTCAGGGCTGACGGAAACGAGATGCGGAGTTGCCTCATCCGACTTGAGCTGGTTGATCAACCCAACCGTCATCCTCTCGGCTCCCAACATTCGTTTCTCCTTCATCCACTCGTCGGAATGAAATTTCGAGAGATATCTTTCTCCGGTATCCGCCACCAGGAAGACCACAACTGCGTCTTCGCTCAGATCGCGTGCGAGTTGCAATGCCGCGACCGCATTGGTCCCGGTCGAGCCTCCACAGAAAATTCCTTCTTCACGGCCGAGGCGACGCGCCATCTGGAATGAATCCTTGTCGGTAACGTTGATTATCTCATCGATGTATTTGAAGTGGACGTTTTCGGGAATGATTTCCTGCCCTATGCCCTCAACCAGGTAGGGCGTAGGTTGCATGAGTTGGCCGGTTTCTTTGTAAGTCTTGAACACCGAGCCGTAAGGATCGGCGCCGATCACCCGAATCTTCGCGTTCTTCTCTTTGAGGTAGCGTCCCGCTCCGCTGATCGTTCCACCGGTTCCGATGCCCGCAACAAAGTGAGTAATCCGCCCTTGAGTTTGCTCCCACAGCTCAGGACCCGTCGTTCGGTAATGGGCCTCGGGGTTGGCGGGATTCCCGTACTGAAAGACGAACAACGAATTGGGAGTTTCCTGCGCTATTCGTCGCGCAGTGTTGATGTAATGATCTGGCGAGTCGGGTTTGGCAGCGACCGGAACCACCACAACGTCGGCGCCAAGAGCCTTCAAGTACCGAACCTTTTCGACTGAGCATTTGTCGGTCATTACGAAGACCGCTTTGTAGCCGCGCACTGCGCAGACCAGCGCGACACCGATGCCAGTGTTCCCGCTAGTAGCCTCGACTACAGTGCCGCCAGGTTTGAGCCGGCCGTCGCGCTCGGCGGCATCAATCATCGATACTCCGATGCGGTCTTTGACCGACCCGCCCGGGTTGAGCGACTCCATCTTGGCGAGCACCGCCGCAACGATGCCTCTTGTCAGCTTGTTCAGCTTGACCAGAGGCGTGTTTCCGATGAGGCCGAGAACGTTTTCTTTGTAATCCATGATGCCTCAACTTGCCTCAAAGTCACGAAAGCACGAAGGTTGACCAAGCTCTTGGTGGGCCTTTGTGTCTTGGTGACTTAGCGGCGGAGTCCCCCTTTTCAACAGCTTTCGTCGTGAGATTTTACCATCGCGTTTATCGACAAGTCACCACAGGCATAGGCGAGTTTTTCAAACTGACGATCGCTCGGTATACTTTTCACGCATCAACCTTCAGCGGCGGATTGACTTGGGAGCGATATGGGAGTGAAGCGCCATGGGTAAGGCAATCGAGCAAATAGGGCAGACGTTTGACTACGACCCGTCATATTCACAGAATGTGGAAATAAACAGATGAGCGCAGAAAAAAGTTTCGAAGCGTCTCTCGAAGAACTCGAACAGATTGTGCGGCAGCTTGAATCGGGTGATCTGCCGCTCGATCGATCTCTGGAATTGTTCGAGCAAGGCGTCCGTTTATCGCGCGAGTGCCAGAAGCGACTGGACGAAGCGGAACGCAAGGTCGAGATCCTGGTGCGCAGCAACGACGGGGCTTACAAGCCGGTTCCATTCGAAGAACCAGAGGAACAATGACCGCAACCGAGACAATCACGCATTATTTGGCTCGACGCGCTAGCGAGGTAAACCAGTGGCTCGACCGGCTTGTCCCTACCGAAACAACCCCACCCGAGCGGCTGCACAAGGCGATGCGATACAGCTTGCTCGCCGGTGGCAAGCGACTCAGGCCCGCATTGGTACTTGCCGCGGGTGAGGCTTTCGGCGCCCGGACAGTTGAATTGATGCCGGCGGCTTGCGCGGTCGAGATGATTCACACTTACTCGCTGATCCACGATGATCTGCCGGCGATGGACAACGACGACTTGCGCCGAGGAAGACCTACCTGTCACAAGGCTTTTGGCGAAGCCGTCGCGATACTTGCCGGCGACGCCCTCCTCGCTTTGGCGTTTCAGGTATTGTCGTCGCCTGCTGCGACCGGCAATGTTGAACGACAGATCCGAGTCGTCAGAGAAATCGCGAGCGCCGCCGGCACAGTCGACGCGTTGGTGGGCGGGCAAATGGCCGACATTGAAAACGAAGGCCAAGACGTTGACGATGCAACTTTGGAATACATTCATCGCTCGAAGACTGGCGCGATGATCTGCGCGTCGGTGGTCGCAGGAGGGATGGTCGCAGGAGCGAGCGACGACCAGATCCGGAAACTTCGCGAATATGGTAGACGAATCGGTCTCGCATTCCAGATTGCGGACGACATTCTGGACGTGACTTCCACGAGCGAGCAACTAGGAAAGACTCCCGGAAAAGATCGGGCGGCTAACAAAGCTACCTATCCCGCGGTACACGGCATCGAAGCCTCCGAAGCGCGCGCACGAGAGTTGGTAGACGAGGCGATTGACACTCTTTCGAGTCTTGGCAAGGATACTCACGTGCTTGAGGAGATGGCTCGATTCATCATTGCAAGAAGCTCGTGAGGCGGCTATCTTTCTAACTTCAACCCGGAACCGAAAGACCTTTCAGGAGATTAAGGATTGACAATGAAACTGCTCTCGCAAATCAACGATCCTGGAGACCTCAGACGGCTGCCGCAATCGAAGCTGCAACCGCTCGCCGACGAGCTGCGCGAGTACATGATCGAAACTCTGTCGAAGATCGGCGGCCACACCGGCGCCAGCCTTGGGCCTGTCGAGTTGATCCTCGCGCTGCATTACGCGTTCAACACGCCGCGAGACAAGATTGTGTTCGACATCGGCCACCAGGCCTATGTTCATAAGATTATCACTGGGCGCCGCGAGCAGTTTCCGACGATACGACAGTACGAAGGGTTGAGCGGGTTCTTGCGGCGCGAGGAATCCGAGTACGACGTGTTCAATGCGGCCCATGCCGGCACGTCGATCTCTTCGGCGCTCGGCATCGCTACCGCGCGTGACCTGAAGAGCGAAAACTTCAACGTGGTTGCCTTTATCGGCGACGCGGGGTTGACGGCGGGAATGGCGTTAGAGGGAATCAATCAAGTCGGGCACCTCAAGAAGCGAATGATAATTTTATTGAACGACAACGAAATGTCGATCTCGCCGAACGTTGGTGCGTTGGCGGGCTATCTGAATCGCATTCGCGGTGCGCGGCCTTACAACGAATTCAAACACGAAGTCGAAGATTGGCTTAAATCGATTCCCGCGTTCGGCGAGCTGATGCTTTCGAGCGCCAAGGCGGTTAAGGATACACTCGCGCGAGCCTTCATACCCGGCGCGTTATGGGAGGAGCTCGGGTTGAAGTACATGGGCCCGATCAACGGCCACGACATCAACTCGATTCTTCAAACCATCGAGGAAGCGAGTAAAGAATCCGGCCCGGTTCTCATTCACGCGCTGACCGTAAAGGGCAAAGGTTACGAGCCGGCGGAGCGCGACAAGGCAGCTTGGCACGGCACGTCTGCTTTCGAGATAGCGACTGGCAAGTTCATCAAGGAGCCGGCGACAGCTCCGGCTTACACTGCCGTATTCGCGCAGGCCACGATCGACCTGATGAAGGAGGACGAACGAATCGTCGCGATCACCGCCGCGATGCCAGACGGTACAGGCCTAAGCAAGGTGATGAAAGAGTTTCCGACTCGCACGTTTGACACGGCGATAGCAGAACAGCACGCGGTGACGTTTGCGGCGGGCATGGCCACAGAAGGAATGAAACCGATCGCAGCGATCTACTCGACTTTCCTGCAGCGCGCGTTCGATCAGATATTTCACGACGTGGTGTTGATGGGTCTCGACGTGACTTTCGCGCTTGACCGCGCGGGAGTCGCCGGAGCCGACGGACCGACCCATCACGGACTAATGGACTTCGCCTACCTGCGTCCAATGCCCGGGTTCGTGATCATGGCTCCAAAGGATGAAAACGAACTGCGACACATGCTCAAAACTGCGGTGATGTACGAAGGTCCCGCATCCGTGCGCTATCCGCGAGGCAGCGCCGTCGGCGTCCCGTTGGATGAGAAGATTCACACCCTCGAGATCGGCAAAGCCGAAATCTTACGCGAAGGGTCTGACGTCGCGATCCTCGGCATCGGGTCCGAGGTCAGTTACTGCGAAAAAGCCGCCGAGCGGCTGGCGCTCGAAGGTCTCAACGTAACGGTGGTCAACGCTCGTTTCGTGAAGCCTCTTGACTCGGAGTTGATAATCGCGTTAGCTCGCTCGCACGGGTCGATCGTAACGGCCGAGGATCATTACTTGATGGGCGGCTTCGGAAGCGCGGTGATGGAGTTGCTTGAAGAGAACCACCTAAATGAGGTTCGAGTATTGCGGCTCGGATTCCCCGACAAGATAATCGACCATGCCAGTCAGAGCTTGTTGCTGGCGAAATACGGCTTGGATGCGGACGGTATTTACTCACAAGTGCGAGACTTCGTGGCAAGCAAGTTCAGCTTCGAGCCGGTGTACAGCAGATAGTGATCAAGTCAAAGGCTCGCGAGACAGGTTCTAGCGAGCCGGCGCGTCGGCGATGACGGTCAATCGACCTTTGGGCTCTATACGCCCGCGCAAAACGTTCTTGACCGGCCTAGGCAGGAAGAACTCTGCGATCCTAACAATGCTATCGACAAGCTCCTTGATGTCAGGCTGGCCTTTCCAATGATCCATTACGACGTTGCGGTCTGCTCGGTTTAATAACCTCAAGATCGAAATCGCCAGAAGATACGCATCATCAACCTGGCCGATGAACGGAATAAAGTCGGGGATTATGTCGAGCGGTATGATCACATACATAATCACTCCGGCTAGAATGGCCTTATCGGCTTGAGACACGCGCTCATCGCGCAGCAATCCGATCAACAGACCGAGCAGGTTCGGGATGAACATCAGCAACTCACGCATCTTCTTTCGCATCTTCCGCGCTTCGGACATCGAGTCCTCCGAGGGCCAGAATGGTTTCGTTAGTATTCTAGGGATACGCCGCCGAACCCGTCAATTTGATTAGAGGCACACTGCGTCCGTGGTTGGTATGCCCTGAAAAGTAGCCGCGCTACTTACGCCACGAACAATTCAGAGAAGCGTTGCGACGCCCGCCACTTGTATGGAACGTCGATGGTTTTGAGGATTGTCTCGCCGATGCTTATCTGGAGCTCGGTCGGCTGCTGAAGCGATTCCCGAATAAGAGCGTGGCTAAGCATCAATCCAAGCTATCCGCTCGCTCACTATCATCTCTCGCAGGCGTATGAGCGAAAGGCCGGAGGTGAGCGAGCCGTGTTGAATACGAGCGATTCATGCAGGTTTGGAGATGCCGACCGCGACCTGCAGGAAGTAATAGTCGCAACCCACCGCTTGGCTGCAGGGACCTGACCTCGTTGATGTGAGAAGGTTTCTCGCGAACTTACAAATCGGAGTTGTCGGGTTCCATCGGCGGCGCGGCGGTCTCGCGTGGTCCTTCGATGGCTGACCGCTCTTTGCAACTGACTGGTTTGTTGATGGAAGGCGACGCGTACGTGATTCGAACAAGCGTCTTAAAAGCCTGCGGAGGCGCTGAGCCCCTCAGAAGCTCATCCCGTCGGACGCTCTGCCAAGAGATCCTTTGACGCGGCAGCTTCTCCAGCTTCAGATCGCTAAGTGCTGCTTCGAGTTCGAAACTTGCCGTGACCGTATCAGTCGCGAGAACTGGCTGGATTCGTTTGCTCCCATTGCCGTGCGACGCAATCACTTGATGCGGACGTCGCAGCGTTTTCTGCGGGTGCGACTCGACGCGGGCGTTTAGGGCAATGGCTTCAGTCGACCTTTCAAGACCGTAATCGGAAGCTAAAGTCTCAGGGAATCGGCTGGCACACGCCAATTGCCGATGCGGGCAAGTGCTTTGGCTCTGGGCGCTTACGGGCTCGCTTACCGATTCGGCGCCGGATTGGTAGCCCGAGCCCAGCCCATCCGAGATCTCTCTCCATACATCAATCGCAGCGGACAACCTCGGGCTGATGCTGACTCGCACGCCTGCAGCGCGCAGCGAAAACGGGATGATGGCCAAGGCCAGAAAGGTAAAGAACGTTAACCCCAGTCCCGCGTGTGGAGATTTGTGTAGTCGTTGCATCGCTTTTACCCCAGTCCAATTGCGCCTGCCTCGGTTCTCGGTTCCAAAACGGCGTGGCCAATTGAAAGTTCAATTTTTTCTGCTGCCGTCGTCTGATGCGTATGTGGCGCAAGAATGGAAAAGGTTTCGGGAGACTAGTGAAACAGGCTCGCTTGATCGGAGTGGCCGCCGGTCTTCCTGAAGTCAAGCCCAAGGTGCTCGTGAGCGAGTCGAGTGGTCATACGTCCGCGAGGCGTGCGGTTCAGAAAACCAATCTGCAGAAGATAGGGCTCATAAATCTCTTCAATCGCGTCTTTTTCTTCGCTGATAGCCGCCGAAAGCGTCCCGAGTCCTACCGGCCCTCCGTCGAATTTTTCTATGATCGTCGAGAGCAGCTTGCGATCGACCTCGTCGAGCCCGTACGTGTCGACTTCCATGCGGTCAAGTGCTTTGCTGGCGACGTCGCCGGTCACCTTGCCGTCGTGCAATACCTCGGCGATGTCGCGCACCCGACGCAGCAAGCGGTTCGCAATTCGAGGGGTGCCGCGTGAACGCTTGGCAATCTCGTGCGCGCCGTCGGTATCTACGGTCACACTGAGAATCTCAGCCGAGCGATTCACGATAACTTCCAAATCAGCGACCGGATAGAAATCCAGATGCAGCGGTATTCCAAATCGACCTCGCAGCGGCGCGCTGATTAACCCTGCTCGGGTCGTGGCGCCTACCAGAGTGAACTTTGGCAGATCGAGCTTTATCGATCGGGCGGAAGGCCCCTGGCCGATGATGATGTCTAACTGATAGTCCTCCATCGCCGGATAGAGCACTTCCTCGATCGTCGGGTTGAGCCGATGAATCTCGTCGATGAACAACACATCGCCTTCCGCGAGATTCGTCAGCAACGCCGCGAGGTCTCCGGCTTTTTCAATCACCGGACCGGCAGTTGATTTGATGTCGCTCCCCATCTCGTTGGCGATGATGTGTGCAAGCGTAGTCTTGCCGAGTCCGGGCGGACCCATTAGCAGAACGTGGTCGAGTGCCTGGCCGCGCTTGCGGGCCGCTTGAATGAAGATTGACAGATTCTCTTTTGCCTTTTGCTGACCGATGTACTCGCGCAGCCACTTCGGGCGAAGACTCAGCTCAAACTGCTTCTCTTCGTCGCTCGCAGCGCCCGCGGATGTGATTCTAGGTTCGGCCATCATGACCCGGCAGTTTACCATAAGTTGTGGCCGGTCGGAAAAGCGTTACAATAGATGGTGCTGACGATGACGAAGCCGCCTGAAGAAGGAAAGATCTGGGAGTGGCGCGCGTTCGGTCGAATCGACGACGAGCTTGCTAGGAAAGTGCGCGCACATCCGATCAGGCTTGGCGTGAAGGATTTGCCTGGTGAGGATATCTATCTCGTGTCGCCGTTGAGCGATCAGAACGTCAAGCTGCGCAAATATTCGGGCGGGTGGCTCCTGAAATTCAAGCTGCTGCTTGAAACAAGACCGGGAGGATTCGAGTTATACAAAGAAACCGCGGAGTTCACGTATCCCTTCCCGATCTCATTCGACACACTCAAAGAGGCGGCGCGATTGCTTACGATCAAGCTGCCCGACAATGTTTCATCAGTCGAGAAGTTCGGCGAACAGGAGTTTGTGCAGACGCTGGCTCAATCCTCTCCGCCAGCTTTAGGGACACGCGTTTCAAAGCGGCGATCGCAATATCAGTTTGAGAACGGCTGGGTCGAGCTGACTGATGTTGAATTCAAGACCGCTCGCGTTCAATCGTTATCGGTCAACTCGCGGGAGATCGAGACCGTAAAGAGAATGCTATCGCAGCTTGAGCCAGGCGACGAGCTCGAACCCATGAATTACATCGAAGCCTGCCGCCGCTGGGGTTGATGATTCAAGGTCGAAACAGGCTGTCCAAAAAGCCGATACGGTAAGCCATGAACAAGCCAAGCCCGAGGCTGAAGATCGCTGCCAGCGTACGCACAACTGTGTTCGCATGATTGAAATGTCCGGCCGTAAGGTGAACGGGCAGGCTAACCAGCACGCTCATCGCAATCATTCCGCCAATCGAGCCTACGCCGAACACTGCGATGTAAGCCAGCCCCACCGCCGGCGATGAGA
>DASXSR010000109.1:0-11328 GCA_036505875.1 Blastocatellia bacterium | reverse complement strand
TGCGTTTTAGAACAACGCTTGCAAGAGAACTCTTCAGTGACCTCGCCGACTGCGAACCAGTCAGCAGCTCTACAGAAACGACAATGAAATACGAACCCGCGGTGAAATAGCCCGATCCCAACAAAACGATCAATGATTTTCCTGCAGCTTTTTGTTTCAGCCATTGCTCGCGACTGCAGCGTGGTGCACTGAACTGGGACTCGTCTTCTGGAGATGCTCTCTCATCGAGATTACGCGAGAGGCTATGCCACGGCTCTAGGCTATCTTTTGGCGAACAACAACATCAACCAGAGTCCTGATTCTAGACCAATCGGCAGAACGACCGTGGCATGTGAGACGGCGACAGGGCGGGGGTTCTGCGGGTCCGGGTCAGCCCACTACTTCAACTCTCAGCTTCTTGCCCAAAGCTTTGGCGTACTGTTGGATCGTCGACAAGGGTACGTCTTCGGCGTGATTCTCGATTCTCGAAACTGCTGATTTCTTGGTTCTCAAACGTCGGGCAAGCTCGTCTTGTGTCATCCCAGCCTTCTCTCGCGCTTCTCTTAGCACAACCCCAACTTTGAAATTGGCATAGCCAAGCTCGAATCCTTCGGCAAACTCAGCGTCACGCCCCTTTCGTTTCTTAATGTACCTTTCAACAACGCTCATTGATCCTTGCTCCTCTTCAGATAATCACGCTTTCGCCGCTCCGCCAAAGCAATTTCTCTCGCGGGTATTTTCATGGTCTTCTTCGCGAACCCGTTGGTCAAGACCAGAGAGCGCGAGCCGGCCAAGAACCCTAGCAGTCGAATTATGTCGCTTGCCGACTGCACTCTGACTTCCCAGAGGTCCTCGGTGCCGGGTAACTTCTTGAAGTATTGCGCAGGCACAGAATCAATGTCTTCGATGAGTCGCAAGACCCACGCCACTCTTTGTGCCTGCTTGCTCGATAACGAATCGAGAAAGTCCTCGACAGGCGTTGCATCGGATTCCGTTCGATAGAATGCGATGTTCCGCACTGACCTAACGTATCAGAAACGTGAACCGAATCAAATCGGATCGGCTACGGAAGCAACGGGCACTCACTATTCAACCCTTGCCGTTATGCTTTCAGAACTCTGGCGACAATCCTCAAATCATCTCGACCAAGCTCTCTAGTAACGACCAGCGCGACGAGGTACGCTACGGAGAGCGCTGTCAATTGGATCACCATTAACAACTTCGACGAGGGCGCAACAACCCGTGAAATGGCGTAGACCACGGCTGAGCAAGCCGTGATTCGAAATGCCGACACTGGCAAAATCAGAGCGCCAAACTTGAAGCCTAAATAAGCGGCGGCGGCGACAACTCCGAACATCATCGAAGCAGTTGTCGCGATTGCTGCTCCTACCAATCCGTAAGACGGAATGAGAACGCTGTTCAAGGTAGCGCTCACTCCCAAAGTGATGGCCGCAATAATCAGCGACACTGCCGGACGGCCGCTTGCCGAGATTATCGTCGTCACGACGTACAGCGCTCCAAACAACAGCATGCCATATGCAACCACGCTGAGCGCCGCGGTTCCGGCCTGATATTCGGGTTTGTATATCAGGCTCAATACGCGGCCGGCGTTAGCTGAAAAGAGAGTGGCTATCAAAGCCATAACCATCAGCGTGTAACGAAGCGTGTTCGCGATGTAAGTCCGGGTCCTCTCCCGATCGCTTGCGAATGTCGACTGAGAGATCAACGGAAAGATCACAAACGTTGCCGACACGATTGCCTGGTGGGTCACGTTAGCCACGTTGATTGCCGCTCCATAATAACCTGCGTTCTCGCTTGCGATGCTTGCGTCCGGCGACGAGAGTGCCTTCACCATGATCAAATCGATCCGTTGAAGCAGGTTGATCGCGAGAGTGAACAGCAACACGTACGCCTGAAACCCGAGAAGCTGTCGGGCGCTTACCGGATTTTCCTGCCTGCTCTTCCCGGCAACAACTGCCGAGAGAGCGAGAACGCTCGCGGCAGCGAGAGCGAACCCGCCGATGCCGCCCGCCACTCCGTAACCCAACCACACGAGCAAGACTATGAAGCCGAGCTTGAGCGTCGAGTACGACATATCGAGAGACGCCTGGGCGAGGAATTTCCTGCGGCCATTAAAGTATCCGGTGAATACTGCATAAAACGAATAGGCGAGCGTGATAAGCGACGCCAATCGGAGATAGGGCACAAGCCGCAGGTCATTCAAATAACCGGCTATCACCGGCGCAAGCAGGAAGAACCCAAGTGACGCGCCGCCCCCGACCAAAACCTGCAACTTAAGGGCCTGCGCTTTGACTGTGCCGGCGTTCGCTTCATCTTCGGAAATTCGCTTTGAGACGCTTTGATAAGTGGCTGTGATGATTACAGCGTTGACGATCGAGACTACGTAGACGACGACCTCGTACATGCCGAACTGTTCCGGCGTTAGGAATCGCGGGAGGACAAAGTGAATGGCGGCGCCGCTGACTACAAACCAGATTTTGGCGGCGGTTATGTAGATCGTTCCGCGCCCGGCGACCGCCGCGATGTTATCCGCAGGCGCTGAGGGTTTCCTGTTTTCTGTCATCAACGAAGTCATTCTGCATTAAGTAATCGAGTCAGGTTCCCAGCGTTAATCCCGAAGGGATGACCTGTCTATAGTTTGTGGTGTGCTTGAGCCAATCGTAGCTCCGGTAGGAGCGACCTTGAACCTCCGGTGGAGCCTCGTTGGACGAAGAGGTCGTTCCTAACGGAGCTACAGAGAGTGGCCGACGTTCTAGCTATAGACAGGTCATCCCTCCGGGATTGCGTTTGCGATCGTTAAAGAACTTCGATGCGACCTGCTACTAAACATGATTTCCCTGAATCGAGAGCCGATCACGGACCAGTCATAGGCTTTCGCCGTGTAACGCGCGTTTTCGGAGATCCAGTTACGCAAGCTATCATCGCCGAGGGCAAGCATCAACTTCTCTTTCAGCATCCGGTGGTCGCCCGCGTCAAACAACAATCCGTTTTCGCCGTCAAGTATGACTTCGGCGAGTCCACCAACTCTGGAAGCGATCAGAACACAACCGGCAGCCATTGCCTCCAGGCAAACGACGGGCATTCCTTCCGTACGGCCGTCTTCGAGCGCGCGAGATGGAACGACGACCGCGTCGCAAGTCGCAAAAAGCTCTGATCGTTGTAGCGCGTCTATCGAACCGACAAACCTCGCGTCTACGCCCAAGTCTCGCGATAACCGTTCGAGGTCCGATCGGCGCTCCCCGTCGCCGGCAACCATTAGCATCGCATCCAATCCAGACATCGCCTTCAACAAAACGTCGAGCCCTTTGACTTCCACCAGGCGCCCAACAAATAGAACTCTTCGCCGTCGCAGCTGCGTGCCGTCATCGGCTCGAGCTTGAATGTTGTTCGTATTTATGCCCATCGTTATGACGTCAGTCTTTGACTCTGCCGAAGGACACAACCCCACGAGCTTGTGCTTGAGATCCGCACTGACGGTGACCATGCGGGCGCTGGAGTCGACGATGAAACGTGCAATCAGCCTCCCGCCGCGCATGCGCCTCAGAAGATGCAACGCGCCCGAATGTTCTATAACGACGTGCTCTTTTCCGAGCAAGCGTGAGATCAGAGCGCCGATCAGGCCGCAGGGCACCATCCAGTGCGAGCAAATAACATCCGCGCGCGATCCCAGTACGAACGCCCGGGCCAGGAAGCACAAGAGCGAAAGAAACGCGGCAACCGTCGCTAACGCGCTCGCACCGGTCAGATGATTCAGGTCGTTCCTTGCCTGAAAGGGATCGAGCGCGAGTGGCATTATCGATCTCGATCTAAAGAGTGTGAACGAATCCGCAGGCCACTGCTCGGCATAACGATCAGGAGGAGCCAGGACAGTAACGTCGAACTCTTGCGGTGTGAAAATACCACCCACGGCAGTGGGTGGTAGTCCTGGAGTCTCACGCGGCGCCGCGAGACTGCGAGCGAAATCCCGAATATAACCGCAGGTCTCATCGCCAGCCGATCGCGGAAACGAACTCGTCAGGATCAGAACGGTTGGTTTCAGATTACGCGTCAAGTCGGCACTCGATCGATTCAGCCTCGCCGCGGCCGAAGGCGAGTAGACCTCGTCGCCGTCGGGCAAGAGCCAGTCTTCGAAGATAGTTTCTCAGTATCAACCAGAATATCGTCGGCACGATCGTAAACGGGTTAACGCCGGATACCTCGTCCGAATAGACAGAACTGACCGGGACGCTCTGGATGCGAAAGCCCGAACGGCGCGCGGCGAAGAACATTTCAGTTGGAAAGCCGTAACGATCATACAACTCATCCAAGTTCAAACACTCGAGCGACTCACCCCGAATCACCGTGTAGCCGCAGTGCGAGTCGAGACTGCCGCCGAATGATGCAGCGAGGCGCGCGAGCCGGCTGAAAACGCGATTGCCGATGTAACGATGCAGCGGCATTCTCCCGATCGTCTTCTCCTCAAGAAAGCGGTTTCCTTTGGCGTAGTCTGCTCCGTCGATGACCGCGTCGAGCAATCGCGAAAGATCTCGACCGTCCATCTGCCCATCACCGTCCATCACAGCGATAAGATCAACGTGAGCGGTAAGGCAGTGTCGATATCCCGTCTTCGTCGCGGCCCCAACACCGCGGTTGTTGGCATGCCTGAGCAGCGTCACGCGAGGGTCAGAAATCCTCAGGACCGTCGATACACTTTGGTCACTGCTTCCGTCGTCGACCGCAACTATCAAATCGACGAAGGCCGGCACACGTTCGAGCGCTCGCGCGACGTGAGCCTGCTCGTTGTGAACCGGCATCACCACTGCAACTCTGTTATTCCGATACATAAGATCAGGTTGATTCCAACTGTGCGACGCAACGTCAGTTTTTCTTTCTTTCATGTCAACGGCGAGAAATAAACTCCGACGGCACGTGGCAAATATTGCTGAGATCAGAATCGCGGTTCAAGCTTGGCCTGTGACGCGCCTGTGAGTCTTGCTCTCGAGACATACAAAATCCCTCCGACAATTGCGTTCAAGTAAATCGGGGCGAATGCGAGAATCGAAAACGTCAGCGCTTGCTCGCGCGCGATACCGATGCTTCCGAAGAGCCCTATTACTGCCCACTCTCGCACGCCTAGCCCGCCTACCGATATCGGCATCAGCCTTACCAGATCAACCAGCGAGATGAATGCGAACAACGTCAGTAATCCGATCGACAATCCCATCGCCCACGCTACTGCATAACACCCAAGACTCCATACGATTCTGATCGCGACCGAAACCGCAGTTGTGCGGATTAACAAGTTCGGTCGCCGACGCAGTTCCGACACTGCTTCGAGCGTCCGCGCTGCCGCTTCCGCGGCGCGCTTGATCCGAATCCGCGTTCCGGCGGCTCTGATCATTCGAGCCAGCCTCGTCGAGACGTAATCGCTCATCAGCGTAACGATGGCGGCAAAGGCAAGCGCCAGCACCGTCTCGCTGACGTAGATTGCCGGTTCGGTTTGGGCGTAAGCATTAGTCATCAGCGTCGCCGCCAGACCGATGAACAACAGCGTGAAGACTCCAATCAACCGCTCGTACACCAGCGTCGATAGTACGAATGCTTTGTCGCGCACTTCGCGATCAATGTAGATCAAGCGCGCCACGTCGCCGCTCACGCCTCCACCGGGCACAAAGTTGGTGAAAAAAATACCAATCAGATAATAGACAAACAACATGCGCGTTTTGAAGCTCCGGCCTCGCGCAGACAGGATCAGGTTCCAGCGATAAGCCATCAACCACGTGACCGCGAATGAGGCCGCAACCGCGAGTGGCAAGTAACCGAGGCGCGTGTTCTTGATCGCTTGCGCCAAACCGTGTGCGTCGGATTTCACGACTACCAACGCGAGCGCGCTGATACCAATCAGCGCCTGAGCGAGACCAGCGAGGTTGACGCGTCCGTGAGAGCTAGGCGCTTTAACTTCTGACATAACTCGCTCGGCGCCTTGCGGTGTCATCTGCTTTTACCTCGAGGTTTTGAATGGATATTGATCCACATACGCGCGATTTCCAACAGCGTCGAGGGGATGTGACTAGGCCGAACGGTTGAGCGCCCCGCCGGTCGCGGATAATGCCGCACTCCTACTTCCGTCATTCGAAATCCGAAGTATCTTGCTTTGGCCAGCATCTCTGCGTCCACGAAAAACTTCTTTGATTCGATGGTTACCTTATCAAACACTTCTCGGCGAAAGAGCTTAAACGCGCAATCGATATCGCGAACCTTGATTCTGAAAATGATCCTAACCAACAGATTGAACCCCCAGGATAACACCAGGCGAGTCAGCGGGTCGAAGCGATAGATTCGAAACCCATTAACGATGTCGGCGGTGTCAATGAGCGGCAACAGGTTGGCGATCTCGCGCACGTCAAACTGATTGTCAGAGTCGGTGTAGAAGATCAGTTGATGACGCGCGTTGGTAAATCCGGTCTTCAGCGCATCGGCATATCCTCGATTTGGGTTGTGATGAAAGACGCGAACGTGCTCGGCGTCTTCAGCGGCAAGGCGATCGGCGATCTCGGGAGTGTGGTCCTGAGACCCATCGTCGACGATTATCACTTCCCAGTCCCGGAAGCCGAGCGAGCGGAAAACTTCAGCCAATCGTGTCGCGGCAGTCTCAATGTTCTCTTCTTCGTTGTATGCCGGCAACACGGCTGAGATGGTTTCGAATGGCATAGCTATCCGGTAATTCTAACCGTGCTACTGCTGGATAATCCGAGTCAATTGCGTCGCGACAGCCCGCCAGCGATTTTCTCTCTTCACAAATACGTGAGTGAATCGAAACTGCCCGCCTATGTCGTGCCCGTCGAAGCGCCCTTTAACATTAGTCGCTCCGGCCACGACCGCCGTGTCGCCGTATATTCTCACAACCTGATCGTAATTGGTGACCGATTCATAGCTAGCAGTGTCTATTCTGGCGCCATCAAGGTATTCCGACTTGTTTGCAACCAAACCAGCCGGGTTCGTCAGGATATAGTCGTCGCTAAGCAAGCGATCAAGCGCGGCGATGTCACGCTTGGTTTTGGCGTTGGTTAGGTCATCAGTCAGCTTTATCAAAGCTTCTTTGTCCTGGATCTCGCCAGACTTGCCACTGGTTGTCTGTGCGAGCACCAGAGACGAAACGACTGTCAGCACGCTGCACAGTATAATTGTCTGCTTCATTGCTTTGCTCCGATTTTGGTATGACGGGCTGGCGTATCGCGGTCGGCGTCGGCAATGATACACGATCTTATCCCAAGTATCCGAGTCCTTTCAGTCGCTGGCGAATCTCTTCGCTCTCGTCGTCGGTCATCAGAGGCGCCTGTTCGGGCCTCTTGTAATCGACATCGAGCGCTTCGGATTTTCTCGCCGGGTTCAGCGCCATGTATTGTTCGGTGAAGATTTCTTCTAACACGCGGCCGTCCATATCCGCGGGCACCTCTACACCGAACGAATGCAAGATGGTTGGAGCATAATCAATGATCCGCGCACCTTGCACCTGAGCGCCGCACTTCAACTCCGGGCCGCGGCCGAGCATGATCCCGTGCATTCGATGATCGCCGGAGTTGCCATAGACCGGAGTTATAAACTTGTTGGACGTAAGATCAAGGGTGCCGAGCGGCTTGTTTGACATGTCGCCTGGCAAGAATTGTATATCCGGAGAGAGTTGCGTGTGCGGGCCGCTGTAAAGATCTTCGCGACGCCAGATCGGCCCAATAAGAGGCTGTCTAGTTTCGGGATCGTTGAGAGATCGCAGCTTCTCGATCACGCGTTTCATCACCGATTCATATTCAGCACCTGGCTCGACTATTCCGTTTGCCTCGCGACCTCGCAGGTTGACAAAAATCTGTCCGTAATTTCCCTTAGAAAACGCAACCGTGCGCGACCAGTCGACATCTCCAAGCGAAAGCATCAACGAGTTCGCCAGCTTCATCAGCTTCGAACGGTTCGTCACGCCAAATGACAATCTCAAATGCGCGAGTCCCATCTTCATTGCCGACCGGTAGGCGAAATCCGGGGTTAGGCCGAGACTGAACAGCGTGCGCTTGAAGCGTGTGGTTGCATCTCGCTTTAGCACCAGCAGCCCTTCTTCGATCAGCCATACGTTGAAGCACAGAAACTTTTTGATCGGGCCAAAACCGTGATCAGAACCGAGGTAGACCGACGTGTCGCTTTCAACCGAATCAAATAACTTCCCAAGCGTCGAATCGACGGCGCCCCAGTACTTGTGAATGCGGCCGATGTTGGCGTCGTGCTCCTTACGGTCGAAGAAGGGGTGAGTCTCGTCCAGCAAGTGCCACAGCTCGTGCTGGAATCGATCAGTTCCCCAATAGTGCGTTGCGAACACGTCCCAATCGTATCGGTCCATCAGGTATAGATTGACCTTGGTTTTGTACTCAAGCTCGCTGAAGAGCTGGTTCAAAATCTTATCGACGCTGCCCTTGGTGTAAACCTCGGTTATGTATAGTTCGTACGGACCGAACCTGCTTTCAATTTCTTGAAGCAAGCTCGCTGGATGAGCGAAGTCTCGTCTGCCGCGCGGTGTCAAGAAATCAGAGATCATCAGTCCGTTGATCAAACCAGGTGGATAAGTGCACGGAATGTTGGTAACAATCGCGCGCTTGCCCATCGCGCCCAGGACGTCCCAAAATGGCATTCCGTCTCGCGAACGCGAGCTTACGGGCGAGTCAGGCAACTCGCCGCTTCCCTTTCGCCTGAGCAGAAACTCGAACACGCCGTGTTTGCCTGGGTTCTTGCCAGTCATCCACGAGACCCAGGCCGTAGGAGTGATGGGAGGGATTGTGGTCTCAAGCGTGCCGCTGACGCCTTCGTCGATGAACTGCTTCAGTCGCGGCATCAAGCCTTGTTTGATCAATGGATCGAGCACATCGAACGTGGCGCCGTCCAGGCCAATAAACAGAACCTTCTTGCCCATATGACAAAAGTGCAGATTCTAACCGATTCGATGCCCGCTCCTCAACCACGCCAACGGGCGGCAAGTAGCACCAGGCCTGCCAATATCAAAATGCCTCCGGCGGTCGTAACTAACAAACGTCGCCTAACCATGACGCTCGCCGCCTGCAAAATCTCGCCGATCCTGCGAAGCTCGCGTTTGTCGTAAAAGTGAAGTGCAAACAACAGAAGCGGAAACAATAGAGCCAGCGAGGACTTGATTGCGATCGATGCGTAGAGCCCGGCGCGAGTGGCAGTGTCGCCGCGAAGCACATCATTCAGATAGAACGCGGCAGTTATCACGCAACCAAGAGAGATGAGTGTGAACACTCGTCTCCACTCATATCGGACCTTGAAGAACAGATTGGATGCCCAATACCTCAGCCCGCAAAACGCGACATAAGACATCAACGTCGAGACCGTCGCGCCCACAATTCCATATCTCGGAATCAATAGAAAATTCAAAGCGATGTTGATCGCCAGCGCGATGATGATGACGATTGGTGCAAAGATCGTTCGCTTCTTCAAAGTTATTCCGATGTTCAGCACCCGCGATGCGCAATCAAGCACCATCGCTAAGCCGAGCAAGGGTATTACGGTCGGCGCCGCCCAGTAACTCTTTAACCCGTAAAGCAGCAACCCGTCGCCGGCCACGGCCGACACACACAATGCTAGAAACATGCTGACGAAGATTATGTAAGTCAGCACGCGCGAGTAATACTCATCGGCGCCCTCCTCGTTCATCACTGAAAACCGCATTACGGTCCATACCTGGCTGAAGGGCACGGTGACCAGGATTGTAATGACTGAGACTAAGGTGTTCGCCATCGAATACGCGCCCAACTCTCTCGGGGTCGAGTATCGCTCCACGAAGAAGCGATCGATTATCAAGAACAACTGAAACGATATCTGGCCGAAGATCAGCGGCGCGCCAAACGCAAGCATCGCCCGAAGCTCCGAGGCTGAAAAGCTGAGGCTCAAGTCGCGACTCACCATCACATAAAACAACAATGCTTCAAACGCGGCGCCTGCCAACCGGCCTATCAGGACGTTTCGTACGTTTGCGCCGACACCGATAACCAGGTAAGTGATTAACACAACCTGAAACAGAAACGCTGCGATGTTCAGCGCCGAGTATTGAGCCGACTTGAATTTGGCTCGCAGTATCGAGTCGGGGATGAGCGTGATCACTTCAAAGAAAGTGATCACAAAGACGAGCTGCATCAGACTCGCGCGGGACTGGTCACCCCTAAAGACGGCGGCCGACATCTGCGGCGCGATCTTCCAAAGCAACGCAGTCGCCGCGGCCGACGAAACGAACAGGAAAACGAATGTCGAGCCAACGATCTTGCGACGGTGAGCGTCGTCGTCTGTCTCGTAATAGTGTCGAAAGAACGCGTGATTGAGCCCGAACTTGAGAACAAGGGTTATCAGCGTGAGCGTTATCGTAAGCAGCGACAACACGCCGAACTCTCCCGCAGGCAGCTTCCGCGCATACACCGGCACGAGCACCAGACCGAACGCGCTGTTGACTACGCTGCCGATGCCAAATATCAGCGTATGCTTTACTGTCTTCTTAATCTTGTCGTAGATCGCGATCGTTACTCCCTCTTCCGCTTAGCAGCAGACAGAATCAAAACAGGCAAAATCAACGCCGCGGCGGCCAGGCTAACATACATTGACGCGAAAAAACTCACCGGCTTGAACACGAAGGATACCACATGGCGGCCTGCGGGAACGTTGACCGCCCGCATTGTGCAATTGGCTCGGAAGATTTGCACCGGCGAATCGTCTATAAATGCTTGCCAACCTGGATAGTAGTTGTCACTCAAGATCAGCAATCCATCCGTCCCGCCGTCCGTGTGAATCAGGACTGAGTTTCGCTTGTTCTCAACCACGGTCGCGACTGGTAAATCGAGCAGCAGCTGCATCCGCGTGAACAGTGTTGCGTATTTCGTCGAGTTATTGGTCGGAAACTGCGGGTTCATGATTCTTCCGCCCACAACCCTTACGGGTGTCGTTCGTTCAACGACAGCAGTGGAGCGCGGATCGAAGTCGGATTGAGATAGGGCGTTCGTCGCGTCAGCATGAGTATCAACTTCGACAACGTGATCGACAAAGAACGCGCGAGGCATCGCATTCTTGTTCTCGTACAACGACACACCCTCGGCTGTCGCAAGCAACTCGTAACCGGCCAGCGGTGTGGACTCGTGAGTCAGCGCGTATCGCACGTTAAGAAGATCGAAGAATCGCGACCGATACTGGTCGAACACCACGTGGCTGAGATTCGGCTGAGGCTCGATCAGCGAGGCAAACTCCCGATACCATTTTGGAAACTGCTGATTCTTCCCCGTCACCGTTGAAATCCGATAAGGCAACAGC
>DASXSR010000108.1:0-40771 GCA_036505875.1 Blastocatellia bacterium | reverse complement strand
GGATGCGCATTAATTGTCCATCCTTGAATAACTATCATGGACAGGTTAATCCAGAATGAAGCTCGGATTAAATTCCGTTCAGAAATAAGGATTCAAGTGCGGCGCATACGATCGTGTCCGTTTCAGAAGCGAAAAGTATATTGCAACTTCCCAGCGAGTCTAGTATCGGTCGACCGGAATCGAAATCCGCCTCGCTCGTCTTGCAGCCAGCCCTGATTGAAGACAAGAAACACCTCGTTGCCAGGCTTTAGAATCCATTGCACCCTGCTCTGCCAGCCCACGTTCCGTGACTCGTTGTCGAACTGAACCAGGTTGAAAAAGGTCAAGTAAGGACTAACCGAATAGTTTACGCGAATTGTGTAGACTCGCGCGACGAAGTTTCCTTCTTTGAGCCGCGCGAATGTCTGGTCCCAGCCGGCGCTCATGAGCAGATGCGGAGCAATCTTGTACTGGATCTGAGTCGAAAACTGGTTTGCATTCCCCGCCCAGTAGCTGCCAAACCGCCACGCGTTGTCAAACTTCCATCGCCGCTTCGAAGCCGTGTTGATCTCGAAACGCCACCGCGTGAAGCGATAATTGCCGGGCGGCAACACAACGCCCTTGGCTATCTCGAACGGCTCGAAGAGTCTTTCGAACTGCGGGGCGTAGTTGAACTCGATGTGCTCTCCCGAGTTGAGACTATAATTGATTGGCGCCGTAAACAACCGCCAGCTTTCGGTCCTGCCCTTGTCGATGCGCCGGAACTGGGTGAAGAAGAACTCGTGAAACATCTGGCGTACGTTCAAGAAATTCTTCGGCCGCGGGTCAAACTCGAAACCAAGGCTTAGCTTGTCTACATTTGATCTTGGGACGAATCCAAGAGCGGGTTTAAAGTTTTCTCCGATTCGCTTCCAAGACGCTGATGCGCTCCAGAGGTCGTTGGGGCAAGTCACGCCGAATCCGTATGAATAATCCTTACCACTCAGGCCCTTGTTTACTGTCTTCAACAGAAAGCCGTTGACGCCGAAGTTGCGGTCGTTGCCCAGGAACTTCGAAGTGAACAAGCGCACATCCCCGCCAATCGTGCGGCTCGAAGAGAGATCTTCAGGGTTACCCTCGCTGTAGATCGCTCCGACATACGACTGCTTCAAGATATCGCGCTTGAGGCGCGCGACAAAGAAGTTCTTCGCTTCCGCGAAGTCTGTTTCACGAGTCCTAATTGCCAAGACACCAATAGAGTATGGTCCCTGCTTTCCTGTCAGTTTTGTGCCGGCTAGGATCGGAACCTCCCGGCCGTTCTCCAGCAGCCCGATCCGTCTGCTGAAAAAGGGGATTACGTCTGCTTCATCGTCGTTGTCCGGGCCGAAGCTGAACAACCCGGCGTTCTCGAGAAAGAACGAGCGCTTTTCCGGAAAGAACAGTTCGAACCGCGTCAAGTTAATTTGGCGGCTGTCTACTTCAGTTTCGCCAAAGTCGGTGTTGATCGTGGCCGTCAGCTTCAAGCTGGGGTTGATGTTGTAAAAGACATCCACGCCCGTTTTGGCTCCAAAATCATTTCCAGTGTCTTTGTTGTGTAGCGCTTTTGCTGAAATGAACGGACGAATGTCCAGACCGCGACCTTGATGAATGCCATTCAACCCGATTATCTCGCCTGCTTCGGAAACCTGGAAGAACCTCAAATCCAAACGTGGCGACGACCAGCGGTCTTCTTCAATCTTGCGTTTGATGGTGCGCGAAAAGTTGAATCCCCACGTCCCCTCACCACTTTTGAAGCCGATGCTCTTGAATGGTATGGCAAACTCTGCGGTCCAACCCACGTCTGATCTGCGAGTGCGGACGTACCAGATCGCGTTCCAATTCCTGTTGAGTTGACCATTCTCAATAATTAATCCGTCCACCAAAGCTCCCAACGGATTTGTCGCAAAGTAGAACGCGTTGTGCCGGTCATGAAAGCTGTCGATAAGGATTTCAATTCGATCGTCTGGTGAAAGGTCGGCATCGCGCTCCATCTGCGTCGCCACAATTCGCGCAGGCTGGGAGTCGTAACACGTCACGCCGATGTAAAGATTTGCCTGGTCGAAAAGAAGTTTGACTTCAGTCTTCTCAGTCGCTTTCTCGCCTGGATGCGGTTCCCTTTGTAGTATCTCGCCGATTGAGGAAGCGGCCGCCCAGTCGGGTTCATCGAGGATACCGTCGATGGAGATGTTTGTATTGACGCGCCTGACCTCAGCACGCTCGGGCGGTTGAGCCGACGCGCTCTGCGCCAGCGATACTGCGAGGTCGAATTGAACCAAAGCGCAGAGTACGATGAGAGCTAAGTGCATTTTCTTCATGCAAGCTCATGATCTTGAACTACTAATGAATCACGGCTTCATAAACGTCGATCTCGCTGCCCCCATACGTCACGTAGATTCGATGAGTTGAGGGATCAATTGCAAGAGCGTGGGCCCCGCGATGGGTCGGCGCGTTCTCGAGCACCGTGTATTGATCCGGCGATTCCTGATGGATAACCGTAATTGTTCCAGAGCCGCCGTTCGCTGTGTAGATGCGCGCAAGCGACGCATCATATGCAGCGAAATCGACTCCTGCGCCGATTGGAAGCGTCGTTATCGCCTTGCCGCTATCCGCGTCCAGGACGACTAGCTTTCCATTGCCGCAAGCCGAGAATAAGCGGTGATGCTCGGCGTCGAGGGCCAGCCCAGTCGGCTCAGCGCCGGGCGACGTTTTAAAGCGCGACACTACCGCGCCCTTCTTTGGGTTTATCACCACAACTTCGCTGGTGTCCTCAAGATTCTGATAAATGATACCTGTCTTCGGGTCCGCCTGGACGTATTCCGCAAGTCCTCCGATCGGAATCGTCGTGCCTTTCTCGGTAGCCGGATCGACGAGCGTAATGCTTCGTCCCTCATGATTTGAAACACACACGACCTTCGCCGCGGCGTCGTAAATGATCGCGTCGGGCCCGTGCCCACCCGGAATTTTGCGAAGAAGCGTATTAGTCGTCAGATCGATTACGCCGAGTTTATCCTCTCCACGGTTGCTGGTGAAACCAAGGTTACTTTCGGGCACGAGCGCAACGCTGCAAACTCTAGCGAGACCGGCAATTGAAGCCACGACGCTGTTGGTCTGAGTATCGACAACTACGAGCTTATTCTCGGTGCGATAGCCTGCATAGAGTCGATGCGTCTCCGGCGAAACGATCAGGTAATCAGTGAAGCCTCCTTTGCCCGGCAGATGGATCGTGCCAACCAGCTTGACCGTCTTGGACGGCGCGCCGGTGTCGCCTTCTGCCTCCTTCGCCGGCGGAGAGACAGCGGCGTTGTCGCTGGTCTGGGCATGACAAGAATTGAGAAGAACTGCAACCACAACACTAAATACGAGCAACGATTTCGTCCACATAGTTGTCCTCCGATAAAACTAGACTAAACTAGGCTTCACAAGAACTATTTTTCGGCCTTGGCGCTTCAGCAATTGATCCAGCGCGCGATGCGCAACATTTTATGGGCCCACTGCTAAACGAGCCTTCGCCGAGTTGGTTCTGTCTCACTGCGCCAAAATAAACAGAAGTAGATCAGCAGTTGCGGATTAATTCAAAATGAACTGACGATGAAATTCCATTCATAAATTGAGAGTCCGGGAGTTTGCCCCGCTCTGCATTCTTCTTCTGGCGGGCCGCATTTCTTCGGTCACATTTTCCAATCTTAGCATGGGCCGATGGGAGAGGTGCAAAGAACCTGGGAGTCAGCAATACGGGATTAGAACATCTAGTGAAGCTTCCGTGAGAGTCAACATCTGATGTTGACAGACAAGTACTGGCGCGGCGCGAGTCCGCCAGTCGGGAATTGACTTTCAACGTTGCGCCTGACATTCAGACCGTCAGTTAAACTTTGGGTTTCTTCGATCGATTGGTGCTTCGTGGCGCGATCAATCACTACTCGCGCGTGCACTACTCGCGCTTGCGGGCTGCGTTTTGACCTGCCAAAATTCAGTCAATGGAAATCGTCTTCGCCGTCAACCAGGAAGCGGATGGTGGTTTCGTCGCCGAGTGTCTCAGCCACGACATTTTCACTCAGGGCGACACGTGGCAAGAACTCCGCGCCAATGTTCAAGAAGCGGTCGCCGCATACTTCTTTGACCAACCGAGGCCAACTCTTATCCGGCTACATCTCGTACGCGACGAGGTCTTCGCCGTCGCATGAAACTCCCACGCGATCTTAGCGGCGCCCACCTAGTCAAGGTACTCTGCAAGAATTTAGGTTACCGGCGAGTCCATCAGGTCGGGAGTCACGTTGTCTTGGAGACGGATACGCCGTTCCATCATCGCCTATCGGTGCCCGAACACGATCCTCTTCGCGTTGGAACCCTAAACTCAATCCTCGCATCAGTGGCTAGGGCGAAAGGCAATTGCGAAGAGCGAAATACTGAAGTTGCTCTAGAAGTCTATCAAAGCTTCTTAAGAGCTTCTT
This sequence comes from Blastocatellia bacterium, assembly GCA_036505875.1. Lineage (GTDB taxonomy): Bacteria > Acidobacteriota > Blastocatellia > UBA7656 > UBA7656 > Onstottus_A. Next base: position 36,326 of record DASXSR010000108.1, on the reverse strand, counting down.
TCCATCTCACCCAAGCCTGATCGCGAGCCTTCTTGTTCGGATCGGTTGCGGCTGGGTCCTCGCCCGAACGCATGAAGCCGTGCCCAGCGCCTTCGTAAGTCACCGGCTCGTACTTCTTGCCTGCTGCTTTCATCAGGTCAGCGCTCTTGGGCACGGTCGCGGTCACTCGCGCGTCAGCTCCGCCGTAGAACCCGTATACCGGACACTTGATTCTGGCAATCGCAGCGGGGTCTTCCGGCCCTGTGCCGTAAAACACAAACGCAGCCGCGAGACTCGAGCGATTGGTTGCGAACCGAAAAGTCTGACCGCCGCCCCAACAGAATCCGCCAACCGCGACTTTGCCGTTCGCGGCGGGCAGCTTCGAAACATAGTCGGCGACGGCATTGAGATCGGCGGTGATCTGATCCGGCGGAAGATCGCGGAAGGCCTGCCCAATCGCGCTGCGATCGGTGAAAGAACTGGTGCCGCCGCCGCCCGGCCCCATGCCCGAAAGCAAGTCGGGAGCGATCGCGATGTAACCCGCCTCTGCGAGCTGATCGGCGACGCTTCGCACCCAGTCGCTCATGCCGAAGATCTCGTGAATGACCACCACGGCGGTCGCTTTGTTTTTGACCTCGGGATAAACGATGAAAGAGTCGACGGTGCGCGCGTCGTGTTTGACCTTCACCCACTCCTGATGACGCGGCGATTTATCTACGCGCGCCTTCGCCCAATCTTGCGCGCCGGCAAGCTGTGCGAGCACTGCGAAGAGTATGAGGGCGACCGCGAAATTCAAAACGCATCTGATAAGTTTCATCCTTGGACTCCTTGAGAATTTGCGTTCGGTGTACCGATCCACTGGTGGGTGTCTTATTCATCTACTACGCGTTGACGCTGCCGGTCAAGCCTCGAACTGAAATATGCTTGTTGGATGCCCGCGCTCGTGTTACAAAATCGATGGTCGCATGGCAAAAGCGGGAGGACTTGATGGACATTAAACGTGTGCTTGGCGGCGCAATCATTGTGGTGTGTTGTCTGTTTTCAACAGCCTGCTTCAGCATCGAGCAAGAAATCTTCTTGAACGCGGACGGTGGCGGCCAGTTGGTTGTTTTCATCTCGCTCCCCGATTTGCCGGAGAAGTTGAACGCCGAGGTCGCTTCCAAAAAGAGTCCGGCGGATACGCTGGCCGAATTCAGGAAAGAACTGACTACTGCGCTGCCTCAGACAATGAAACTCAAGGACGCCAAAGAAGTGAAACAGAATGGTGTACAGAGCATTTATGCTGTGTTCGAGTTCAAGCAGCTCGGCGATATTCAGCGCGTCTTGTCAAACTTCGGGAAGGGCAGTCTGAAGGAAGGCGAGTTCGGATCGGACCCACAGTGGTCGCTCGAGGTCCAAAAGCGAGGCGACAAGACTTATTATAGCCAGAAGTTCCTTTTGGACGTCGACAGCAAATCCAAAGTTGAGGCCAAGGCGGAATTGAAAACGGGTGAGAAATCACAACAGGCGAAGCCAAGCCCGGAAGAAGACAAGGCGTCTAAGGAAATGGAAGAACAACTCAAGCCATTGATACTTTCCATCATTCGGATGCGGTTTGTACTGCACACACCTTCGCCAATAACGGACAGCAATGCAGATATAGTGTTGAACCAAACGACGGCCGTTTGGAATTGCTCGCTCGCCGCGTTTTCCAAAGACAAAAAACCGATTGAGATGAAGGCAAGCTTCTGACGATTCCGCGATGTAATGCTTATCTCACCATTTTGTTGCACGCTGAATTGATCTGATACATCCGCGTACAGTGATCGATTCCGAACACGCCATGTGGGCTTGGAAATCGGTAATAGCGGCGTTTGAGCCCGAAAATGGGCACAGGAGAATGGCATCGTCCTTGCGACCTAATTAAGGTGAAACGAGGTCTCCAACGTGAGCATCGTTTCATGAAAGGAGGAGAACATCATGAGAAGTACCTTGATGAAATCTCTTGCCGCGTTAGCTATGTGTCTTACGGTGCTGGCCTGGTCGACGCCAACCCTGGCCCAGAGGAGCTGGGGCTTTCGAATTCAGTTCGGGGGCGGAGCCAGAGCTATGGGGTTGATTCGTGCGTCGGACATCCTGAGCGAACGGTTCGCGTCAATGCTTGATTACAGAGAGAACTCGTTGAGCGGGCAGGCGCACGAGCTTGCAAACCAGCTCAGCATAGCTCGGAGCGACGCTGAGAGCGGCGCCAGCTTCTGGCAGGTGCGCTCGCATATTGCGAACGCTGTGAGCGTTGCTCGCGAGATTAACCGCGAGATGCGGTACCGTGGAGTTGATTATGATGTGCAGCGGCAGTGGTCTATGCTGCGCTCTGACTTGAACGGCCTTGCCAGGTCCTACAACGTTGGATACGTAGGCTAATAAGCTAACGCAAACTGACTGCAAGCGCCGGCGTTTTACAACGCTCGGCGCTTGCGTCGTCTAACAACAACCTTTCTCGCCTCCTGAATTAACAGTGTGACGAATCACTTCCAAACCTGATTGCTCGTTTCCGTCTCCTTGCTTAGGTCGCGGCTCGCCCGGTTGTCTTCGTAAGCCTTTTCGAAGTCGCCGCCGTCTTCCGCCACTTGCAAGAAGTCGGGATGCTCGCCGTCGCTGAATACGTATTCCGCGCCGAAGTGTTGGCGGATCAGCCACTCAGGTCAGGCTCTCGTGGTGGCGGACTTCGCTTGATCTCGGAACGGAATATCTTGTCTAGACCAAACCACAAATGTGTTGACACAGGCTGTACCGTCTCTTATAACCGATATGGAGTTAATATTGCTTTTGATCGATGCAATATTGATTTGGCCTCTGTTCGCCCTCGGAAGTCCTCACGATGCTTCAAACTGACGATCAATCTACTCAAGGTTGAATGCCAACGTCTGTTCAAAAGTGCCGCCCCTCCGACCAGCCGGCATTCCAACACGGACCAGGCTTTAGTCACTCGCTCCCACTTTAAACAACAAGACTGCCGGACTCCGGCTTCCCACTGGGTTTAACAATTAAGGGCTTGCTGCGTCCAGGCGCAGCTTCGATACCCGCGGATACCTGGTTTGGCGAAACGAATGATGGTCGACTTCACTCTACGCAGCATGGCAGCGAAGGCGGCGGTAATGTTGCTGGTTGTCTGCGCCTGCGGCGCGTTGATCTTTGCAGTGATCTCTGAATTCATCGTCGGCACGTTGACGGACGAACGCGCTGCGGCGAGCCTGACAGCGCTCGAAGCAGCGACGGACTATTTCCCCAACTCAGCGCGTCTGCACGGACGGCTCGCTGCAATAGCCGAACGAGAGGGTGATCTCTCGCTTGCCGAGTCCCACATCCTTCGCGCAATAGCGCGATCACCATACAACTACAACTTCGCCGCGATGCTTGCGTCGGTAGAGGAATCCCGTAGCGACTGCGACTCGGCAGAGCGGTCTCTTCGAGAGGCAATAAGGCTTGCGCCGAACAAGGCCGATGTGCACTGGAGCCTCGCCAACTTGTTGCTGAGAAGAGGCGAGCTGGGACCTTCACTTGAAGAGTTTCAGACCGCAGCGGCTTTGAAACGATCGCTGTTGCCCGGAACCCTCAACCTGATCTGGCGCGCTTCAAACGGTTCAGTCGAAGCGTTGGAAATAGTCTCTGGCGAGGAAGCAGCCGCCAGGATTGCGCTTGCAAGATTTCTTCTCAATCACTCGCGAGCTGAGGAGGCGGCCGCGGCTCTCAACACGATCGGCCGCGAACAGCGTCTCGCTTCTGCAGAATGCGCCGCGTTGCTGAGCGATTTTGTCGGAAGCAATCAACTTGAGCTCGCGCGATCGCTGTGGGCGCGAACAGTTGGAGCGAATGACCGCGAGCCGCGGTTGATCTCGAATGGCGGCTTTGAGTCGGACGCTGTGGAAGGCTTCTCTCAGTTTGATTGGAAGATCAATCGAAGCGACTATGCCAGGGCCTCGATAGCAGAGGGCAATGCTCGCACGGGGGCGCGTTCGCTTCGGCTCGACTTTCTCGGGCGCGACACTACACGGCTAGATAACGAGGTCGAGCAATTGGTTGTGGTCAAGCCGGGCGCCCACTACAGACTTGAATGCTACTGGAAGAGCGACGGGCTGGTGACTTCCGAAGGACCGCGCATCGTAGTAACAACCACTCCCGCGGCGTCGCCGGAATGGGTTGCAAGCACAGAGCCAGTCGCCGCCGGCCGCAGTGATTGGCAGCACCTCGAAACTGAATTCGTCGCGCCCAGCAGCCTCGACGGCCGACCGTTGGGGCTTTACATCTCGATAAAACGACGGCCAAAGTTCAGCTACGACGAGCCGACTCGCGGACGGATCTATTTCGACGATTTCACTCTGACTGAACAGCCGCCGGTCGCGACTGAAAGACAAACGGCGAAAGGCCATGACCGCTCATAGCCCAGTTACTCTCTCACATCGCGCATCGCCTGTCCTTGGGAAGGCCGCCGCCGTTGGGTTGCTCTTGTCGGTTGTTTTCACCGCGCTGGCGCACGGCGCAGTCGAACCGTGGTCTCTCGCGGCGTTCGAATTGATTATCGTGGCGCTCGCCCTGTTGTGCGCTATCAAGATCGTGGCGGACGGACGCCTGAAGATTTATGTGCCCTCGACTACTTTACCGCTGGCAGTTCTCGTCGTGGTCGGACTCGCGCAATCGGTGGCGTACTCCGGCGCCGGAGGCCGAATCAACAGTCTCTCGATGGACGTCGAGGCGACGCGCACAACGCTGGTTGCGCTCGTCTGTTTGCTCTTAGCCTTTGTGATTGCGGCGAACGTATTTGGCCGACGGGAAGACGTGCGATCGGTAATCTGGTTTCTGGTTGTTTATGGTTTCGCGATGGCGCTGTTTGCGCTCGTCCAGCATTTCACTTGGAACGGGCGTTTCTTCTGGTTGAGGCCAACCGCCGCCGAAGGCTCGCTGGTCTTTGGACCATTCGTCAATCGAAACCACTTCGCGGGCTACATGGAACTGCTGATGCCGCTCCCGGTAGCGCTCGTCATTACGCGTGCTGTGCGCAAAGACGCCCGGCTCTTTTTCCTGCTGGCCGCGGCGGCTATGGGCGTTGCGGCGGTGGTGTCATTGTCGCGCGGAGGGATGGTCAGCATCGCCGCCGAGATGACATTGATAGCCGTTTTCGGGATCGGAGCAAAGCGGCAACGTGGAAGAGGTGTGAATACCCTAGCGTCGCCCGGCCGTCTCCGTTCTGCCGCCCTCATTATTCTTGTTGCGACTCTGATTTCGGGGGGCATCCTGTGGGTCGGCTCCGAGCCCGTCGTCAGCCGGTTGTTACCCTCACAAGTCTCCGGTCAGCATTCCAAATCGGAGACATTCTTTTCAAGTCGCGGGTGGATCTGGCGCGACTCGATCGCAATGATCAGCGCGAATCCCATTGTTGGCGTGGGACTCGGCGCTTACGAGACTGCCTATCCGATCTACAGTCGCGACGACGGGTCGCAAGTGTTGGGCCAGTCTTACGCAGTCGACCGTGCCCACAACGACTATTTGCAGATACTGGCTGAGTTCGGGGTGATAGGCGCAGCAATCGCGTTATGGTTCATTGTGCTGGTCTTTCGAGCAGTCGCGCGCGGCATGAGAAACGGCGACCAGCTGATGGCCGGAGTGGCGCTTGGTTGTGGAGCGAGCATTTTCGGAATGCTTGCGCACAGCTTCTTCGACTTTAACCTTCAGTTGCCTTCGAATGCGCTATTGTTTCTGCTGCTAACTGCTGTTGCATCCCGAACCTCAGCAACGCGCCACGTCGATCTGAAGCAGAAAGGAGCATCAATATGAGAGCCAAATCTCAGAACGGTCTTTGCAAAACGTTTGGGCCGGCAGGCGCCTGCGCGCTTGCGCTGTTAGCTAACGTGCTGGCTTCTGGCGCGCCCAGGCAGCAACGCCAGCAGCCTAAGCAGTACCAAATGCCCGCTCAGAGTTCTACCGACCCAGTCGGACCGAGCGTCGTCGTGTCGCCCGATGAGGACTACCGTATAGGTCCCAGCGATGTGATCAGCATTCAGATTGAGGACGCGCCCGAGCTGTCGCAGATCTTCCGTGTGGCGGCTGATGGTTCAATCGTGATGGCGTTCTTGGGCCGCGTTACCGTTCAGCAAAAGAATGCTCAAGAGGTGACCAAAATGATCGCCGACGGCTTGCGCGGCGAGTATCTTCAAGATCCTCAAGTCACTGTGGCGGTTCTGCAGATAAACAGCCGCACCTACTTCATTCAGGGCGCCGTGCGCCGGCCTGGCATCTATCAGGTTGAAGGACAGCCCTCACTCCTGAAACTGATCACCATCGCCGGCGGCTTGAGCGAGAATTTTGGCTCGACCGCATTCATAATCCGCGAAGCTAAATCGGCACCCGCCGCAACAGATGTAGTCGCAGATACAAACGGGCGAAGCGAGCCTCGCGAGGCGCGTTCCGCGGCCCAGTCAATAACAGCCAACATCAGAGATCGCGTTCCTGAACCTGACCGCAACGCCCAGAAAGCGAAATATGACCTGCTGAAAGTGAACATCAACGGATTGCTGAGAGGGAATTTCGATCAGAACATAGTCGTCGAACCGGGCGACATCGTTCACATACCGCCGACTGACGTCTTCTTCGTCGCCGGCGAGGTCAACTCCCCAGGCTCGTTGGTGCTTAAGGATGGAACCACCCTGAGGCAGGCGATTTCCCTCGCCCAGGGAACGAGTTTCAACGCCGCTGCTGATCGGGGCATCATCTTCCGCGAGGACGCAACCACTGGAAAACGCTCTGAGATCAAGGTCGATATCGCCGCAATCATGAACGGCAAGAAGGAAGACATTCCGATCCTGGCCAACGACATAATCATCGTTCCAAACAGCCGAATCAAGACGGTGGGCGGCACGCTGCTCAGGGCGTTCGGCGTCAATTCTGCGCGCATCCCGATGCGATACGGATACTGAAGGAGTACTTGGATAATGTCGGACGAAAAATACGAACTCGAAAGAGTCAAGCCCCAGGATATGATGACCGCAGATGCCGTGAATCTTCAGGCTAACGAACGCAGGTATGCGGCCCGGAGCGTCCCGGCGAGTAGTTACGGTTACGGTTATGGCGAGGACGAGAAGGTCCACCTGCGCGAGCTGTGGCGCATTGTCCGCAAACGCCGCTGGTTGATCATCACCATAGTTCTTCTCCTCACGGGCCTTGTGACCACCGAGATGTACCGGACCAGGCCTACTTATCAGGCGTCCACGATTCTAGAGATCGGAAAGGAGAACACAGCGCTTGTGCGCTCCGGCGACCTGGTGATCAACGATGACTCCGATCCTTACTATCAGGTCAACATAAAGACAAAGATGCTGTTGCTCAATAGCCGAGAGTTGCATGAGGACGTGGTGGCAGACCTGAAGCTCGATGAGGATTCTCGATTCCTCGACCGCGACAAGGGAGGATCGCTGTGGGGAGCACTGAAAGCTCTCGCCGGCAAGCGGGCCGCGCAGGAAGAGTCGCCAGGGACCGATGATGTCGGCAATCAGACAACCGACGACGACCGAGCGCGATCGGCTGAGGAGAGAAAGAGGCTTGCGCCAAGCGTCGAGGCGCTTGAGGAGAGCTTGACCATTGAGCCTGTCCGCGACACGCGCGGGCTCAAGGTATCCTTCACCCACACCAATCCTGCTCTCGCGGCTGCGGTTGCCAACGGGGTCGCCCGCCGATTTATGCAAAGTAACTTTCAGAGCAAGACCGAGAAGTTCTCGGACACCGCCACTTGGCTCGACAGCAGCACCCGGGAACTGAAAGCAAAAGTCGAGCAAGCCGAACAGGCGCTGGCAAACTACACACGCGAGAACAACATATTCTCGATCAACGACGGCAAACGCGAGAGCACCACGCTGACGACCGACAAGCTCGCCCGTCTGCACGATCAGGCGCTGCGCTGCGAAACAGAGCGGATGCTCAAACAAACTCTCTACGAGGAGCTCAGGGCGGGCCGAATTGCCGAGTTGCCTGAAGCGTTCGCCGACCCGAAACTGATGGAACTCCAAAAGCAGCTCAATGATCTTCAGACTACTTCCGCGCAGTTGAGCGTCAAGTACGCGCCGAAGAACCCGAAGATGGTTGAGATCGGGCAACAGATAGCCGCGGTGAAGGCTGAGATCGGCGCGGGCCGCGCGGCCCTGGAAGACAAACTCAAGATCGAATTCGAGCGGGCGCTCACAGATGAGCAGTCCTTCAAGCGGGCGCTTGCGGCGACAAAAGAGGAGGCCGCGCGGGAGAATCAGGCTGCCATTCAGTACAACATTCTCAAGCAGGATCTTGAAACCGCCCGAGGACTGTACACAGACTTTCTGCAAAAGACCAATCAGGCGAAGGCCCAGGTCGCCGAGCAGCATAACAACATACGAGTGATCGAACGCGCTATCGCGCCCAAGAAGCCAGTCGGACCCAGGCGGGCGCTGATGATTATGCTCGCATTCATGGTTAGTCTCACGGGAAGCGTGGGGTTGGTGTTCTTCCTGGAGTATCTGGACAACACAATCAAGAACGTGGAGGACGTGAGCCGCTATGTCCAGTTGCCGGCGCTGGGCATCATACCCCCAATATCCGCGAGCGATTCACGAAAGCTCTCCAAGAGGCGGAGCAAGCAGATCGGCGCGGGCGGCGGGGCGATGCTTTCGACAGTTGGTGGCGCGGCAAAACTCAATCATCAGCGGCTCGCGCCCGACAATCGCTCGACTGCCGCCGAAGCGTACCGCGCTCTCAGAACATCGGTGCTGCTTTCCAGCGCGGGGAGCCCGCCTAAGACCATACTGGTCACAAGCAGCCAGCCCGGGGAAGGCAAGACCACTACGGTGGTCAATACCGCAATGTCGCTTGCTCAGCTCGGAGCGTCGGTGCTAATCATCGACTGCGACCTGCGCAAGCCCTCCGCGCATAAGATGTTTGGCGCTTCTCAGACCGTAGGGATATCAACATACTTGTCGCGCGACGTGAAGATTGATCAGCTCATCCAAAAGCTGCCCATGCCAAACATGTCGCTGCTGGCTTGTGGGCCGGTTCCACCCAATCCGGCGGAGCTGATCAGCTCCGAGAAAATGCGCACAATGCTCGCGACGCTGGCTGAGCGTTATGACCACATATTGATAGATTCGCCGCCGATCATCAACGTCACTGACTCGGTGATTCTGTCGAGATTGGTTGACGGGGTCATCTTGGTTGTGCACGGCGGCAGAAGCACACGAGACGTCGTGCGTCGCGGCCGCCAGGAACTGGCCAGCGTTGGGGCAAAGATCTTCGGCGTGGTACTCAACAACGTCGACCTGCACGGCGAAGGCTACTACGAGGGCTACTACCACGGTTACTACGGCAGCGAGCACCAGGCGATGGAGACGGGAGCGTGACGGTGATCGGCATGAATTCAGTTTCTGACGGCCTGCGCTCCGACGCGTTACCGCCAGAACGGAGCACGCTCTCTGTGGCCGCCATGGGTCGCTGGAAGGCCTGGGCGAGAGAGTCTGTAAACCGACGAATTTTTTCCGCGCTGCTAACAGTCGGCTCTCTGGGCTGTGCGGTCAAGATTGCGGCTACGTTCAAAGAGATCGCGGTTGCTCGACAATTCGGAGTTAGCAATGCGTTCGACGCGTTTCTGACAGCCTACGTGCTGCCGGCTTTCGCGATCGTTGTTGTTGCGAATTCTTTGAATGCTGCGCTGATTCCGACTTACATCCAGGTGCGCGAAGAAGAAGGAGAACACGCGTCGCAGAGACTTTTGTCGACTGTCATGGCCGCGAGCATGGCGTTACTTCTGGGCGTATCGGTTCTGCTCGCGCTCGTGTCGCCTTACCTGTTGCGTGTGTTGGGCAGCAGCTTCACAACTGAGAAACTCGCACTCACGCAGTCGCTGTTTTTCATAATGCTGCTGATACTCCCGCTCACGGGTGTGGCAACAATTTGGACGGCGATCCTCAATGCAACCGACCGATTTGCGTTGGCGGCGGCGACTCCGTTGATCACGCCGCTTGCTGTTATGCTTTCGGTTTTCCTTCTTGGCGAACAGTTGGGCGTGTATGCCATCGCCTATGCTGTCGTAGCGGGAGCCATACTCGAGTGCGCCTTGCTGGGTGGCGCTTTGGTCCGGCGAAGGATTTCGATCGCGCCGCGATGGGGTGGGATGAGCGGGGCAGCGCGCCAGATCCTCAAGCAGTACACGCCAATGATCGCCGGCTCCTGCATGATGAGCAGTACGGTCCTGGTGGATCAATCGATGGCGGCAATGCTTGGGCCGGGCCAGGTCTCGATCCTCAGCTACGGCAACAAGATGGCCTCGGTCGTCGTTGGAGTAGGATCGTTGGCGCTTGGCACCGCTGTGCTGCCTCAGTTCTCGCGTATGGTTGCTGGCAGCGACTGGGCGGGAATTCGGCATACGCTGAAGACTTACACCCGTCTGGTTCTGCTCGCGACGATACTGTTGGCGGGGTTATTGATCGCACTGGCAAGGCCGCTCGTGAGCTTATTGTTCGAACGTGGAGCCTTTTTGTCCCAGGACGTTGGGCATGTTGCTTCTGTGCAAAGCCTCTATCTTCTTCAAATGCCGTTCTATATCCTTGGAATGCTGTTTGTGCGTCTGATTTCGGCGTTGAAGGCGAACCACATTCTGATGTGGGGAACGGCTATCAACTTCTCACTCAATATAACCTTGAATTATCTGCTCATGAAAATGTTGGGAGTTTCTGGGATAGCGCTGTCAACCAGCCTGGTCTACGCGTGCAGCCTCTGTTACCTGTCGTACATGGCGCTCCGCATCCTGCGGAAGACACAAGCTGAGTAAATGCGTCTCACGTTAGTAATCCACTCTCTTGATTGCGGCGGCGCCGAGCGGGTGATGGCGATAATGGCGAACTACTTTGCCGCTCACGACTGCTCCGTCACCCTGCTGACTATGAGCGATGGCCGCACTCCCCCTTTCTACGATCTCGACGATCGAATCGACCACATTCCGCTGAGTCTGGCGACTAATTCACGAAATCCAGTAGAAGGATTCTTCAAGAATGTGACGCGCGTCTACAGACTCCGTCGGGCTATCCGCGAAAGCCGCCCCGAAGCTGTTATCAGCTTTATGAATATAACCAGTGTAGTCACGTTGCTGGCAACGCGTGGATTGGGTATTCCGGTTCTAGTGTCGGAACGCACTGACCCCACCAAAAGTCCAACGAGCTGGATCTGGAGGCAGCTTCGCGATTGGGTCTATCCAATGGCCGACGAACTTGTCGTCCTGACGAAAGGGGAGCTGGATTACTTTTCACAAAGAATGCGGTTACCAGTTCGGATAATTCCCAATCCCGTTTTGACTCCCTCGGCTAGCGCATTGCAAACGGAGCCCTCAGACCATCGGCCTTCGATTGTCGCCATGGGGCGGCTCGCGCCGGTGAAAGGATTCGACGTCTTGCTCAGAGCCTTCGCAAGTTTGTCCGATAAGCATCCAGACTGGCGAGTGATCATTTTGGGCGAGGGGCTAGCTCGCAAACAGCTTGAGTCTCTGCGAAACGAACTCAGCCTGAACGAACGAGTGGCCCTGCCGGGAATAGTGAAGAATCCAGTCGAGGCGCTCAAACGAGCGGATATTTTCGTGATGCCCTCGCGACATGAAGGCTTTCCAATGTCGCTGTGCGAGGCGATGGCCTGTGGCCTACCGGTGATTTGCACTGATTGCTCCAGCGGACCCAGGGAGATCATCAGGCACGACATAGATGGTCTTCTGGTTTCCAGCCAGGACGTGAACGCGCTGGCCGCTGCAATGGACAAGCTGATGTCGAGCGAGTCTGAAAGAATGCGATTGGGCTCGCGAGCCTCAGACATCACGGAGCGATTCTCGCTGGCGCAGGTCATGCGAATGTGGGAGGACCTCTTGCGCGAACACGTGTCGAGACGCAGAGCTGGGGACACGAGCAGCGACAGCGTTTTCCGACAGCGCCGGTGCCCGGTTGCGAACAAACCCGAGAGCGTGAAGATACTTTTCCTGATACGAACTCTCAGGTACGGCGGCGCCGAGCGCCAGATGGTCACGCTGGCAAAGGGATTGAAACGGCGCGGCCATGGCGTAGCGGTGGCAGTGTTCTACAGCGGCGGTCCGTTGGAGAATGAACTGCGAGAGGCAGGCATAGCGGTGCGTCTGCTTGGTAAGCGCAATCGCTGGGACGTGTTTGGCTTTCTTTGGAGGCTGGTCAAGTGCGTTCGAGCGGAAAGCCCGGACGTGCTTCACGGCTATCTAATTTTTCCGAACATCTTGACAGTTCTGCTGCGGCTCTTGTTTCCCAGTTCGCTGGCGGCGTGGGGAGTGCGAGACTCTGATCTTAACCCGACGCACTTCGATTTGCTCGAGCGGCTCATCTATCGTGCGGGGTGCCTGCTGGCAAGGTTCGCCGACTTGATAATAGTGAATTCGCGAGCGGGACTCGATCACGCCTGCGCGAATGGCTTTCCGCGAGGCAAGATCGCCGTCATCCCTAACGGCATCGATACCGAGCGCTTCTGTCCTGATCGAGAGGCCGGCCAGAAGGTGCGCGGCGAATGGGGCGTAGCTGCCAGCGAGAAACTGATCGGCCTTGTAGCGCGACTTCACCCGATAAAGGACCACACAACATTCTTGAAAGCCGCCGGGCTGCTGGCGCGAGAGCGCAGCGACGTGCGCTTCGCTTGTGTTGGCGACGGTCCAGAAGAGTACAAGCAATCGCTGCTGGATCTGAGCAAAGAGCTGGGAATCGCCGAGCGCGTCATTTGGTTCGGCGCGCGCGACCATGTGGCCGCTGTCTACAATGCGCTCGACGTGGTTGTGTCGTCTTCGTCGAGCGAGGGCTTTCCCAACGCGATCGGCGAAGCTATGGCCTGCGGAGTTCCCACCGTGGTTACGAACGTAGGTGATTCCGCGTGGGTAGTCGGCAACACCGGCGAAGTCGTCCCGGCCAAGGACCCTCGGTCTCTCAAGGATGCAATCGAGGCTTCTCTGAACAGGCGTGGCAAACACGGCAGCAATCCAAACACCACACGTCAGCGCATTGTCGAGAAGTTTTCAGTTATGGAGCTGGTGGAGCAGACAGAAGCGGCTCTCAATCGCTCGTCTCGATCTCTTGGTGTCGCATGACCCGAACGCGTTATCGATTAGCTCTGGCAATAAGCATTGTGGCGGTTTTCTTCACAAACCTCGCGGTCTATCTGAGCTTGCCCGAAGTCGCTTCCGTCAATCCGTGGTATTGGATCGCGGGCTTGGCGCTGGCGTGCGCGCCACTTTATCTTTCTGGTCGCTTTCTCCTGACCATCAAGCGCGCGCCGCTAGCGATGTGGTGTTATGGCTTCGTGATGATTACTTGCGTCTGGCTTCTGTTAGACGGAACGCCGTCAAAAGATGCCTGGGAAGAGGTCCGCATGCGGATTCTCGTATCATCGTTCCTGTTGATCGGGCTTTGCGTATTTGCCGACGAAATAGCGCAACTGTGGACACGGCGCGCGATCCTTATCGCGGTGCTCCTGGCCGTCGGAGTAAATGTCTATGAGTTGTTTCGGCCGCTCGCATTCAGCATGGTGATTGGGCGCTCGGCAGGGCTGTACGCAAACCCGACTCAATGCGGCGCGGCGCTTGTTCTCGGAATGATCTTCAGCATCGGCGTCGTACGCCCCCGCTATCGCTTGCTGTACGCGCTGGTAGTGGGCGCAGGCGTGGCGCTGACGGTTTCGCGGGGCCCGATGCTGAGCTGGCTCGTATCGATGATGATCATCGCGAAGATGGGCGACATCAAGCTGAAGCGCTCGTTGGCGATCGGCGGCGCGGTCCTGGCAGCGGTTTCGATTATTCTGATCGCCCAGTGGGATGTACTACAGTCACAACTGATGGACCTCGGGGTGTTAAACGAAGATACGATTCATAGAATCGAAGATCTCGCCGACGCCCGCGATTTCGGCGTGGATGAAAGCACGGCCAGGCGCAAGGCGGTTGCAAGCGAGGCTTGGGAGACGTTCTCGGATAACCCAGTGGTCGGTCGTGGTGTAGCGGCTTCTAAGCAGTTCAGCCTCGATATGTCTTCGCACAATCAATACCTGAACTTGATGGTTGACCACGGCATATTTGGTCTGTTCGTGCTGCCCGCAATCGCGCTTGCCGCCGCCTGGCGAGCGCGCGGGGAAACGCGCAGAATCAGCTTCCCCTTTGTCGCGTTCATTCTTCTGTGGGGGTTCTTCAGCCACAATGTCCTCACAGAATTCTATATCCTGATGATGTTCTCGCTTCTTGCCGCTATGTCAATTTCGAGCCGCTTCAAACAAACAGCCTCGGCACGTATCGCCTTACTCTCCCCAAAATCCCAATGAATGCAAGGAGAGCAGCTTAAATGTGCGGCATAACCGGATTCGTGAGCTTGAAGAATAGCGATCTCGCTTGGCGCGAGCCTTTGAAGTGGATGACCGAAACGCTATACCACAGAGGGCCGGATGACGAAGGGCAATGGTTTGATTCGGACGCAGGGGTCGCGCTTGGTCATCGCCGCCTCTCGATCATTGATCTTTCCCCCGAAGGGCATCAGCCGATGCGTTCATCCAGCGGGCGCTATCACCTCTCATTCAACGGCGAAATATATAACGCCAGCGAGCTTCGCATAGAGCTTGAATTGGCCGGGCACGCTTGGCGGGGGCGCTCGGATACCGAAGTGATGCTGGCGTCATTCGAGCAGTGGGGAATCGTGGCTGCAGTAAAACGATTCGTGGGCATGTTTGCTTTCGCCTTATGGGACCAAAAAGAGCGTGCGCTTCATCTGGTGCGTGATCGGCTGGGCGAAAAGCCGCTCTATTATGGCTGGATGGGCAAGACGTTTCTGTTCGGATCTGAGTTGAAGGCTCTGCGGGCGCATCCGGACTGGCGAGGCGAGATTGACCGCAACGCGCTGGCCACGCTGATGCGGCACAACTACATTCCAGCGCCACACACGATTTATAAGGGCGTCCACAAATTATTGCCCGGCACAATCCTCACTTTGCGGGTCGCGGAAGGTCTTTCTCAGAAAGAAGCGACTTATTGGTCGGCCAGAGAAATCGCCCACGCTGGAGCCACCAATCCGTTCACCGGCAGCGAGACCGACGCTGTGGACCATCTGGATAGCTTGCTGCGCTCGACAATCAGCCAGCAGATGGTGGCCGACGTGCCGCTAGGAGCTTTTCTATCTGGCGGCGTCGATTCGTCTGCCATAGTCGCGTTGATGCAAGCGCAGAGCGCGCGACCCGTTAAGACTTTCACTGTTGGATTTACCGAGAGCGATTACAACGAAGCGGACGAAGCCAGAACCGTTGCCGATTTCTTGGGCACCGAGCATACCGAGTTGTATGCGACACCCGAGGACGCGATGGAAGTGATCCCGAAGCTGGCCGCCATCTATGATGAGCCCTTCGCGGATTCATCTCAAATTCCGACGCTTCTCGTTTCCCATCTCGCGCGGCAGCACGTAACGGTAAGCCTTTCCGGCGATGGCGGGGATGAATTATTTTACGGCTACACGCGCTACCATATAGCACAAGAGCTGTGGAGCAAGATGAGTCTCTTCCCTCCAGCCATGCGGCGCAGCGTGGCCCGAATTATTAGAGGAGTGCCTCTCAGCGCGTGGAACAACCTGTTTGGCCCCAACTCACGACTGCTCAGCCGCTATCGCCCTGACAGTTCAGTAGCCGATAGGCTGCAGAGCGTGGCTGATGTCTTAAGTCTGGAACGACGCGAACAAATCTATCGTCGTTTCATCTCACACTGCAAGGAGCCAGCATCTCTAGTCCCAGGTTCGCGAGAGTTGTCAGGCATCATTTCCGGTGATGAATCCACCAAAGGTATTCTTGGCTTCAGCGAATGGATGATGCTCACCGACATCGTGAGCTATCTGCCAAATGACATACTCGTCAAGCTGGATCGCGCGAGTATGACTGCGAGCCTTGAAAGTCGCGCACCATTCTTGGATCACCGCATAGTGGAGTTCGCCTGGCGACTGCCTATGTCAATGAAGTATCGCAATGGTGTGAGCAAATGGATTCTCAGGCGAGTGTTGAGCCGGTACTTGCCTGAGGAATTGAGTGGGCGACCGAAAAAAGGCTTTGCCATTCCCATAGGTAGATGGCTGCGAGGGCCGCTTCGAGAATGGGCCGAAGCATTGCTAGATGAAAAGCGACTCAAAGAAAGCTTCTTTGATCCCGAGCCGATCCGCCGAACGTGGGCAGAGCATTTGACCCGTCGCCGGAACTGGGAAGGCTACCTCTGGAACGTGCTGATGTTTCAACAGTGGCTGGACCAACAGCAAGTCGCTGCGAGAAAGGTAGCGTAGCGACGGATTTCTAAGAATGAAAGAGCGGGTGCTTCATGTCATCGCTAATCTTGATCTCGGGGGAGCACAATCAGTCCTCTATCATCTGTGGCCCTCGCTTCAACGGTCGGGTAGGTATCAATTCGAGCTATGCGTTCTCAATCGTCTGGGACAATTCGGTGAAAAACTGATTTTCGAGGGCGCGAAAATTCATTGTCTCACCAGCAGGGGCAAGTACGATCCGGGCGTTGTGTCGAAACTTAGAGAGCTGATTCTGCGGCAGGGCTACAGAATTGTGCACGCGCACTTGTTTCCAGAACTGGCAATCGTGCCAATCGCCGCTGCCGGGATGAGCGATGTGCGGCTCGTCTACACTGAACACTCGGCGGACAATCGCCGGCGAAAGTTAGGCTGCGCGGCAAGGATGTTCGATAGACTTCTGTACAATCCTTACGCACGGGTTGTCGCAGTCAACTGCTCCGCTCATCAAAATCTGACGAGCTGGTTGCCTGAGCTGGCCGCTCGTTCTGTGATGATTCCGAACTCTATTCGTCTCAACCGCGACGACGACGTCGCCAATGACTTGCGCGCGCAGCTTCGTATTCGACGCGGCGAGAGCGTGAAGCTGATCTTGTTTGCAGGCCGGTTGTCCCGCGTGAAGGGCGCCGACGTGTTGATATCAGCGCTGTCGCACGTCAAGCGAAACGACCTGTTGTGCTTAATTGCGGGCGACGGGCCAGACAGAGAACGGTTGGAGGAACAGGTCTCATCGCTGAACTTGCGCGAGCGAGTTCGATTCTTGGGCGCGCGTCGCGACGTAAGGTCTCTCCTTAGTCAAGTGGACTTCTTGGTGCTTCCTTCGCGGTGTGAAGGCCTGCCGCTGATCGTGCTGGAAGCTATGGCCGCCGGCTGCCCGGTCGTGGCAACGTCAGTCGACGGCACGGCCGAGGTGCTGCGCAATGAAGAGTCGGCGTTGTTGGTCCCTCCCAATAATTCACGAGCGCTGGCCGCAGCAATCGAGCGGTTCCTCGACGAGCCCTCACTCCGCCACACGATCGCCGGCCGGGCCAGAGTTGACGTCGAAAGTTATTCATCGGACATAATCGCCCAGCAATTACTCTCGCTGTACGATCAGGTGCTGCAGTCGTGAAAGTTCTGCAAATCGTAGGCGACTCCAAGATCGGAGGCGCAACATACCTCATCCTGAAGTGGTGCGAATTCTTAATTGAGCGAGGCTGCGAGGTCCACGTGCTCAGCACCGACCGGGAGACAATCGCCGAGCTGAATAAGATTCCCGGTGTCACCGTGATCGATTCGATCTATATACCGCGTGACATCGCCCCGGCGGCCGACTTACGGGCGCTGGCTCGGTTGTCCCGATTCATGAGCGAACAGCGATACGAAGTTGTGCACACTCACACATCTACGCCGGGATTCATTGGCCGAGCCGCGGCCTTTTTGACGGGCACACCCATCAGGTTGCACAGCGCGCACGGCTGGCCGGTCTCTGAGTTCTCAAGCTTCGCCGAGCGGTTGCTGTACGCGCCGCTTGAAAACCTCGCAGCGCGGATGTCTAGTCGGGTGATTTGCGTCAGCCATGCTGCCCGTAATCAGGGTTGCCGCTTTAAGCTTGCGCCGGCCAACAAGATCGTTGTTGTCAGCAATGGCATAGACCCATCGCCGTTCATTACGTCTGGTTCTGCATCAGGCGAGAAGCTCCGAGGCGAGCTGGGCTTGCCACCGGAGTGTCTTCTAATCGGGAGCACAGGTCGGCTTGCGCCGCAGAAGGCCGCAGAGACACTCATACGATCGATCCCACATTTGCGAACGCTCCTGATGGACAAGCCCTTCGTCGTCCTGCTGGCAGGAGACGGCCCCGAGCGCGCAGACCTGGAGTCGTTGAGCGCATCGCTCGGCGCGGATGACTGCGTTCGGTTCTTGGGGTTCAGGCGAGACGTCCCCGAATTGCTTTCGGCGCTCGATATCTTTGTCACCACCTCGTTGTGGGAAGGACTTTCAATCTCGCTGCTCGAGGCGATGGCGGCGGCAAGGCCGATTGTGGCTACTGAGATCGAGCCAAACGCTGAGCTCATCGAGCACAAGGTGACAGGCTTGCTGGTTCCGGTTCGATCGCCAGAGGACACAGCGAGAGCGATAGCACGGTTTGCTTTTGATTCGGAACTGACCCGGCGTTGCGCCGGAGCGGCGCGGCGGCGCGTGCTTGAGCAGTTCACTGCCGAGCGGATGTTTCGGGAGCAGTGGAACCTCTACGAGGAATTGCGGCGCGAGGTTGGTTCGTATGTTCAGAGGTCACCCTTTAGGTTGCCGTTCTCGAGAAGTCGCAAGCTGAAGTTTGAAGTCTGAACGTCAAACGTATGAGCGCAATTGAATCCGCTATCAAACGCGTCGTGGACGTAGGCGCATCGTTATTTGCCATCATCATTTTGTCCCCACTCTTTCTTGTCGTCGCTTTATTAATCAAGCTCGACTCGAAAGGGCCGGCACTATTTTGCCAACGACGATTAGGCAAAGACGCAAGAGTTTTCGGCTGCTACAAGTTTCGCACGATGTTCGTGGGCGCTCCCGATCTGCGCAACTCGGACGGTTCGACGTTCAATTCGCACGATGATCCCCGTGTCACCCGTATCGGGCGCCTCTTGCGCCGAGCGAGTCTCGACGAGCTGCCGCAATTCTTCAACGTGCTGAGCGGCAAGATGAGTCTCGTCGGTCCGCGCCCCGATCAAGAGGACCAGATCCGATACTACACGGTGGTTGAGAGGCTCAGGCTCACGGTTAAGCCCGGCCTCACCGGCCTTGCCCAGATCAACGGTCGCAATAGCATTTCGTGGGAGCGGCGCAAGCAGCTGGACCTGGAGTACGTCCGCAGCCAGTCGCTATGGCTTGACTTCGTAATCTTACTCCAGAGTCTGCCCTACGTGCTCATCAGGCGTGATGTGTTTGTCACTCAATCTTCAAATGAAGCCGACACCCGGATACCAGGTTGATCGTTGCACGCCGTCGGACTGGCCGCGTGTAGCCACACTGCTCGGCGCTTGGCCCTTCAAGCCATTCACCAGGCACAGCAACTGGGCCGCCGATAAGCTCACGGCGCTTTGCCTGGCTCGCGCAGCCGTGACGCTCGAGGGCACGCATACTGACGCGTGGCTTGTGAGGTCAGACGACGATGCACGCGGAATGGCTTCGCTTACCGAGTTGCCGTGGGACAGCCAGCAGCTTGAAATGTCGGCCGCGCGTCTCGATTTCCTGGTCGCGCGCGGCTCATACGATGAGCAGTATCAAATCAAGAAGGCGCTGCTCGCGACTGCGGTCGAGCACGCCAGACAGAGAGATATTCAACACGTAAGCGCGCGGCTCGATGCTTCGGACTTATCGGGGCTCCACCTGCTTGAGAGTTCTGGTTTTATCACCGTCGACGCCATATTGACCCTCGCTCTGGATCTGAGTAGCGCAAGTTGCCAACTCGGGCCACATCGCATCAGCTTGAGATTGGCTACAGAAGCCGATTCTGAGGCGCTGGCCGAGCTCGCGCACACGGCATTTGTCTATGATCGGTTTCACGCGGACCCGGTCATAAACTCATCGCGAGCCTGCGAGCTGCACGCAGAATGGCTACGAAACTGCTGCGCCGGCGCTGCCGCGGATGCCGTGGTGCTCGCCGAAGACGAGCAGGGCTTGCTTGGATTTGTGACGTGCAAGCTGCAACCAGATACAAGGGCGCATTTGGGCAAGCTGATCGGAACGATAGTGCTGGTTGCCACCGCTGATCGCGCGCGCGGGCGCGGAGTGGCTCGCGCTGCGACGCTTGCCTCGCTCGAATGGTTTCGAAATCAGCAGACCGACATTGTCGAAGTGGGCACGCAGCTGAGGAACATTCCAGCGTCCTGCCTGTATCAAAGCTGCGGGTTCCGACTAACAGGTTCCAGTGTTTCACTCAGAAAGATTTTCTAGCGATGTCTGACAAACTAAAGGTTGTCGGACTCTTCACGGGAGGAAATGATGTCCACACAATTGGTCCCGGCAGGAGCGCTCTCACAAACAAGGATAATAAGCAACGCGCGTGAAAAATTCTTGCCGTTCGCGCTGCCCTCGATTGGTGAAGAAGAGATCGCCGAGGTAGTCGACTCGCTGCGCTCAGGCTGGGTCACCACTGGCCCGAAGGTCAAACGATTCGAGGCCGACTTCAGCGAGTATATAGGCAGTCGTCACGCAATCGCGCTCAACTCTTGCACTGCCGGATTGCACATCGCGCTCGAGGCGTTGGGGATCGGGCCGGGCGATGAAGTCATCGTGCCCGCGCTTACGTTTTGCTCGACGGCGAACGTCGTGGTTCACGTCGGCGCGCGGCCCGTGCTGGTTGACGTGGGTGATGACTTCACGGTAACACCCGAGCTCATCGAATCTGCTATCACGCCGCGCACTAAAGCCATAATGCCCGTTCACTACAGCGGGCAGGCTTGCGATATGGACCCGATTTATCAGTTGGCGGCGCGCCACGGGCTCGCAGTTGTCGAAGATGCCGCCCACGCTGTCGGCAGCACGTATCGCGGCTGCAAGATCGGCTCTGACGCGATTCAGGGCTCGGCGGACATCAAACGAGTAACGGTGTTCTCTTTCTACGGAACAAAGAATATGACGACTGCCGAAGGCGGAATGAATACTACAGCGGACGACCGCCTCGCAGAACGAATGCGCCTGCTCACCTTACACGGGATGAGCCGAGACGCGTGGAAGCGATACACCAGCGCCGGATCCTGGTACTACGAAGTGGTGGAGGCCGGCTTTAAGAGTAATATGACCGATATTCAGGCGGCACTTGGCATACATCAGCTTAGGCGTCTGGATGGGTTCATCGAAACGCGCCAGCGTTACGCGCGCATGTACGACGAGGCCTTCGCCGGGTTGTCCGAGCTGGAAAGGCCGATCAGGCATTCTGATCGGAACCACAACTATCACCTTTACGTGATACGGCTCGTGCCGGAGCGCCTGTCTATCGACCGCGCCGAGTTTATCGAGGAACTAAAGGCTCGCAACATTGGCGCCAGCGTGCATTTCATCCCGGTCCACCTCCATCGTTTCTACCAGCAGCGATTTGGATATCGCCGCGGAGACCTGCTCCACGTTGAAGCAATATTCGATCGCATTGTGTCGCTGCCCCTCTATCCTAGTATGACGCGCGCGGATGTCCAGAGCGTAACCCAAGCCGTTCGCGACATCGTTAGATTGCGGAGTGTGAACTGATGCAAAGTGGGGGTTGTCTGGCTCGTCGAATACACATCTTGAGGGAACGTCAGCGTGTGACTCGCGAGATGCTGTTGCGATTACTGGCCGATGCGCTGCTTGTAAACACGTCGGTCGTCGTAGCTCTTGCGCTGCGGTTCGCTTGGCTGGTGGCTTTCGAGCCTCCGAGACGCGGCGAGCATTACAAGGAGATCCTGTGGCAATATCTGACCGCTTACCTGAACAGCGGCTGGCTTCTGACCGCGATTTGCCTCACGGTTTTTGCGGCGAATGGCTTTTACACTTGTGGGCGATTCTATCGCGGGCGATACAAGGCGCTAGTGGTTGCTCAGGCGGTAAGTCTTGCTTACCTGCTGTTCGGCTTTATATCGCGCTTCCTGGACTGGCAGATTAACTTCCCTCGCGGCGCTCTGGTTCTCGCCTGGATTATAACCACAGCCGTGCTGATGACCGCGCGGTTATGGTCACTCGCCTGGCGAACCGTTGTCCGTTACGAGCCGCGCAAAGGTGACTCGCTAGCCAAGGGGAAGATCAGAAACATTCTCGTCATAGGCGGAGCTGGCTACATTGGTTCTGCCCTGTTGCCTAAACTCTTGGCCAAGGGCCACTACCGAGTTCGGCTGCTCGACCGGCTGCTTTACGGCACCGAGGCAATTGAAGGCCTACTCGATCACCCGCGTCTTGAAGTTGTTCAGGCCGACTTCCGGCACGTCGACAAAGTTGTAGACGCGATGCAAGGCATGGATGCAGTCATTCATCTGGGTGCCATTGTCGGGGATCCGGCGTGCGCACTCGACGAGGAATTGACGATCGAAGTCAACTTGATGGCTACG
The DNA here is from genome assembly GCA_036505875.1 of Blastocatellia bacterium. Taxonomy (GTDB): domain Bacteria; phylum Acidobacteriota; class Blastocatellia; order UBA7656; family UBA7656; genus Onstottus_A. The sequence continues at coordinate 13,945 of DASXSR010000108.1, read as the reverse complement.
CGCATGATTGCAGAGGTCGCTAAAGGTTGCGGCGTGAGCCGGTTGATTTTCGCAAGCACCTGCTCGGTCTACGGCGCGAGCGACGAGCTGCTGAACGAGCGCTCGACTCTGAATCCGGTTTCGCTTTACGCCCGCAGCAAGATTGCCTCCGAACGAGTGTTGATGGAGATGGCGGATTCGAGCTTCGCCCCGACCATCCTGAGGTTCGGCACGATCTATGGACTGTCGGGCCGCACTCGTTTCGACCTGGTGATAAACCTGCTGACCGCCAAAGCGATAGTTGAGGGCAAGATCACCATCAAAGGAAGCGATCAATGGCGGCCGTTCGTCCACGTGGATGATGCAGCGCTCGCCGTCTTCAAGGTGCTGGAAGCGCCGATTTCAATAATACAAAATCAAGTATTCAATGTGGGTTCGGATGAACAGAACTTCACGATCGGTCAGATAGGCCAGTTGATTCAGGAGCTCGTACCCGCGGCTGAGACCGTCGACCTAGGCCAGGATGGCGACCGGCGCAACTATCGAGTTGACTTCGGCAAGATTCGCACGACGCTCGGTTTCACGCCGCACTGGCGGGTTGAAGAAGGAATAGGGCAAGTGATCGAAGCGATATCAAGCGGGCGCGTGGTCGACTATCGTGACGCCAGGTACAGCAACGTCAAGTTCCTCAGCGACGAGGGCGCGGATTGTCTGACTAAGACAAACGGCTGGGCGCGCGAGTTGATTGAAAGGGCCGTGCCGCAGTATGCAGCTTGAGTGTTGCTGCTTCGGGTTGAGCTGTGAAGAAATCTCTGTCCCTATACGGCGCGTTCACACTCCAGGAGGTTAAGAAGCAATGACCAAGAGAGCGATTCTGACTTTGGCGGTTCTTCTAACATCAATCTCAGTCGCGCGGCCGCAGACACTGATAAGAACTGCCGCGCCCGGTCCAGACGAGATTGTGCCGATAAAGACCGCTCAGGGAATTACTACCAGAATATCTTTTCCGGATATCGTGAAGGAGATAATCTGCGGCGATCTTTACGATCCCGCGAGCGGACACGGCGCCTTCGTCGTCCAGCGCGGCGATAATGACGTCTTCATTAAGCCCGTCTCAGCTTCTGGCACCAGCAATCTGTTTGTGAGAATTGGCCCGAACCCGGAGCGCGTCTACACCTTCGATCTGTTGATTGTGCCTGCCAGTCAAGCGTGCCGCGTGTTGAACGTGGTCGCGGAAAAGAACCGGCCATCCGCGCGAGCCTACCAATCGCCGGAAGCAGCCAGGATTATTTCCGACGCAGAGCGCCAGGCCGAGCAAATCGATCGCGCCGCCGACCGACGCGTGGTCCAGATGCTGTCGGAAGCAGAACGGCGCAGGGCCGAATCAGAGAGTAAGTTGACCGAGCGCGCCGGCTATGAGGTCAGCCAGCGATTCATTCGCGCAATGATGACGGGCATCCATGAAATCAGGACCGGCAGCGCGCGCGCCGACACAAAAGGAATCGCAATCACCCTCGATCGGTGCGCCCTTTCGCTCGATGGAAAGCTTTACCTAAGGTACACGATTCAAAACCTGACCGGCAGCGACCTTGTCTTTCAACGGCTGTCCCTTGAATCAGGATCGGGTGAAAACAAGAAAGTAATTAAGGCACATATTGCGCAAAGCAAGAGCGAAAACAGCCTCAAGCCCAGAGAGGGGCTTGCCGGCGTAATAACTTTCGACCAGAACGCAGTCAACCTCAAAGAAGGTCTCACTCTTTGCGTGCGCGGAGAAAATGCGGAGATCGCGCGAGTGAGCGTCTCAAAGTGATGCGCGGCTGGCTTGCGGTTGTAGTTCTTTCACTGCCCCTCTAACAAGTACTTCGGCGGAAAGGGAAGACTTTCTCTCCCGCCCCTCCTTCGTTTGGAGGATCCATGAAAGTACGAGAAGCTAAACACCGAGTCGCAATCAGCACTGTGCTGGCGCTGGTAGTAACCAGCGTCTTCACTCTGTCGTCGCTTGCGGCTTCAAACATTAACCATAACCCGACCGGCGAAAAAGCCGTATCACGCGTAAGCAAGCTTCGGCTTGACGCGCCGGCGGGCAAGCTCATCGGGACGGGTCGCATCACTATCGATGGCGAAGAGGTGCCAACCGGCGCAACCGTCCTGAGCGGGAGCAAGATCGCCACTGGACCAGACGGCAATGCCACAATTGACCTCGGTCCGCTTGGCCGCATTCAGCTTAGTCCCAACACCACCGTCACGCTTGTGTTCTCGAACAATTCGGTTCAGGTAGACATGAGCGGTGGAGGGACAGTTGCTCAATGGCTGCCATCCGGGGTCGACGGGCACATGCGGGCGGGCAACCCGCAGGTCCGATTTGTGGTCATTCGCGGCCAGGTTGAAGTAAGGTCCGCTCGCAGCACGCGGAAGCTTTTCGCAGGCGAAGCAGGCACTTTCAACGACCCGGCTGAGGCTTTCGCCTCAGGCGATGCCACGCTCGTAGCAGAAGTCGGCGGGTCGAGAGACAACCCGGGCGGGGCCGTGCCGCGCTCGGGCGGGATCTCCGTCGGACGTGCCGGTGTAGTAACGCTGGCGGGAGTGGCGAGCTCATTCGCGCTCGGAGTAGTGGCGGGAAGGAACTATCGCTCTAGTTCCACTCTGCCAAAACCCAGCACGGTGGTGCCATAGACGTAATGCCAATCACCCACAGATTGAATCATTGAATTACGAAATGAATCAATCGGGGTGGTGGGCTCTTGCTTCTTGCTGTCAATCGCCACCGGCATTGGCTTACAACGCCGGTGGCGATTCATTTTTGTTTTTCAGCGCGCTGAGCAGGGCCAGTCGAGGGCAAACGGCTCGCTCTGTATCCCGGCAAGCGTGCCGAAATGGTTCTTCATTTCCCACACCAGCAGCAGCCGGGCGTGACGATAATCTCCGGTCGTCCCGTAATAGATATTCACAACCCGTATTGACCGCACATCGGGGTAGTACGCGCCCGCAAGCATGGCTTTCAGAGCAGGCTCGTACCAAATCGTCGGCTCAATGCTCACCCCTCCCGAAAGGCTCGCAGGCGTCACGCTTGAGGCGAAGTCTGCAAGCCTCCCGCCACATTTTTGGAAAGAAGCGCGCGCTTCATCGAACGCTTCGTCTATCCATTGACCGATCGCATCGGGTGAGCCGGGGAAGATGCCAATCTCTTCCAATACCCATTCCGGAGCGCCGCGCCTCTTCGCTTTCTTAAGGCCCCGACTCAACGGCTGATCAAACCCTTGGTCTCTGTAAGGTATCCCATATTTGGGCGAGTACTTAACCTGGTCGCTGTACGCCGGGCCAAGAAACTCAAAGTAACTTTGAGCGGAGGCCGAACCTGCGCAACTGAACAACACCGCTGCCGTCACCAAGAGAGGTCTCTTGACCGAGAGCTTTAACTGAGTCGACATCACTGCGAATTCCTCTGATTGAGAGCCGGTAACTGCCAAGCCGCGCAGGAAGCAGGGCCTCGGGAAACTCATCAAATCCTGGCTCGTTCTGCGCGTCATGAAGAATCATGGGCTTCTGAATCTTAAAAAAAGAAATAATGACCGGTCCATTCCAGCTTCGGGGAGTGAGAAGGCCGCGTTTTGTCGATGTCTGCGCCATGCGCAAGTATTGGATTTTCGACGTGACAGGCACTCTCGAGATCACGCATCCGAGCCGCTCGCAAAGTGTGGTGGTCATTACTGAGACGGCCCTGCCGCCGGGAACGGTTGGTGGCGCAGTTTAGGCGGATTGGATCCGCGCGACGTGAATGCAAGCTGTTAGCAGAAGGCAAAGGCCGATCTGATTATTGCTCGTCTTGCTGTTCTTCATTCTTCGGGCGAGCCTCATCAGGCTTGCGAACGCGAAGCACCGCGGTGAACTTGTCTTCGTATACCTTTTCGAAGTCGCCGCTGTCTTCCGCCGCTTGCATGAAGTCCGGATGCTCGTTGTCGGTGAACACGTATTCCGCGCCGAAGCGCTCACGAATAAGCGGCGCCGCATTGTCTTCGTTGCCCAGCGTGATCTTCTCATACAGCTTCCACAACTCGGGATCGCGATTGTAAAGATAAGTCGGATCGAGCCCGACTATGTAGGTGTTGTTGGGGTTGTAATAAAACAACATCGGGAAGTCGTCCCAATCTGTGTTGAAGATCATCGAGCCGGGCGGCGTGTTTCGAGCGATCCACTCGGACGCGCCGCGATAAGCAAACGGGTCGGCCTCTTCTTTTACGTCCTGGCGAGCTTGCCAAACACACCAACCCATCCAGACTATCGCTACGATGGCGACGACCGCAGCGGCGATCGCCGCAATGACCCGGTCGCGCGTTTGAGACAACCATGCGAAATTGACGCGTTCGAGCCTCGGCGAGATTGTGAACGCCGCGAAGGCTACTGCGAACGGCGGCCAGTACTCGACGAAGCGCCGCGACTTAAACGCCATCAACAAGAACATCGCCGACACGATCAAGAAGAACAACGGTTTCGCGTCGCGCACCCTCTCGCGAAAATCAAACGCCAGCAATCCCGCGAAGTAAATTGCAAAAGCCAGCGCGCTGCTGCCCAGTATTATCCAGGTCTCGTACGGATACCACTCGACACCGACGTCGACCGGATACGTTCCGCCGTACTTCATCAACAAGTGTTCGCGAAACAGCGCGAGGTTCTTCGGGAAGTAGGGATTGACAACCAGCCCGGCCACGATTCCAATCGCCGACGACAGCGCGCTCCATAAATCAATTTTTCGCTCCGATAGATAAACTGCTATCGAGTACGCAATCGCAAAGCCAAGCATCAGCGGGAACAAGCTGTACGACCAGACAAAGACAAAAGACAACACCCCGACCAAAATGTGCTTGCGCTTAAGGATCAGATAAGCGCCAACGCCCAAGAGCGCGAGCGAAAGCGCCGGCGCTCGCGTCATTGCAAACCGGTAGAGAAACGGCTCGGAACTGGCTACAAGCGGCGCGAGCCACAGCCATCGATATCGAACCCGATAGGCAACAAACAGCGCGAAGACGGAAGCAATCCCGAGGCTTGAAAACACGACTGCGGCGAGCTTGGCGCCCACTCTGAGATCGCCGAAAGTGAACGGAATCAGAAGAACGTGAAACAGATAATGATGATCGACGTAGTTCTGCTCGTTCAGAGTCGTCAGCGGCAGCGCTTTGAACGCGGGCAGGCGCGGAAAGTTTTCCCGCAGCATCGCCGCCCAGCGAATGTGATAGTAGCCGTCGTTGTCGAGAATCGCCGGTCCGCCGAACTCAATCCAGCCCATTACGACGCCTATCAGCGCGAGTCCGCCGACGATTTGGAGAATGGCTCGAAGACGAGTGCGAGATTGGGTGAGGGGGCGAGAAGGTGAGGCGGTGCGCGCTTCGTCTGTACTAGACTTCGTTTGCAAGAATGACGACTGGCTTGGATCGCCCACTCTCTCGGTCCCCCGTCGCCCTTGGTTTCTCACTTGATGCGCTCGGAGATTTGATCCATGCGCTTGCCCAATTCATCAAGTTGCTCGATGAACTGCTTGGCTTGATCGGTGTTCATCGCTCGTAGCTCGTTCGTGAGCGAAGTGATTCGTTGACGAAGCGAGTCGGCGTCGCGCCGAGCTTCGCCTTTGCTGAGGAAGCGGTAGAATGACGACGCGAGACGGCGATCCAGATCGTCGACGTTGGACTTGAGCTCTCCAAATATCGCTGCGAACGCGATTCGCTGGAGTCGGTCGATTCGCTCCTCGCGCTCTTTCAATCCCGCAGTCCGCTCCCCGAGTTCTTCAGTGCGAGCTTCGATTTGTCGCGCGCGACGATCGAGTTCTTTCTCGAGCGCTTCTGTTCGAGTCGCAAGCACGGAAGCTTGGTCTTCGACTTTGCCGACTTGCTCCGAGGCGCGGGTCGCCCGAGTCTCGACTTCGCTCAGTTTTGAGCCGAGTTGTTTCTGCACGCCTTCCGCAGCTTGCCGTGCGGCCTCGGCTTGACCAAAGCCCTCGCCGGCTCGCGCTTCGGCAGCGCCTACACGCGAGCCGATTGTGGTGAGCTGTTCGGGCAAGCCTTGAAGCTGACCCGTCGCGCTTTTTAACGCGTACAGCTCACTGCGCTGGGCCGCGATGACCCTATATTGCGCTTTGAATTTTTTATCGCTCTGGTAATCGTTCTCATCGAGCGTTTGTTCAAGCTCGCGCACTCGAGCCGCAAGAGGTCCCTCACCCGAACTTGGGGATTGCCGTTCCGGTTCGCGCAACGTCGCCGCGCCTGCGCGGTTCAGACTCGCAGCGTCTGTAGGTGGTCGCTCAGCCGAGCCTCCGAAAGGCAGATTCCCACGCATCAACGCGACCTGCGAGTTCGGATTCGGATGATCGCTCGAAAGCTCTAGCGCATAGATCACAGCCCAGAACGCAAACACGAACACTACAGTCAAGACTACAAGTCGCAAAAACCCTCGGTGAACGCGCGACAGCACTTTGAACGGCGTTTCGTAAAACGGCGGCGTCGTAATCTCGAGTCGCTCGGGGAATGCGCTGGAGCGTTCCCAGTCGTGCGCTTCGAGCGCTTCGGAACGGGAACGCCGCCCGATCAATCGCCTTGACACTGAAAATGTGGGTCGCGCGGCGTAGGCTGCAACAAACGCAAACGCCAGAAGACCTAGCCACGCCAGTCCCCATCTCTTCATCGATGCGTCAACAGAGCCGAGGTACGCGCGGTACAAACGCTCATCGCGCTCCTTTAGAAAGGGCTCCACTTGCCATACACCGAGATATCGCTGGTTCGCCTGCCCGGTCAGCGCGGCTGCTTCTTCGTCGATTCGGTCTTCGGAGTAAATTCGATTGCGATCGAGATAATATTTTAGCCAGTCGCGAAAGCCGTTGACGTCCTGTCCGCCATCCAGATATTCACCGATTATCGGGAGCGAGCCGGACCACGCCGAGTCGTCCGCGGAATTGAATCGCGAGGTGATCCAACGGCCGGGTCCATTTCGAAGATAACTTTCGTAATCGCGTTTGAACTTTCCGTCTTTCATCAGCCAATTTGCACTAACCCAATCATCGTAGCTCGCGGCGCTCACTTCACGCTCTTTCATGAGTTGGCCTGCAGAGCTGACATGGCGTACCGGGTTGTTCTTCTCTTTGTCGCGCACCACCAGAAAAGTTGCCAGCGCCGACAGCGCAAATATCGCAAGCGTCGCCGGGAGGGTGATCCGCCACGCGCGAAAGTACCGACCGCCAAACGCAATTAACAAGGCAAGCGCTGGTGTGGCAAAAAAGAAAAGGAAGATGAATGCAAAAAGGAACGGCGGCTGCTCATGCGGTAAGACTGGATTCCATTGCTTCGGGACGGGAGCGAATCGGACAAATAAGGCTGTGAGCAACCAAATAAGTGCGAGCGCCAGCAGTTGACCGACGACGAGCGCCAGGAACACAGATACACGCGCGCCCCAAGGTCTGGCCTGAAATCGGCGCGGCAGGGAGCGGTCGAGGCGTTCGTCTATTTCGCGGCGGAGCGCCGTGAAGTCTTCGTCGGTTGCTTCCAGCTCAGCGGTCGCCAGCTCTCGCCGCAAGCGAGCGAGCTTGATGGTGGCTGCCAGTTTGGCAAAAGGCGACAATCCTCGCTCGCGCGCGTCGAGCGCCGCCAGGTATTCACGAAGCACATCCGTATCACGTGCAATTATTGTTTCCATAATGTGGGCCGCATCTCCAACCCCTATCCTCAATCTACGTTTGAAAGTTCTGCACGACCCTTATCTCGTCGCCGGTGATTGCATCCATATACACAGTCCACGAGAGAGACTTTCCGGCTACCAACTCCCACGCCAGGTGGACTTCGATCGCATCCCCCTTCTCGATTGGAAGAATGACCAATCGTTTTACGACCACTTCTGCGGGCGCGCCGATCTGAGTTCTTTGTTCGCGGCCGGCTGCATCGTTGTAGCTGAAAGTTCTTCCGACGACTTTCTTGGCGGCAATATCTCGCTCGATGGAAGGTTTCAGCGGCAGCTCAACAATCGGAACAAACCTATCGTCGAGCTGAATGAGTCTTCCATCCGCAGAGATCACCGTCACCAGTTCGCCAAAGTTGCCAGCCACCGGATAGGCATAGTTGCCCTGTCGAAAAGTTAGGCGCTGGCTATCGCCCGACTGGTCCGAGCTGACCAGCGATATGGTCGTCGGATCAACTCCCAGCAGCTCGCGCCAGCGATCTATGAATGACTTGACAGCTTCTCGCAGTGCAAATACTTCATTTCCGCGTTCCGGCTTGTAGGTCAGCAGCTTAATGCCGCCGGAAACACCCAGCAGCGAGCGCGGCGTGTTTATTATTGGATACAGGTCGGGCGGCGTTTGCGCCACGCCGTACGAGTCAAGCATCCGCCTCCACTCGCGTTCCGCGGCGGCCCTGCGGTCGGCTGAATCCTTTATCACCGCGGGGTAACTCTGCTTTCCTGCCGTTGGCGTTTGAGGTGAAGGCTCGCACGCAGCGGTAAACAAGATCGTCGCGAGGATGAGAGTCAGTGATCTCATACGTTGCAGAACAAACCGCGCGCCGCTGTTGGAAGTGCGGCGCGCGAGAAGAAGCTGAATAGGAATTATTCATGTTTTCAGATTGACGAGCAAGTTGAGCTTCGGCTTGCATTTCATCAGTTCGTTTTGATAGCCTCTGAAGCTGGTCAGGCAAGTTGGCCAGCATCAGCCGCGCAGTCTTCCACGAGGTAACAAGATGCTGGCATCCGATATTCCCGAAGCTCTCACATTCGACGACGTTTCCCTTGTTCCCGCGCGCAGCGGAGTTCTGCCGACAGAAGCCGATACGACGACCCGCTTCACCCGCAACATTCCTCTGAATATTCCGATCTCGTCCGCCGCGATGGACACAGTCACCGAATCGCATCTCGCGATAGCGATCGCTCAGCAGGGCGGAATCGGCGTCATCCACAGGAATCTATCGATTGAAACTCAGCGCGACGAAGTAGACAAGGTCAAGCGGAGCGAGTCGGGAATGATAGTCGATCCGGTGACAATGACTCCCGACCGCCGCATCTCGGACGCGGTGGAGGTGATGGAGCGCTATCGCATCTCCGGTGTGCCGATCGTCGAGGAAAATGGTCATCTCGTGGGCATTCTGACCAATCGCGATCTACGGTTTGAGACGCGGCTGGACCTGCCTATCAGCGAGGTGATGACTAAAGAGAACTTGATCACGGTCCCGGTCGGCACCACGCTCAACGAAGCAAAGGCGATCCTTCAACGTCATCGGGTCGAGAAGCTTCTAGTTGTCGATGACAACTACCGGCTCAAGGGTTTGATCACGGTAAAGGACATTCAGAAAGCGATCAAGTATCCGCTTGCGGCCAAGGACGACCTGGGCCGTTTGCGGGTTGCCGCGGCAACCGGCGCTGGCGGCGACTTCCTCGAGCGCGCCGAAGAGCTGGTCCGCGCGCGAGTGGACGCGCTGGTGATTGACACCGCTCACGGTCACACCGAAGGTGTAATCGCTGCTGCAAAGAAGATAAAGGGCCGCTTCCCGGAGATCGATCTCGTGGCCGGCAACATCGCAACCGCCGAAGCGAGCCGCGACCTCATTTCTGCCGGCGTCGACGCAATAAAGGCAGGCATGGGACCCGGGTCGATTTGCACAACTCGCGTGGTCAGCGGAGCGGGCGTGCCTCAGATCACCGCCATATTGGAATGCGCCCGCGCAGCACGCGGGTCGGGTGTTCCGGTTATTGCGGATGGCGGCATTAAGTACTCTGGTGACATCAGCAAAGCGATCGCAGCGGGCGCGGACTCGGTGATGATCGGGTCGTTGTTTGCGGGAACAGACGAAAGTCCGGGCGAGATTATTCTCTTTCAAGGCCGCTCGTTCAAAGCTTATCGCGGGATGGGTTCGATTTCGGCGATGAAAGAAGGCAGCCGTGACCGCTACGGTCAAGGCAGCGAGTTTCAAATGGTAAAGCTCGTCCCCGAAGGAATCGAAGGTCGAGTGCCGCACAAAGGGCCGCTCGCTTCGTTAGTGCATCAGCTCGTCGGAGGACTTCGGGCCGGGATGGGTTACACCGGCTGTCGTACGATCAGCGAGCTTCACGAAAAGTCGCGGTTCATCCGCGTAACGTCGGCGGGATTGCGAGAGAGCCATGTCCACGACGTGATCATCACCAAGGAAGCGCCGAACTACAGAATTGAATGACGAGTGATGTCTGATCCGTGGTTCGTGAAACGTGATTCGTGAAACGTGATTCGTGAAACGTGATCCGCGAGGTTTCGGTCAGGCATCACTGGTCACACATCACGCACCACACATCGCTCCTCACGAATCACGCATCACTCATCACTTCTTATGCACCTTGATGTGAAAGCAACCTGGAACGCGTGCGGCGAAGCCTTCGACCGATTTACAACTGCGGAGGACTCTTTCGCTGAGAATGTCGAGCGCCCGGCAGTTGAGCGTTTGATCGGAAACCTGGCGGGGCAGCGATTGCTCGACTTGGGTTGCGGCTCGGGAACCTACTCGGTGGTCTTCGTCGAACATGGCGCACAAGTGGTGGGGCTTGATCTGTCCCAAACGATGATTTCGCTTGCGCGCGAACGGGCGCGAGCACGAAGCGTTCAAGCCGACTTTCGCGTCGCGGACATTATCGAACCGCTGCCATTCAGCCAGGGCGAGTTTGATGCCGTGTTCACGGGCACTGCGCTGCATTATGTCGAGAGTCTCGGCCCGTTGATGAATGAAATCCAGCGAGTGATGAAGCCAGGAGGAAGGCTGGTCGCAAGCGTATTGCATCCGATGTCAACATCGCGGTTCCCGCTGGCGAGTTCCGATGAATTAGAAGGACCTGATCCATGGGAGGCTTGGTATTTCGGTCCGCAGTTGAGATGCATCGAGACTCCGTGGCTGGGCTTCGGCGAGGTCAAGAAACAAGGCCGGCAGATTCTCTGCTACCATCACACTATTACCGAATACTTCGACGCGGTTTCGGCTGCGGGCCTCGCGATTATCGAGCTGATCGAACCAGCCCCGCCTCCTGAATTCGCGGCGAAGAATGCGAGTCGCTACAATGAGGCGATGCGCGTGCCGGTGTTCCTGGTTTTTAAGGCTGAGAAGTCAAAATAGTTTTGCAAGCGCATATCAATTTCGCCAATCGTCGCGGAAATGCTGCGTAGCTACGCCCCTTGCTGTTCAAAAAGGCAACTTCTTAGAATACAAATGCCTGCTCTGAAGCGGCATGCTGATTGCTCTAGTCTACTCGGCGCGCGATGACTCGGAGGCGAGCAACAATAATTTACAACCCGATGTCGGGTCGACCGGCCCGACGGGCCGAAAACGTTCAGAAGATGTCTCGTCTTCTGGAAGGGTGCGGACTCGACGTTGAGGCGCGACCCACCGCTGGCCCGGATGACGCAACGCGGCTCGCGCGGGAGGCGACAGCCGGTGGCGCCGACATCATCATCAGCTACGGTGGAGACGGCACGCTAAACGAGGTTCTTCAGGGAATGGCAGGCAGTCAGGCATCGCTCGCGGTGTGGCCGGGCGGCACCGCAAACGTCGTCGCAATCGATCTGGGTGTCCCGTCCGACATCGCCGGACTTGCCGAAATGGTCGCTGCGGGCAAGTCGCGCCGCGTCGCGCTCGGACTTGCGACGAGGGTTGGGGGTGGGGGGTCGGGGATTGGTGACCAGCCCCCAACCACCAGCGGCCAACCCCTATCTCGTTACTTCATAATGATGGCGGGCATCGGCCTGGACGCTTCGGTCGCGCGCAAGGTCAACATTAGACTCAAACGTCGAACAGGTGAGTTCGCTTACTGGGTTGAGGGAATCAGGCATCTGTTCACCTGGCAAGCCGAGCCATTCACGGTCGAAGTTGACGGGCGCAGCCATGAAAGCGTCTTTACGCTGATCGGTAACGGCAAGGGTTATGGAGGAGGGCTGACGATAACCCCGGGCGCGAAGCTCGAGGAGCCGTGGTTCGAAGTTTTCATCCTGCCGCGGCTCGCTAACAACTTCGCTTACGTGCGAGCCGTTGGCGCATGCATCCGCGGGAAGCCGGAAACCTGTGGGGCTTCGCTGGTCAAGGCAAAACATATCAAAGCCAACTCGGCGCGCGAGCCTTGGGTGGAGGCGGATGGCGAGTTGATCGGCCCGCTGCCTATGACCTTTGACATCGTACCGGACGCGCTTTCGCTCATAGTTCCGGAGTAGCACAGACTTCAGTCTGTAAGGTTTCTGTTGAGGCCGTAAGCCTCAACCACCGCGGAGTTGGAGCAGTCTCACCAGGGACTCCACAAACATTCAACTTCTGTCGGAGTTGTTGCTGAGCTTTGACACAGATTTAATGGGAGGAATGAATGATTGTGTTAACTAGAATCTTAATAACATCACTATTGCTCTCGCATTCGATCGCAGCCTTGCGAGCGGCAACAGCACAACACGCCGACAGCCCGACGAAGACTTCAGATTTTGATCAACTGCGAATCGAGGGCTTCGATGCCCTCTACAACCTCGACTACAAAACTGCACGAGAGCGGTTTGCGCAAATGACCAGGCTCGCGCCTGAACATCCCGCCGGTTATGTTTATCTCGCCAACAACATCTGGCTCGAATTCTTGTATCGAGTCCGACGCTTGAGCACTTCGCTTTACGCAGGGGAATCCTTCTACGTACAGACATCGGCTGAGGACAAGATAGATTCAAAGCTCGATCGCGAGTTCAACGATTTGATCCGACAAGCGCTCGCGGCCACCAAAGCGAAGTTGTTGAAAGACTCCAAAGACGTCGAGGCGCTTTATTATCAGGCGGCCGCATTGGGCATCAGAGCGGCCTACGGCAGCTCGGCCAAACGGAGTTTTACGCGCGCGATCGGCGACGCAAACGAGGCAATTCAAATTCAGCGGCAAGTCGTCAAGCTCGACCCTAATTACGTGGACGCATATCTGAGCATCGGCCTCTACGAATACGTGATCGACAGCCTGCCGTTTGGCTGGCGATTGCTCGCGCGGTTTGCCGGACTCAAAGGATCGAAGGCCAAAGGCATCGAGCATCTCGAGCTTGTGACGAAGCGCGGAAAGTACGCCGCGGATGATGCGCGGGTTCTGCTGCTTGGCGTCTACAACCGAGAGAATCAACCCGAACGCGCGCTTGAGATAATCAGCTACTTGTCAAACAAGTATGCGCGCAATTATCTCTTCGGAGTTGAGCGGGCCTCGATGCTGTACAAGATGAACCGCGCGGACGAAGGCGCTCGCGTTTTTTCTGATTTGTTGAAGGACAATCGAGTTGCCGGCGAGGCGATTGACTTTGTGAACTATCAATGGGGCCAGGCGCTTCAGAATAAACGAGACTACCAGATCGCCGTCGCGCGTTTTAAGGAAGTGGAACGCTGGGTGAAATCCGACGCGAGTCTGGTTTCACTGGCGCACCTTCACGCGGGAGAGGCGCTGGACGCGCTTGGAAAACGTGAAGAGGCGATGGCTGAGTATCAGGTGGTGCTCAAGCGCGAGAACGTCTTCGATTCGCACAAGCTGGCGGCACAGTATGCCAAGAAGCCTTACCCGGCGAAGGGTAATTCGTAACTCTCAAATAACGATCTTTGAAGTCTGCTATGCATGCCGCTATCTCTTCGTCAACGTGACGCAAACACTATCCACAAAGTATTCCTGGTACTTCTGCTCTGTGGCCAAGACTCCAATCACGAGATACAAGGTGCTGCTCTTTTTGGACTTGATCGCGAGCTCGTAACTCTTGTGCACCCATCGCGCCAGGGGAGTTGGGTCATCCTCGTAAGCAGAAGACAGATCATCGGCGGTCATCGGAGGAGATCTGAATACACCGGTTATTATTTGGAAGTACCTGGGATTTGAGTTACTCGACGAGAAAGCGTAGTCCAAACTTACGCGATATTTGTTACCTGGCTCGACTGCGAACGGCCTCTCGATCCAGATCTTTCCTTTGCCGCTCAAATCATTGAGAGCAAGCTTGAGC
>DASXSR010000107.1:0-4494 GCA_036505875.1 Blastocatellia bacterium | reverse complement strand
GGACAAAGAGTCTAATTCACACAAACAATCCGCTAGTAAGGGCAAGCACGTAAGCCCCAGAGATAACTGATAGACTTTTCACTTGGCAGGTTCCATCCTGAAGAAATCAATACCTGCTGCTTGTTCAGGCAGGTCCACCGTCGCCACCGTTTTCAGAGAAGCCAAGTCAATCACTTCCACCGTTCCCGGTTCCGAGCCTATGCCTTCGACAGAGATGAATGCATAGCGATTATCGGGCGAGACTACCGCCCCGTGGATGACGCGGCGCTTTGTTGGAATTCGCGCAAGCTCGCGGCCTGACTTCGCGTCGTAGACCGAGACTGACTGGTCGCGCTTGTTGGTCGCGATGAGCTTGCCGTCTTTGCTTACCGCGAGATTGTAGACGCCAGGGCGAGCGGCGATTCTCCGAGTAACCTTCCAGCTCGCGGCGTCGATTTCTACGATTTCGTCTGACTTGTTGCAAGCTACGAAGACAGATTTTCCATCTGCCGAAGGCTGAGCCCAAGTCGGCGAGCAAGAAGTGTCGCCGGGTTTGGGCGGCTCCAATCCGTGACCGCCCGTGTCGTGCGTCGCGTGCTCGCTCATCGAGTGAGATCCGGGCGAGCCGCTCATCCCAATCTCTTTTCCTTTTGTCACGACGAAGTGACGTGAGACTTTCAGCGTGTTTGTATCGATCTCTACCAATAAGTCATCCATCATGCAGGCTGAGTACTGCTTCGCGCCTTGGGGGTTGATTCGGGAGCCGTGAGGCATGGTGCAAGTCGGGACGCGCGCGACTTCGATCATCTGTTCGGTGGCGACTATCGAGACTGACGATGGAACCATATCGCCGTGAAGGTTGAAATTCACGACGTAAAGCAATCCGCCGTCGCTGGAAATATCCATTGTTGCGGGGAAGTAACCGAGTGTTACCTTGCCCAGCACGCTGTCGTCGCTTGTCGAGTATTTCCAAACTGAGCCGAAGGGGCGCCCGTGACCGAGTGACACGTAGTAGAACTGTTTGTCGGGCGAGACGACTACGCCGTGAGGCCCGTTGAGGTCGCTTGGCATCGAGCCGGTACTGATGAGCTTGTCGACTCGCGCGCCTTTGGGACCGAATCGAATCAAGGCGATCTTGTCGGCCGACTCGCAAACGACATAAACCAAATAATCTTGTTTGGGCGCTTGCTCGGCAGAAGTCGTCGAGGTCACGCGAACAGCGAATATAGCGAAAATGAAGATGACAAACCAAACGCGCAATCGGTTCTTGTGGCTGTCCGAATTTGTTCGGATCATAGCTAGGAGACTTAGCCAAACCGGAGATGATGTCAAGCGAGTCCGCCTCGTCTCGAGCCGCCAAAGCGGCGGTGAAAACGTGCGGACTTCGCTTCAACTCAAATCATAAATCAGATAAGATTTGTCCGCAGCGTTCGCCGCGTTGGAATCCGGTATCGCCGGAAGGAGGCGCGCTATGAAACACTCGCGTCGGTCTCGTAAATCAGGCATCGCTATTCTTCTTGTTGTATTGGCTTTGATGCCGCCATCGCTTCTCGCCAGGCAGCAACAGAGGCCCGAGAAGCAGCCTGTTGATCCGGCGGCCAACCCACGGTTCCGGGCGATGGTCGAGTCGATGAGCCAGCGAGCCCGCGAACTGGGGCTCATATCCGTCGCTGAAGACGAGGACCAGGCAGCGTTTGTCCGCAGGAGACGAGATGCTCAATTGAGCGAAGACTTTTCAAAGCTGTACTCGATCAACGCCGAGAAGATCGTTCCCCAATCGACTGCAGTGTCTTTAGACTTCAAGGTGCTTTTTGACGCGACAGGCGATCTCAAGAATCGCGCCAGTCGAATCAAGAACAGCGTCGTGCTGCTTCAACTTGTAGACAAGGGCGAGAAGATTCAGTACGAAGAGCGCTCGGATCGGCTCGCTCCGATGCTGGTAGAGCTGAGCGGCTTGATTGACCGCTTCCTCGGCAGTCCGATTTTTCGCCTCAGCTCGCCCAACGACGCTGCGCTTCGGTTGAAAGCGAGTCGCGAGCTGGACTGCATAATCAAACTGAGCGACACACTAAATAAAATCGTAAAGAGGTCGATCAAGGCTGCACCTTAAAGAAACTTCGCGCCCATTCCTGGGTTCTGATCGAGGTGGTATCTAAAAATACGACTCTGGAGGCGAGCAATGAGAACTCACGCGCTAGTGACTGCGCTGCTTCTGGCGTTCGTTTTGTCAGGCGCATCAACACTAACCACCACACAGCTAACGAGCTTGAGTCCCGCCGCGCAGGCGCAGAATCAGAACTCTGCGCGCGACGCGCTGATTGCGCGAGCGAAATCACTCGAGCTGAACACGCCTTACGTGCCGCCGCCCGGCGATCCGCTTGAACATCACGCCGCGGGCTTTGCCAAAATCATGTGCTCGGCGGTGTTCATCACAGGACTCGATCCCGACATCGCCGCAAGAAATGTCGGAGGCTTCACCGCACCTTTCGAGCAACGTGCTAAGCTGGGTAAGCCCGCCATCGATCGCACAAACAAGACAGTGACCGTCACGCTCCCCAACGGGGTGAAGCGCGTGGCCAAATACCTTGGCGACCAGGGCTGCGTGACGCTTCCGACCGGCAAGGACTCGGTGTATTTCAAACCCGTTGGCGTCAAGACCAAACTGCCCGACGCCTCAACGCAGCAGTGGCCGATGGGCGATGTGCTGCCCAAAGATCCCCTGCCGCCGGAAATAAACGGTACTAAGGTTAAGCAGGCCGTCGACGCGGCCTTTGATCCGCCTTCGGGGATGACTGCTGCATTCGTGGTCACGTGGAAGGGCCGGCTCCTCGCGGAGCGTTACGGCGAGGGGGTCAACGCGCGAACGCCGCTAGAAAGCTGGTCGATGGGCAAAAGCCTCACGGCCACGCTGATGGGAATCCTGGTCAAGCAAGGCATCTATGATCTGTGGCAGCCGGCGCCCATACCGGAGTGGCAAACTGAGGGCGATCCGCGCGCCAAGATTCGGATCGCCGACATAATGCACATGTCCAGCGGGTTACGAATACGCGCGCCGCAGGATCCTGATTACGATCCGAAACTCGGTTATCCAGATCACGTGTATTTTTATACCGGCGGCGTCAACTCGTTTCACTACGCGGCGACGCGGCCGCAGCAGTGGCCGCCAAACACTGTGGGCCGCTATCGCAATTGTGATCCGGTGCTGATCAACTATCTGATTCGTCTTGCGGTCGAGAAGCGCGGAGAAGAGTATCTGTCGTTCCCGCGGCGCGCCCTGTTTGACAAGATTGGCATTCGAACGATGGTGATGGAAACGGACCCGTATGGAAACTTCCTCACGCAAGGATATGAGTTCGCGTCGGGGCGCGATTGGGCGCGCCTCGGCAATTTGTATCTTCAGGACGGCGTATGGAACGGCGAGCGTATATTGCCCGAAGGATTCGCGAAGTTCGTGAGCACGCTTGCGCCTGCCTGGGAAGCCGACAAGCGCCCGGTCTATGGCGCCTTCTTTTGGATCAACGGCGACGGCGGGTATCCTGTGCCCAAAGAAGCTTATTACATGGCGGGCGCGGGCGGGCAGTGGACGATGATCATCCCTTCGCACGATCTGGTTGTCGTGAGGCTCGGTCATTATCGAGGCAGTGCGGAGGGAACGAGGGCCTTCAGAAGAGCGCTCGCGTTACTGATGGAAGCGGTGCCGAAGAAGAAATAAAGCAGAGGCGCAGAGGAGATCGCAATGTTTGATGACCCCGCACGGCGAGACGCGCTCAGAAGAATCGAGCGCGGAGATTTCTCCTGGTCAGAACCGTTGTTCTATGAAGACCCATCGCGCGAAGGTGAGCGATGTCGCATCATCGAGTGGTATGAGATGGGTTACTTCGAGCACGAGTCGGAGGCGTTGGCCGAGGCGCTCAGCTGCGCTTGTTTTCTTGGTCGGACAAACATAGCCGAATTCCTGCTGGATAAAGGAGTCGACCCTGCGGCCGGAATTGGCACAGACCTAGCTGCATTTCACTGGGCAGCGAATCGCGGAAACCTGGATACAGTAAAACTGCTGATTGAACGAAAGGCCCCGCTCGAACAGAGGAATATGTATGGCGGAACCGTTCTCGATTGCACGGTGTGGTCAGCCATCAACGAGCCTCGGCATGACCACATTGGCATCATCGAGGCGTTGATCGCTGCCGGCGCAAACGTCAACGAAGCTTATCTCGTCAGCGTTGCTGTCCAGCGATCCTGCTCGCAGGGTTCTTTCACACGCGGCGGCCGCGCACTGCAAAGACGCGCTTGCGCATGTAGCGAGCGGAGACTATGTCGGTGAGCATTGGCTGGCGTCGTTTGCGGTGTATACGTTGACTACGGCTTCGGTGCACTAGCCGATTAACGAGCAGCAGACCGATAGAGAACCGGACCCACCGAAGTCTCCAATCGCGACGAGACGTATCAAAACATTGCACACTGGCCTTACCTGATCACTATCCTGCCTTCGGAACTGATAGCGCACGCAGGAACAAC